>JAKAAI010000083.1 GCA_021797055.1 Thermoplasmata archaeon | reverse complement strand
AATAGTGCTGAACAGAATAGGCCAAAACAGTTCCAAATGCAAAATCGGCATAGATATTTTGGTTAGATAAATTGAATATTGGCGAAAGTATCAACAAAAACCCGGGTATCGCCGAGATTATGCTTCCGGTAACCGGGTTAACATCAGTTATATTTCCTAAGCTGTCCAGATTATATGATGATGAGAACAAAAATACAGTATGTGAGATTTGATCATAGACAGAGGACGTGGCGACTCCAGAAACATTCGGGCCAGTGGATAACGAACCGGATGATAGATTATAGAGCTGATCAGAGTAATTTTTTCCGCTTATAAGTAACTCAGAGCGATAGTACGTAGTTACAGAAATGGGATTATAATTTACCGGCAGATGCAAGTCTGTTATTGCAGAAGTTGTAAGGTTTACTATCATAAGGTCATTTCCATTAAGGTTTGCTATGTACGCATTTCCACCGTATGCCGTGAAGAACAATGAAAACACCGAAGCAAAGCCACCTGGCAGAGCGTCTACCGTATTCACAATCGTCATCGAGCAAGCATCAATCTGGCTTATGTAGCCATTCATGCTAAGTGCATATAAATTGCCCCCCTCCTCCTGAAGAAGGGAATGATTAGATATTGATTCTGTAAGGGTCAGGTTCTTTTGTATTGCAAAAGTCGAAGGATTAATCTCTGAAATATTACCATTTACAGATAAAGCATAGATATATCCTGTAGAAGGATTATATATTGCATCATACGATGGTATCGTTATTATTCCTACGAACTGGGATGTTAGCGTGTTATAGACATATATTCCATTTCTGCCAGTTAAACTAGAGTATTCAGGTATAAACAGCATTCCACTATTATTATCGTAAGCCATACCGAGTGATAACAGGCTCTGGCCGAAATATGTGATATTAAATGTGTACCCGGGGAGTATCTGGCTGTTAACCGGATATATGGTCGACACAGGTTTTATGTAAGTTTCATTGCTTGAGTAAGAATAGATCACAATAAAATCAGTTGAGTGCCCACCCACAGTGAATATATATTTAGACGGAGATGCAAAGAATCCTGATGGCATACTAAAGGTAGCAAAATAGGACCCATTGACAAGAGGTACGACTATCTGGTTTGATGTGGTTGTATATACAGTGCCACTTATATTAACACTCCATGATGTCCCTGCAGGGATGCCATTCTCCTGAAATATCTGAGAATACTCACCCGGTGCACAGTCTACTATCCCCTGGAGTTGACTGCCCCTGTTTACTGATATCGTCCATGTGCTTTGATTAATATTTGTGAAACCAAGTGAATAAGCTGCTTCGCCGGTTTCATCAATGCTTTCGTTGAAGACATTTGTCGTCGCCGGGATGTAACTGTTCATATCAAGCGGTTCAACGTATGCGGAAACTGAACCTGCTGTTGGCGTCCCAAAGACTCCTAAACCACAAGAGGGTCCTCCTACCATACCAAATTGCGGATTCAATCCACCATGAAACGGGTTATCCGGATAAGGGCCATTGTAATATGTATGTCCCTGCCACGAATATGTATAGTTATTGGCATCGATAATGTATGCTGCCCCTGGTACAGGAAGGCTGATAATATGTGAGTTTATTTCAAAATTGATGGTTTGCTGCATTGGTTCAGTTAAATTGCTAACCCAAGTCTTAATGTCAAAATTATGTGGCATGAATATTGTTTCTCCAAGGGGGAAATTATACTCATAAACTGTCTGAGTTGGATACTGTCCGTAAAATGGAAAAACCACCCATCCAGTGTAATTTACATTCCATCCTGAAGATTGTGATCCGCTAATGTAAACAACGTTCTGAATCCAGTAAATGGGCGCCCCGAACTGGTCAGCCAGAAACAGGTTTTGCTGGATTGATGCGTTGTAAGCAGTATTCACTATATTATAGGTACCAGAAGTAGAATTATAAAAGTATGAAGTCACATTTAAACCGGTAAGGTGAAGATTGTCCGAAACGCCCTTCAATCCAACAGACGAAAGGCTCCTGTTTACATTCAGGACATACATTGACAAGTTGTATGCGTCGATTGATCCCCAGCCAGTTACAAGATTATATCCATAAGTTGCACTATATAGATTATTACGCCCGTACATCACATTATAGAAAGGAAGAACTGGCAAGGTCGAGTTATACTTTCCTGTCTGTATGAATCCAGTATAGGTTGTAGTTTTCATAGTGGTGATCTGACTGTTTCCAAGCGAGTAGAGAAGAGGATTCAGATAACCAAGATTTGACTGGTTGTAATGGTTCAGGACGGCGTTTATTTCCGCTATTATCCCAGCCTCAACAGGGGAAGCCACACTTGTTCCCAAAAATACATAGTAATATGGGTTCCCATAATAACTGGTACCATCTATTGTGATATATACAATTGTGTTGTTGGCGATTGCGGAAATATCTGGAACACCACGACCCTGGCCGTTTATTAAATTATTCGCTTCTGTGTCAATCTGCCAAATGGGTTCCTGGAACACGGTGCTTATCCCACCTGTACTGCCAACTGGGTGTCCGCTGGTATATGAGCTGGTTTCGTACCATGCAGTCTCGTTTAATATATGAAGGTTGGAAGCAAGGGTAAGTGTGTCGCCCCCTACAGCCGTGACTCCAAAATTGTCATATGCCATAGCCGACGGAAATTCTACTGTTGAGCCAACGTATTTTGAGCTTGCAGTGTTGTCACATGAATCACCGCTGCTGGCCAGAACGCTTATGCCTCGAGCCTGTGCCTCCTGAAGATACTCAAACCAAGATGTATTATTGGAATCCGTGCCACCCCATGAGTTTGTTATGACAGAAACGTTATCGAGCGCCTTGTAAGTGGAATTTGGATTCAGTATAAATGCAAATGCGGAGTCTATGCTTAGATAGGTTGAATTAGGGCCATATACGTTATAAATGTTCGCCCCTGGTGCAGTACTTCCTACCATTTCTAGATCCAGTGTGTTCTCCTCATTAGCACCGGTTGTGTCATAGGTAGCAGATAGTCCAGGTTTAACAGCACCGTTAATCGGAACTCCATAGACTTTTGCGTGAGGCTCGTATGATGGAAGCGTTGCATTGTAATAAGCATATATGTCTGATGGATCAAAAGCACCAACCGGAGTTCCAGAACTGTTTGTGCCAGCCCAGAGAATAGTTGCAATTACCTCACTGGTAGGATATGTTATATTCAAAAGAGATTGTTCATCGTATGCAACCTGCAAATCTGATCCATAGATATACTGGGCTCCAGAGCTATTGACTGGCTGCGGGTACGTATTGTCGGTTAACTTATATTTGGTCTGAGACAATTGAACCTTTTTGTTTGCCGTGTTGTACTGCAAGGGCATGGGAGCATCTGACAAACCAGTGACATCTGAAACATATGGTGCAAGGGATTCTGGCAGTTTTGGTGTGGAATCTGCAAAATATGATGAGCCTTTGCTTCCATTGGTAACTATGCTTGTATTGAAGAGATCCCCGATATCCCTTGCCGGTCCAGTGACTTCAACAGAAACTCTGTCAGCATAAGTCCTTACTTTAAGACCTGGATACTGTGAAAGATAACTTTCGGCTTGACCGTATAAATTAGGTGAGACTGAGAAATTTGCTGCAAATTCCGATCTTGTGATATATTTATGATAATCAGAACTTTCTGGATTCGTAAGATTGGAAAGCAAGGAGTTTAACCTGCTCTGATTGGTGAGAGAAAAGGTAATCAAGATAGATATTGAGCCGTTATAAGCTTTTGAAATGCTTTTATCAACACTCAATGGTGCGACTGGAAATGAAATAAAACGCTCTTGATCCAGTTGAAAAACAACATTGTTTTCCATGCCTATAGATACCCTTCCGACTGGATTTGAATTTCCTATACTCTGCTGAGTGCTAAACATATTTCCAACGGCGAATACGGACGAAAAGAGCATTATCACCACGATAAGTAAGGTTAGAACTATCGCTCTATTTGTGGGGTAAAATCTCATTAGTAAAAGTAAGCGTCCTGATTATATAAAATATCTTATAAGAATCTATTCAGTATTCTTTAACAGCCTATTCTGTTGGTTAGTCTGCAGAATATTGCGTAAATATAAATCATAGTTAAAGCTCATTCCAATTTACCCAATTTCGGCCATTGAATACTTACCGCCTCATGCATTTGCTTGCTGGAGTTTAAGTACGTTTACTGGAGATGGTGTCCTTATGATTAAATAAAATCCGGAGGCTGCGTTAAAGATCATAAATTATCTAATATGTCAGGAAAACGAATAACATAAAGAATATAAGCATCGATGTTTTTCTTCTTATAGGTGAGTGCATGGTTATGCCTGAGCTTTCTTACTGGGATGTAAGAAAAATAAGAAAAATGATCAAGGAAGGTGTCGAAGTGCCTCAGATATGCAAGGAGTTCAACATAGATCCTGCCTCCTGGAGAGATGTTTCTCTTAAATATTCCCTGCTCAAGTAAACAAATTATAGAAATTTTATGTCAAACTGCGAATAGTCTTCCTGTGAAGTGTCAAGCCAGTATATCTTAAAAGTAACAGTCTTCCCACTCAAATTACCGTCATATATATCCATAAAATACAGACCGATTCCGGTATCTCTGCAATTGTCAAATCTGATTTTGTGATCCTGGTCAAGATTCCCAATTAAATGGAAAGGTCTGTCAAGAATGAATCTTAAAGGCCTGCCCTGCTCAACCTGCTTGACCTGCCTGTTCATCTTCCAGATCTCATGTGTGAAGAGAGAATTTCTGTTCGCAATATATCTGGATTTTACCTCTTCAATTTCATCAAATACCTTATTATCAGATATCGATCTTAAAAGTTTTATATATTCAGAATGGGCCCAGACCAGAGGGGTGGCGGATCCTGTCTTTCTTCCAAGAAAAAGATGCTTTTCTGGGATGTCCTCGCGGTCCCAGACCTGTTCAGGAAGCATTAGCGTATCAGATGCCAGTCTTTCCATTGCTTCCACAAATGATGAGACATCATGTCCGGCTGCAAGTTCGTAATGTGCCCTTTCTCCAGTGAGCAACGGCCAGCCTCTTCCTACTCCGGTTCCCTGGAAACCTGATCCATCAGCATTCTGCCCATACCCATCCTCATTATAACGATGCCAGACAGGGCCATAAGGAGTGTCCGTCTTCAGGGTTCTATCAACCGCCTCAACGCTTTTTAGAATTAACGGGTCATCAGCACTCCTGATCCCATACCGCACAAGGAGAAGGAACCCAGTGCTGACAATGTAATTGGCAGGAAATGTATTTGGTTTATCTGACGGGACATTCTTGATCAACAGAAGTTTCCCGTCAAGATGCTCGTCTGGGTCAGGTGAATCGAAATCTGCAGGGTTTATCCGGACGTAATGTTCCTTTATATCCGGACAGATCTGGCTATCCTTCGTTACAGTCCATTTCTCGATATTTCTTTCAAGGAAATCTGCGAACGACAGAAAAAGATCCCTTAAGTCAAAACGGTTGTCAATTTCCGCAAAATAGGCTGCACATACAAGTCCGGCAATATTTGCAGCGATAGTGGCCGGAGAATAACCTGAGTTCTCCTCCCACCTGTCCTGCTGTGTAACCGGTCCGGTTTTGATCAAAAATGAAACTGCCTTGTATACAAGTGGTCTGGCATCGAATAATTTTAGTGCATTAAGTTTCGAAAGCTGATAGGCAAGTATTATCGGGTAGGCTGTTTGGTCCAGCTGGACTGCATTCCAGTAAGGTTCACCGCTTACCCAGAAGTTCTGGGGAAAACTCCCATCCTCACGCTGATTTGCACTAAGATAGATAAGGGATCTCAGAGGCGTTTCAAGATCGCCTGCTGCCAAAAGCCCGGTTGCTGCGTTTACAAGATCCCGGCTCCATACCAGGTGATAGCCGCCTTTGTTGCTGTCATCAGATAGCTCACCCCAAGGTATGGATAACGAAGCAATGATGCCGCCTTCATGTGTCTTGTCTTCATGAGACATTATGAGGCTGTATGACATCCTGTAAAGATTTCCTCCATCCTTAGAATGTTTTCCGAGATCCAGTATGGATTCGAGCTTCCTTTTCCAGGATGCCGTGAACCTTTCAAGGTGGAAATCAAATGGCACAGATAGTGATTGATATAATCTCGATAACGCGGTTGGCTGGCTATTGCCGAATGATAATATTATGTTTGTCCCGGTTTCCTGCTGCAAAAGAACCTTTGCAGTGAATGCAATATTCCCGGAGGAGGCATTATCAAATTCCCTGCTCAAATTGAATGTCTCCTTCAAATCTGTAAAGCCGTCACTTCTCCCTACATATCCAACCGAGGACTTTACGAACTGGCTGCTTGCCTTCACAGCCATGTATGTGCCATTTCTTTCAGCGATGAATATCCTGTCAAAATTCCTGTGCAGGATGTAACCATGATTGTTCTTCCCCTCCCCATCAATATGTGGATAAATTGTGAAATAACTTGAGATTGCATCGTTCCAGTTCTCTCCATGCAGTATTTTGACGTTTATAATTACTGATGGTGCATAATTGTCTGTAATGATCTCCTTTATCAGTGTAAATCTCCGATTCTGGTCCTCAGAAATTATCCTGTAAGAAGGCGAATATTCAGTTATTCTTTCGATTCTATGGTTCAGGGAGGATTCATCTATGAAGAAAGTTGAGCCATCTGTGAATGAAAAGATCAATTCACGTATCTGTGGTTTGTCAACATGTGGATAATAAACCTCGGTAAGGATGCCGTTCCAGATAGAAAACCACACACGGGATGATGATCTGTAAGCAGTTCCAATCCCGTCTTTGTCACCCCTCGCCCATCTTGGATCAATGCCTGGAGAACCCAACGCCTCGGCGCCGGTTTTTAACACACGCCGTTATTGTTTATAGATATTTAAGTTCGCTTCTATTGTCAGCCACATCTGTACTGAAGTATTGCATTTTTACGTTCCATGCAATATCGTAAAAGTATTATGGTCTTTTTATTCTAATTCTATTCATAAGGAAACAGTTTATAGCATCCATTCTATACTATGCTGATGCCGAACAAAGATGAAAATATGAAGCCAACCTTAGCAAGGAGATTTTTCAGGCTTCCGATCCTGACAATAATAGGAATTGGCGTATTTGTGATATTTCTTATAATAGCAATTGCCGATGGAATTGTAGCAGCTGCCTATGAATTCAGCCACGCTTTTGACAGATTCTTTGCTGTCTATTTCTATATCCCCGTTGGCGCACTTGTTCTGATAATTCTGGGCGTTATTTTACATTATAATTCGAAGAAGAAGAAATCTATGAAGACAGAGGCAAAGGTAGAGGAACCCAAGACAACACTTGAACAGGAGCCTGCTCCTGATACAAAAGAGGAAACTCCTGTTGAAGAGGCAAAGACGCAGGATGATGCGGCGCAGCAGAAAGAATAAACCTTTATTTGAGTGGTTCACCGCATGAAGGACAGAATTTCATTCCCGGTTTGACAGGTTCGCCGCACGAAGGACATGTTTTTTCTGATTTCGTAGCTGGAGGGTATTGCTTAGACACCTGCATAGAAGTGCCTGTAGAATCACCTTCTATTATGTCCTCGTCCTTTTGTCTTGGAGG
>JAKAAI010000082.1 GCA_021797055.1 Thermoplasmata archaeon | reverse complement strand
TATATGGGGGTCCGTAAAGTGCTGTCAGAAATTACAAAGAAGGCAGGGGAAATAGAAGAGGTGATTGGGATAAAGTTATTCCCCAAAATTCTGAGGAGTTAGGGTTTTTAATTGTTTCAAAACCTTTTTCAGTAATCTTGATAGTTATCCTTTTTGATGAGAAGAAAGAATGCTCATTTATTGTTATATACCCCGACGAACTCAATTTCATAAGGTGATTACCTAAACTTCCCTTTGCGAGTCCTGTTAGTTTGGATAATTCAGTAAAACTAAGCTTTCTATTGATTGATAATGATAAGAGAATGAGAAGGCGTGAGGATGATTTAAGAACCTTATCATTGAAGATCAAGGACAGTCGCTTCAAAGAATCCGATTCATTCGTCATCTGTGATAACCACACTCTGGAAATAGGCGCTGTATATTCCTGCTATTCCACAACCAAACCAAAAGATAGCTGCTAATATCCATGTAAAAGTTAGAATAGAATAAATCCTGTATTCAATAGCAGCAATGCTGGCCATGCATGCGGCGATAAAACTGATTAAAGCTACCCAGGTCTCTGCATAAAATTTCGTCATGCTCTTTTTCTTTGTGTTAATGATCGCACTCGGGACGAATAGTGCAAGAATCACATAAAAGAGAGCGAAATAGCTTACAAATCCAGTGATCGATAAGATAATGATAATAGATATAATCAAAAAATAGAAAAGTAAAAAGATACTCCAAATCCTCCAGGTCTGCTCCTGTTTAAAAACCTTGGATATTTTAAAGGCTTTTCGGATGATATATCCAGTGGCGAACATAACAATTAGCGAACTCAAGATATAGAATACCGGGAGAATCCATACGTTGCTTGAAAATATATGATAATCGAAACCAGGTATTGTGTAGAGGAAGAACGCCACGGCCCAGCCGAGGTAATATAGGCCAAATGCACGTCTAAAGATATAGGCTTCGAAGTCAAAGATTTTCTCTATAATGGTTCTACTTTCTTTTAGATATTTTTCATTTTCAGGGATCATAACTGCCTCATTGCCTCTATATCCTGTGGCTTAATTCTTCTAAAAATATAAATATCTATTGCGAATAGAATCATTTCCCACATAAGGAGACTTATCAAGAGTAGGGGCCAGCTTAGGTTTTCTGGATGAGAAGAAGAAAAACTGTTTATCGGATGTTGGTTGGCAAATGCAGCCTGGATAAGACTTGGTCCAGAATTCCAAGGCGATATGTACATTAAAAGTTTAGGAGGGGAATAGTAGATCATCAGGTAGCTTAATGAAAAAACTAGAATCATCGGTACAAAAGATAGAAATTGTATTATCTTTACGTTGGAGTAAGAGATTACCACCAGAACAAGCAATACAGCTATTAACATGAAGAACACGCTAACAAGTATAGCGATTCCAAATGTTTTCAAAAACGACAGATACGTTGGAAATACATCAACATTTGAAGAAAGATAGAACATGGATGCTGTAAAAATAATCCCTATTATTACAAGAAACACGGAGACAAAACCCCACGCTATTAGCATATCGATGAGGTATCTTGTCCTCGAAAGTTTTGTATATTTAAACGAGAAAATCAGTGCATTTGTCGACCATGCGATTGAAATGGCCAATGTCACTGAAACTGAGGAAAATGAAATTAGGGCTATTATTGCATACCAAGATGATGTGATTGGCATAGCAGTTAACGGTGTTAGGAAAGATTTATCCATGACAAATGCACCTAATACCGCCCACATAAAAGAGAAGAACCCTCCCCAGAACCATAGAAATTTGTTAGTCACCAATGAACGAAAATAATATTTGGCAATCATTGAACCACATCCTGTATTGAATTTACCAGGTCGGTTGAAGATAAGAGAGGTGTGTCTCCATTATCCAGTGTAACGCAAAAAGTACCATATGATGTTCGAATAGTTGTAAGTGCTGATGGAACTTCTCCCTTCGTCAGGTATAATCTGTTTATGTCGTTCGAACTGAACTTGCCGTACAAATTGCCCTCAATTATTAGGTAAAGTCCCCAGTTTGGAAGAGACTTCAATGTTCCGAAATCGTGGGTATTTATCATCAAACTGCCTTGAAAGTTTTTCAGGTCATTCACCATCATGAGCCGCCTGCGCACATCTAGACTCTCGAAAGGTTCATCAAGCAGAGCCAACTTATACCCCAGCTCCAGTGCCATGATGTTGCAGAATGCTTTATTCTGTCCAGTACTTAGTTCCCTTGTCTTTTTTGTAAGAATTTCCGTTAGTTCATAACTCTCAATGTGTTTGAAGATCCTATCAGGATCTATGCCACCTATCAAACAGTACAACTCCACCTTTTTTTTCACAGTCAGATCAAGGAGACGGTAAATGGTGTCAAGATTGCATGAGATGCCGGTCATTCTACCCATATTTTTGAGTTCGGTGCCAAATAATCTTATCTCGCCTTTTGTTGTATCTGCAAGGCCCATTATGCCTTTAATTAATGTCGTTTTGCCGGATCCGTTGGAACCGACTATTGCAATTTTTTCAGAATCAACATGGAGATTTACATTCGAAAGAACATTATGCATACTCTTCGAATAGGCCAAACTTACATTGTTAAATTCAAGTTCCATTCGAAGTGTTATCCTGTTCCATTATTAAAACGGATTCTGGTGTCTAAATTTCAGACTGCATTGTTCAGCGATCCAGATGCTTTTTGTTTTTTTACTTTTCATCCATATGTATTACAACATATTCATGCTGATAGGATCTGCATAACTCACAAAAAAGATTTCAGTTAAAGATATGCCGCTATAATTCTTGAATGTTCAAAGAATATTCTGAAAAAAAATCGATTGGAGAAATACCTTATGGTTAAGATATCACCAACTTCGTGATTCAACCGTTGGTAACCCACTCACTCCAGCCTCCAGGATATAATCTAGGAGTTAATCCGGAACGTAGCATTGCAATATAATTAACGCAAGACGTAACCCCAGAGCCGCAGTATAGGACAATATTATCCTGATTTGTTCTGAGCATGTCCATAACTTCCTCCTTTTCCTTGTATGTGTTATCCGGGTGAAGGAAATTCTTCCAGTATATGTTGTGCGCCTCAGGAATGTGACCGGCAACGGGATCTATTGGTTCCACTTTACCATCATACCTTTCAGGTGCTCTTGCATCTATGAGGAATATATTTTTCGTGGAGGCAATTTCCTCTTTTGATGCGATAAGATATTTTCTTTCAACGAGATTCACTCTGGTCCTCCTCTTCGCAGGAATTTCTCTTGTAATCATTCCCCCGCCCCTTACCCATGCGGATATCCCACCATTAAGAACAAAGACATTATCCATTGAATAATAACGCATCAGAAACCAGAACCTGGCTGCTCCAGAATTATCATCGTCGTAGGCAATAACAATGGAATCGCTATCTATTCCGGAAGATTCGAGGGTTTCTTTGAATTTCGCTAATGGTGGAAAAGGATGCCTTCCTCTTTTTTCTATGTCCTTCGAAGAAAGATCCTTTTCTAGATCCAGAAAGATTGCTTTCGGCAGATGGCCTTTCAAATAAGAATTATAGCCGTAATTTTTATCCTGAAGATCGTACCTGCAGTCAACCAGGACCATATTAGAATCCCTGATATGATCCTTCAGCCATTCAACTCCAATTACTGGATCTTCCCTGTTTAATTTCATTAGGTAACTCCTCTCCTATTTTCAAGTAGAAGGTTAAAGTTGATAATGTTTCTCATTATAACGAACTATGCTCAAGATCGTTGAAGCCTTCATAATGTTGACGAGAAACGACTGCCAGATAACAAAAGAAGCCAGACATAGGTTTCCAGGATGCAAAATTGCAAGATTGAAAATATCGCCTGATAAAACAACTCACCTGATTACATATAATGAAGACGTTGAGGAACTTTACACTGCATTTCAGAAGAAAGGTATTGTGTCGAGCAGAATAGGTACCAATGCAATATGGGCCGAAGGTAATAGCTGCTCCGCATGCCATGCACTTGCACTATCTGGAGCTGTAGTGCTTTCAAGCAGGGCAGTGAGTGACGACCAGATCATTTACAGGGTAGTAGCCAAGTCTGCAGGAGCTATGGAAAAGATAGTAAAGGGATTAAGAGAAAGTGGTCTTGAACCCAGCGTGACATATCATGATTTCCCAAAGGACCTAACTAACCGGGAAAGAGAGATCCTCTATGAAGTATACGTCCATGGCTTTTTCGATCAGATGAGGAAGTCTTCTCTTACGGATATAGCCAAGAATCTCGGTGTATCAACTGCCACATTATCAGAGGGACTTAGGAGAACTCTCAGGAAAATTGTAAGAGATTATCTCGAGGATATGCTTCTTGAAACGATAGAGAGCCAGTAATTAATTTAGCATTTCCACTATACAGGCGTTAGCCATACCACCGCCCTCGCATATTGCTATCAGGCCTAAATGATACCTCTTCATTTTCATTATGTTCAGCATTGTTGTAAGGATCCTGCAACCAGTTGCACCGACAGGGTGACCGATTGCAATGGCTCCGCCGAAGATGTTAAGCTTGCTGTCATCAACGTGAAATTCTTTCTGCCATGCAAGTGGGACCGGTGCGAAAGCCTCATTTATCTCAAAACAGTCAAAATCATCTATTTTCATTCCTGATCGTTTTAAGAGTTTGTGTGTTGCGTTAATTGGACCGAGAAGCATTGTCACCGGATCTGTGCCTATGCTGGCAAAACTGCTTATTTTAGCTACTGGGTCCGAATCTGTCTTCTTCAAACCCTCCTCAGATGTTATCAATGTAAAACTAGCTCCGTCTGAAATCTGGCTAGAATTGCCTGCATTGATCATTTCAACGCCCGGAAAAGCATCTGGTAGCGAGAGAATTTTCTCAATTGTTGTATCTGCCCTGATACATTGATCCGTATCAATAGTCTGATTGTTGTCAACTGTGATAGGTATAATCTCGTTCTTATACCAGTTTCGCGATTTGTGTGCTTTCATGTGGCTGTTATAGCTGAAAATTGCGAGATCTGATCTTGACATATTGTATTTCCTGGCAATCAATTCCGCACCTTTTGCCTGAGAAAACCAGCCGCTTTTCATAGAATAGCGCTTTGATATAGATGCCGTAAGCGGTGATGCTTCACTACTAATATTAGAAGAGAGGGGGACATTCGACATCGACTCAACACCACCTGCCAATACCACATCGTAATATCCTGCCTCGACCCCATGGCATGCGAATTGAATTGCCTGCAAAGATGAACCGCACTGCCTGTCTACGGTTACCCCTGGAATGCTTTCAGGTAGACCTGCTGATAATATTGTATTCCTTGCAATATTTAGACCCTGTTGATTGATCTGAGTAACGCAGCCCATAATGAGGTCTTCTATAACATCTGGATTTTCAATATGATCAGAAATTAAAGCATTCAGGGCATAAGCACCAAGGTCAACCGGATGGATCTGCGAAAGCCACCCGCCCTTCTTTCCAATGGGAGTCCTTTTGGCGTCAACGATATAACTCTGGTTACTATGATTCATAACACTTTATTTCTAATCGCTAATTACCTTTTATCTGAAAAGTTGTTGTTTTCTTAACTGTCTTCTCCTGCACTCTGATCTATAAATACAATATTTTACACACTGAATATCATGAAACTTATTTTTTAGTTACAGATGGCCCAGATTAAACTTACAGGATCGAAGTTATCGAGCTTCTTTTAAACTCCCTTCAGGGACTGTAAATAATTAACGAGAAAGAGCATAGAATAGACTTAAAACTGCTGCCAATCCTATTGAATTTGTGAAAAGAAGCATTATTGCAAGTGCGGAAGGGTAGATAAATGCCATTGAAAAATATTCATATATGTTGCTGGCAGACTGGGCCAGGAAAAATATCGAAAACAGTATGATCGATGTAATTGCTCTGAAACCAGACGAAAGCCTTGTTTTTATATAACCACCAATTAATATTATCAGTAGAAGCGCTTCAGCAGAAAGTAAAACTATATTTGCAATCCAGTAAATTCCAAGCGTCACTTTACACCAGCCCTCTTTAGCATCTCATTAAGTTTTTCGTAATTGGAGATCAGTAAAGGAGATGGAAAATAAACACGTCCATACTTATTGCCTTCGGATACAATAAGATCGTTCTTTTCCATGAACCTGATATGATGCTCGACAGTACGATAATTGAGGTTCAATGACTGGCTTATGCTGTATATGTTTCCTGGGTCTTCCATCAACCTTTTCAATATCTTCAACCTTGTTATTCCCCCTTTCGTTCCTACGAATACCCACCACAATGAACGCGATAGAGAATCCGAATTGCGGAACATTTAACTGATCTCGTCCCATGATTCATACGAAATCTAATAAGATTTATTGTGTTTAATGTAAAAAATGAAAAATTGATATTCATTTAAATAGATTTATCCCACATTCAAACCTTAGAAATGGGTCCAAGTGCAGTGTTGTCGAATATTTCGTTGACGATTTCAAAGTTTGTATAACCGGTAGATGGATTGAACCCAAAGTCGTAATACTGGATAGTATAGGTCACATTTATGTAATCAAACTGTGATAGATTAGAGGAACTCTGCACCACAAACTGTATGGTAGTCATCACAGTTGCAATCGATCCATTTATCATTATCGATGGTGGGCTTTCGCTGTAGAACCAGACTGCGTTCCACAGATTAAAGAAGTTTGTCCAGGTAGCATTAATTTCAGCTGTGCCAGTGTAGTTACCTTTTAGTGCACCATTTACCCAGTGCAAAGTTGCATTCGAAGCATATTCCTGCATCACCAAGGAAGTGTTTTCAATAGCGATATTGTTCCAGTGGCTGAAAGCCAGATTACTTATCTGATTGTATTCATATGATTCCTGTGCAAACGAAATGAATCCACTGCCAGTAATATGCCATACTTCATTGCTTATCAAGAATGTATTGTTCTGAAAGACGAAATTCAAAAGGTAAGAAACATCGATATACTGAACCTGGAAAGGATCACTGAATGGAGTCACTATGAACTGGTTGCTAGAGATCACGGTGGCCAAATTTCCAGATACATTCACTACAGGTGGAGCTTCTGCATAGAACCATACCGCACTCCAGAGATTAAAGAATTTTCCCCATGTTTGAAGAATGGAACTGTTTCCCGTATAGGTACCGGTCAATGGACCACCTATCCAATGGAGTGTCGCATTTGACAAATACTGATCTGCAAGCAGACTGACATTTTCAATGGCAATGTCGTTCCAGTGCGTAAAAGCAGCTTGCAATGAAGCCTGTGCCATAAGTGTGCTGACCTGTGAGCCAGTGTATGAAATATAACCAGATCCCGTGATGTGCCAGGTCTCAGAATAAATGAGCCAGTTATTTGAGTTTTTGAGATAACTCAGAGAGTAGGAAACATTCAGGTACTGAACCTGTTGTTCATCCGAGAACGGCGTAAGTACGAATTGATTCTGTGAATTGACAACCGCACTGTTGCCGTTCACGCTAACTGTAGGTGGAGCTTCTGCATAGAACCATACCGCACTCCAGAGATTAAAGAATTTTCCCCATGTTTGAAGAATGGAACTGTTTCCCGTATAGGTACCGGTCAATGGACCACCTATCCAATGGAGTGTCGCA
>JAKAAI010000081.1 GCA_021797055.1 Thermoplasmata archaeon | reverse complement strand
GCCGAATAATTGACAAATACAATCTTTAAATTTGAAAACGCAATCTCTTTTGAACATAATGAAGAACATGTACCTGACAATAGGCATAATCCTCCTTCTTGTTTCGCTCTATGCATTTCTTAGAGACAGTTTAATAATTGGAGTTGTTGTTGTTTTAGTTGCTGTATTCTTCATCTATCCGGACGCACGTGCAATGGTTGCCGGCAAGTCAATATCTACATTGACTTATAACAGCATAATGGAGCAGGGGGTTCGCAAAATCGATGGCGGTAGCACCATCATTAAGAAGGAAAACTTTCTTGAGTCAATGGAGAAAATCAGGGATCTCCTCTCAGAACAGCAATTCGTCCCAATAGTAGGCTATGATTCCGTATATCTTCAGTATAACAATGAGGCAATGGCTGCTAATGCGCTCAAGCAGGTACTTGAAAAAGGTCTAAAAGGGGATCTTATTCAAGATAAATCAACATGGAGCGTTAGAATATTATTATAGAAATCAGAACTATTCAACTGAATTTTTCAAATTTATATACGGTATTATAATGCCCAGAGACCTTGATTTGCGTCAAGGAAGGGCACGTGGCCTAGCCTGGATAGGGCAATAGCCTCCTAAGCTATAGATCAGGGGTCCAAATCCCCTCGTGCCCGCTTCTTTCTGTCCGAAGTATTCAATTTATTGTTCCATTCTATATGATGTTTTGAAAAACACAACATAAAGTCAGGATGGTGACTGATAAGATAGAACGGAAATTAAAAATTTACTGGGGGGCTGTCTTTCTCAGATATATTTTTGCTGGCGTGGCTGTCTGTAATTGTAAATTTTTAGAACGTACACTTTTTGGAGTTACATATATACGATTGAAAATTTAGGGATTTAATTCACATATCAACGTATAGCTAAATATATCTGTTTTTTCTAAGGCCAATAACCATTAAATAACTTGAACTCATAACCAACGGAATGAGTGTTGGTGAAAGACTAGTTATACAGTTTTTCATAATTGGCGTAATAGCTGCAATCGTGTCTGGGGAACTTCTTTTCCTCTGGATGCAGACATTTTACGGTGGCAATCCTGGACTACAGGCCGCTTACATTAATGCGCCTACCATAGGGACAGGCATAGGTGCCGGTTTATTCAGCATTCTTCTCCTTGCTTACCCGGTTTTTAAAAAGCGTGACTCATCATATGAATGGGATGATTTTAAATGAACGATAAAACCAGAAAGGAACTTATCTGGATCGCAGGGGTCCTTGTAGTACTTATCGGAGCTGCAATTGGAAATGTGATATATATTTCAATGCACAACCAAAACCTTGCCCAGAATGTGGACGCGCATCCGACTTATCCCAGCAATGCGACTATTATTCGGGTCGATGCAACGCAGTGGTCGTGGGCTTTCATTTATAGCAACGGAACTGAAAGCGTAGATACCTTTAACGTTACTGTAGGCAAGCCAGTCGTTCTGGTTGTAACTTCAATAAAAGGGGCCGAGCAATTCGCCGTCATACATGACTTGTCGATCCCAAAGCTTGATATCCAACTATACGCGATACCAGGTCAGAACAACTCTTTAAGTTTCACTCCGACTGTTATCGGATCATATTACTTTGAATGCGTTGAATACTGTGGCCTCGATCATTATGAGATGAGGGGATTTATGAACGTGGTGGCGTGATGTTTTCCTTCAGCAGTTTATTTAGCCTTGCCTCTATTGGCCTTACTGGAACAAATCTTAACCTGCTTTACATTTCCATAATACTTGGAATAATAGGTATTGTCCTTTTTTATTTCTATTTCAGGATAGTTCCGGCTAAGGAATACCTGCATGAAGAAGCAGAGGCAGCAGGATACGAAAGGCCAAATGAATATGTGAGAGATAAGCTCTCAGATAAGCCTAGGGAACTAAGCTGGAAAATATTTCTTTATGATGATTCTAAAAGCATTGGTCTGAGGTATATTTTCACAAGCATACTATTCCTCTGCATAGCTGGATCATTCGGTGTCCTTATGCGTGTCAGTCTGACCGAACCCAGTCCAACAATAATCGGTGCGGCTCAGTATAACGTCCTTATGACGGAACATGCAACATTGATGATTTACATGTTTGCTCTGGGAGCAGCACTTGGTCTTGGTTTTTACCTCCTCCCTTCGCATCTTAAGTTGAAGAAGGACACCATGGGTGTTTACACATCATTTGCATACTGGATATGGCTAGCAGGCGGTTTATTCATTCTTATATCAAGAGCGGCATTGAGATGGTATTTCTATCCTCCACTTTCTCTTGAACTGACCCAAGTCGGCGGTGGCGAGTTTGCTTGGCTGGCAGTTCTTGGTTTGGAGCTGGTATTCATAGGGCTCATGGTCGCATCCGTTTCGATAATAAAGATAATAGCTTTTGACAGGTCTCCTGATATAAAGCTTAATCAAATGTCACTTTTCACCTGGTCAATACTATTCACGGTCATAATGGGAATCACATCCGCTCCACCCCTAATGGTGGGGCTTGGAATGCTGTTCTATGACTATTTCAATCCAATATTCTTCATAACTGGTACGAACACCCTTCTCTTTACCATTCTTTTCTGGTTCTGGGGGCATCCCATAGTCTATATGGCTGTTATTCCATTTTTTGGCTTAATTTATGAAATACTTCCGAAATTCACAGGATCAAAGGTTTACAGCTACAATTCTGGTGTATGGGGGCTGGGTCTTCTGCTCATACTCAGCGAATTGGTATGGGGGCATCATCTCCTGAATTCCGGTCTTGGAATAGCTTGGATAACGTTCTTCACAACAATGTCTTTTCTCGTTGTAATACCGTCGGCTATCACCGTTTTTAATTTTATTGCCACTCTATGGACAGCTAAATCCATCAGGATGACAGTTCCAATGCTTTTCGTTCTCAACGGCATCGTTGATTTTATAATAGGCGGAATCACGGGTGTGATGCAGTCCTTTGCCCCTTTCAATGAGCAGGTGCATGGAACATATTGGGTCACAGGCCACTTTCATTTCATATTTATCGGTATAACCATGGGAATATCGTTCGCAGCCTTCTACATGCTGTTTCCGACCTTTACCGGAGGGAGGAAGTATAATGTTTCGTTGGCAAGGTGGCATTTTGGGCTTACCGCATTAGGCTCATATATAATGGCGTTCGCCTGGTCAGTAGGCGGATTTCTCGGCATGCCACGAGCTGTTGCCGGATACTTCGGCTTCTTCCAGGGATACCAGGATGCCTCAATAATCGGCGGAGTTATTATCGGGATCGCACAGATCATCTTCCTTTATAATATCGCTGTAAGTTGGCTCAAGGCACCGTCGACATCAACGGACAATGCATTCGAGCAAGGGAATACTGGTCCGACAGATTCTCAAAGCGCTGAACTGAATAAAGTTCCCGCTGTATCAGGAGGAAAATAATCATGGAAGGAAACAAGGCAGGCGTAGTATTTGTGGCGATAGTTCTGATCATGGTTGCAATCGGTTTTACATTGATGCTTAACCCTCCCACGGTGAAATCATTTTCATTGCCACCGATCCCGTCAAAGGGCGTCAAGCACTATCAAAATATCACGATTTATGCCGATGCAAATGGTTGGGACTACAACCATGGAACCGTAAATCCAACCTTATACATTGCCAATAACACTGTTGTTACTTTCACCGTGATAGAAGAGGATGGGGAACCACACACATTGACCATAAATCCGGGTTCTTCAGAAACGTCATATCAGGACACTTTGCTCTCTACAGCGCAGATCACTACAATTCCAGGACATGTTTCCACCACGAAGGCTTATTTTGACACAATCGGTGTATACACTTACTGGTGCACCGTCCACCCAGAGACAATGGTAGGCCTGATCTACGTTAACGCAACAGTCAATGTTACTGTTCCAACCGCTCATTATGCAAACTATTCGAGCAAGACACTGGATCTCCTGAAAAACAACCTTACGGCAAACGGCGTCATGTATCCAACAATCGCCCTGCCTTCGAGCACTCTACTTAACCTTACGATAAAAGATACTACTTCAAGCAAATATGCTCTTAGGATTTCTCCCGGTTCCAAGGTAGATACATCCAACTATACGACGATTATAAACGAGACTAACAAGACGAGTAAGGTATCAATTCCCTTCAACCAGACAGGTCAATACGTTTACTGGAATTCCAACAACACAAGCCGGTTTGGTACAATTTACATATACACTGCTCTGGTAAACACAACGCTCTACGCTGATTTCAACGGATGGAATTACAGCCAGTCCAGCGGAGTTAACCCCACCATACCTATCTCGCAGGGAACTCTTGTCAATTTCACCTTAATTGACGAGGATAACCTAACACATGTACTGGAAATTAACCCTGGAAACAGCGAGAACTCAAGCACATCAATCTCAGTTGCATCTGTCAACTCATCTGCTAAAACCTCACAGGGATACTATCTTTTCTTGTCAACTGGAAACTATACCTACTGGGATCTTTACCATCCTTCGACGGCCGTTGGTATAGTCAACGTAACCAATTCTTCTTCAAATGCATTAATATCATACATGCCAAGCTCCGTATCTGACCCAGTTAACTATATCTCTTTGCTTGGCATTCAAACCAGAGACGAACAAAACCAATGAAACTTTCTGAATTCTTGCAGGTTTCCAAAGGGGGAATAACACTTCTTGTTGTACTTGTAGCGGTAACTGGCTTTCTCTCCGATCCCTTGGCTTTATCACGAATTATATACCTGATTCCTCTTGCGGTAGCTGGCACCCTGGCATCCTTTTCTGCCAGCATACTGAATAATCTCTACGATATGGATATTGACGGAAAGATGAACCGTACGAGCTACCGACAGGATATATTAAACGCTGGAAACAAGAAAATTCTTGCGTCTATTGCCCTGATATTTTTGCTGGGATCAATGCTGCTATCATATTTCATAATAAATTATCTGACATCAATATTCATCTTCCTCGGTTTCCTAAGCTATTTTGTTCTTTACACCGTGATACTAAAGAGAAGAACAACATGGAACATTGTAATCGGAGGCGTTGCGGGAAGCTTTCCTGCGCTAGCTGGTTGGGCAGCAGTCAGCGGTAACGTATCGGTAACTGGGCTGTTTATTGCTGCCCTGGTCTTTATGTGGACCCCGACTCACTTCTGGTCACTGGCGTCGTACAGGAGTGATGATTACAAAAAGGCCGATATACCAATGCTGCCATCCGTGGTGGGAATAGAGGCAGGTTACACCTGGATCATGGTAAATACCGTCATACTGATACTTTTCTCCCTTCTTCCTTTATTTTTTATCATCTTCAAACTAAGTACAATCTTCCATGTGGGCATAGTCTACTACATAATGGCAATAATATCGGATGCATACCTTGCGTACCGCATGCTTGCGATACGTAGAAAGCACTATGCTCCGGCACAGTTTAAGAGTGCCTTCATATTCTCCAACTTCTACCTTCTCATACTCCTGATTTCTATATGGTTCGTAGTTATATGAATGGCCTGCGAAAACGAGATATATCATATCTGGCACTCTTCTTCGGCCTAGTTGCCATCTTCCTTGTTTTTGCCAATTACTCTGGCACTTTTATCCGGAGCGGCACTGGATCCGTTTTTGTTGGACTTGAGGTTGCCTTATTGCTTGCCCCAATCTTAATATTTATACCGGCACCACGTGTCTCAAGGATCGCAGGAAATGCGGTCTTCATATTTTACATCGCACTCGGCGTACTTCTGTTTGGCACCTACCTTTTTGTTCCATGGGCAGCGATTGTTGCTCTTCTTGCTGTGTTGCACGTTCGCAGGTCAGGCAAAGACACCATGAAACTGCTTGCAGCCTCCTCATTTGTTTTCTTCTTCATGATTGTTGTATCAAGCTTGATTCGAATGGATTCCGGCGTACCATCCCATATTCTCATGTTCTCGATATATAGCGATGAGCAGCCAGCCGGTGTTCCACTCCTTTTTTATGATGGAATCGTCATCCAGTCTCCGGCCCTTGTCCTCACAATCAGCCTGCCGACAATGCTCATCTATCCATTAATATCAATTGCAATCGCTGAAAACTATATCTGGATATTTAGATCGTATTCCGGTGGCGGTAGATTAGGTTCCGCATTTTCCGGGGCCGGAGCTGTTTTGGGCTGCCAGTGCGAATCCATAACTGCAGTCATGCCAAGTCTTGCCGCTCTTCTGATTTCAATAATAGTTATACCATTGCTTGTAGAGTCCCTTGTTCTTGTGCTGCTGACAACATTGACACTGTTTTTCCTGCTAAATCGCAGGAGAGGATTCATAAGACTTCATGACCCTGCTGCTAAAAGAAGGATGACACTTCGCGCAATAAGTTACGTTTTCATACTCTCAATACCATTTATCGAGATATACGGACTAATTATGGGTCTTATTCATGATGAAACATTTTTCTTTGGCATAAACTTCCTTATGTTCGTCGATGGTGCTCTTATAGGAACATACCTGATAAGCATTCTTGGAAGCGCAAAGACGACAAGGCATTCTCTCATATGGATATTACTTTCAACCTTTCTCTTGCTAATATGGTACTTTCCGAGCCTGGTCATGCTTGCAACCGAGGTTTCTGTCTATTATATCCTCATGAATCTTAGCAGTTTAGCCGCTGGTCTATTAATAGCAATTCCTTTCAGCACCTATAGAATAAGAGAAAGGATTGTTCTTCTGGAATATATTACAATGATGTTCTCAATGTCGGGAATCGTCCTCCTTTATGCAACATCCTTCAACATTCTTGTATGGAGCGCATTTACGCTTGCTTCCCAATTTTACCTTTCCATCATTCTGGTCATCATTAGCCTACCGATAATGTGGTATATCACAAATCTATCTCTTATTGTAAATGCAAGCTGGGAAAAGGACCTTCATATTATTTCTGCTGACTGAAGCAGTTGTATACCTTCTCTTTTACTCTTTTTTAGGATTCATGCTTCATCCGGGACTCAGTGCCACATTATATTACCTTTATCTGTTTATTGTCCCTTTGCTTCTTATCATAACAATAGGAAGCGATCATGGTCTTGTTAAGAACGCATTAAGGAACATAGAAAGCAAGGACTGGACTATTTTTGTTACAGCGCTTTTCATATGGGGGTGTATTTTTGCATTCAACAGGTACTCTCCATTTGACATGTTTTATGGAATTGCGATTATAGACGAAATCAATTTCCGGTTTCTTGTCTTTAACATGCTCTCCCGTTACGTTAGGAGAGAATATGCAGTTATTATACAGGCGGTACTTTTCATGCTGCTATACATGAACTACATCATCTTCGAGCCGGGCGGATATCCCGGACTTTATGCACCGCTATACGTCGTGGACATGTTCAGCATGGGAATTCTCTACGGTGTTCTCGCATATACAAGAGGGTCTATCTATCTCGACCTGATTATTCACCTGTCGCTATTTGACATAGTGTATTTTTCCCCTCCAATACCCGGCTGGATACCCTATGTTATGCTTCCCACATGATTGATCAGTGCCCGATAATATTCCGGAAGCAGCTCGGGGCGCCCATGCTTATCAAGATGGACCATTGTTATTCTAGACTTTGCAGCCTCCTTATCTTCTTTTCTCAGAACAGATTCAAACACCAGGCTTGTCCTCCCCAAAGCAGATATCCATGTTTCACAAACCACTCTATCGTCAAGCTTTATTTCACTTAGATAATCGACTTCTACCCTTGCCACAACAATGCTCATGCTTTCAATGTTTTCCTTGGAAACATGCTTCCTGAGGAAATTAATCCTGCCCAACTCAAAATAAGAGAGAAAAATCGCATTGTTCACATGCCCATAGGAATCAATGTCCGCGTATCGTACCTGTATCTCCAGCCTGTCAGTCAGATCATTTTGCGTCAAGGGTTTCC
>JAKAAI010000015.1 GCA_021797055.1 Thermoplasmata archaeon | reverse complement strand
ATATTTTCCCGATGTTGATACCTCAAGTGCAATCTCAGGTTTCAGATCCAGGTATCTGGATCTGAATGCATTCAATGCACTCTCTGCTTTTTGATATCATAGCTTTCACAAACATTTCCTTCTTCATTCATTGTTGTAACATATACGCTACTTTTTGTATATTCAAAACAACATAGATTCCAACCACCTCCTTAATCGTACATAGGCGATCAAAGTCGGAGACATTTCGACAGCCTTCTATTCACCCTTGTTTCATGGTACAATGAGGAGACGAAGGGCAGCTAATCTTAAAGTCGACCTCACGGGTCAGCGAATACCGCAGCTGCCTCTCCGACTCTCACGCTTGCACCGTCATGCAGGCGTGGACAGAAAAACTTTTTTCATGACATCTTAATTATCATAATTTTAAGCAGCAGAACATCTTGGAAATACCTTGAACATTAGTTTGCAAACACTAGCATAGTTTTTTAAAAAAAATTCCAATACCGCTGAAAGGTGAAAAACTGGAACTGATCAAGAGATTAAGACTGTTTGAAGACCTGTTCGGCGATGAAACGTCAACAGATGCATTACAATTCACACTTGCGCGGGATTCGTACGATCGAAAATATCCTTTAAAAGAAGATCATTTAAATCCCCCTGGGAGCCTGCAATCCTTTGAGAGAAGTGGAAACGAATTCATTTTTAGTTTTTCAAACACTGAATTAACAATTAAAATACTGAAGGGTTCTATCATTAATGTCACATGGAAGAAAAACGAGGTAGATACCCTCTTATCTGAACTCCCAGAATATGAAGAAATTGTATCTTCCGTGAGGGATCGGAATTCAGTATACATAGGATTAAAGAATCTGAAAATCAGCATAGAAAATGATGGCACGCTAATTTTTTGGAAAGATGATAAATTCATCAGGAAAGAGTTGCCTCCACTGATTGGAAAGTACCAGATTGTTCATGTTTCAAACATCCGTTCAGAATCTGCAATTCATGGTTTGGGTGAAAAAGCATTGGGCATGAACCTTAGGGGAACAAAGTCTATGATCTGGAATCACGATGCTAATGGATTATATGGACCGGGAGATGACCCATTATACCTGACCATACCGTTCTATATTGACATTTATGCGGACAATGGATATTTCATTTTATACAACAATCCTTCAAGGGCTGATTTTGATCTGTGCTATTCTGAAAGGAATGAAATAAAAACCAGATTTGCTTCTGGCGGACTCGACTATTTTATCGGACTCGGTGACCTCAGGGAATTAACGGAGAAGTATACTATGTTATCTGGGCTTCCACCTCTACCTCCTACCTGGTCGCTTGGCTTCCACCAATCGAGGTACAGTTACATGGGCACAGATGAGGTGAAATCAGTCTATGATAATTTTGTAAGGAACAAATTGCCCATCTCGGCAATACATCTTGATATAGACTATATGAATGGGTACAGGATTTTTTCCTTTAATCCTGATACCTTCAATGGAATTAAGGAACTTGCTGGCGAGCTCCTTGAAAATGGAGTTCGTCTTGTAACAATAATCGATCCAGCCGTGAAATTTGACCATGAATATGAGATGTACAGAGAAGGGGTTGAAAATAAATACTTCGTCAATTCGCCGGATGGAAATATACTGTACGCACCTGTCTGGGCCGGAATGTCAGCATTTCCAGATTTCACCAACTCGGAAACGAGACGGTGGTGGGGGCGCAAATATAATTTCTACTTTGAAAAAGGAATATCTGGTTTCTGGCATGACATGAATGAACCTGCCGCTTTTACACTGTGGGGGGACAATTCACTTCCTGACAGCGCCCGTTTGAGTGAGGGTGATCATCTAACTGTTCATAATTTATACGGGCTTTTCATGGCTAAGGCCGGTTATGAAGGGATCCTATCCATTAGGCCGTATGAACGTCCATTTATTCTATCTCGTTCCGGTTGGGCCGGAATTCAGAGATATGCTTTTGTCTGGACTGGCGACACTGCAAGCACCTGGGCGGAAATGCATTCAACTATAGCGACTATTCTGAACATGGGACTTTCAGGCATTCAATTCACCGGTGTTGATGTGGGGGGCTTTTCTGGCAATCCAAGTGATGAGCTATTTTTAAGATGGTTTCAGATGGCAACATTTCTTCCATTTTTCAGGGTGCACTCCTCCAAGGGTACCAGGATGAGAGAACCATGGTTGTTCGGAGAGAGATATCTCGAAATCTTCAGGAAGTTTCTTAATTTGAGATATTCGCTTTTTCCCTATATTTATACATTAAGTTACGAGGCACATATCACCGGGCATCCACTTGTCAGGCCTGCTTCGTGGCTAGACACGTCATACGATTCCTCAGCTGATTCCGTCTTTATGCTCGGTGACAATCTGTTTATTGCACCGGTCCTGACAAATAACCAAAGGGATTCAATAATACTGCTTCCCTCGGGTAAATGGTATAATTTCTGGGATTCAAGTTCCGCAGAGGGATTGGTTAAAATTGAACTGAAAGAGGACGAGATACCTGTATTTGTTAAAGCTGGCTCCATATTGCCTCTTGAGAAAGATGGTCAGTTGACTCTTCATGTTTATATGGGCGATGAAGGCTCTGGATCCCTGTATATGGATGATGGGAGAAGAGAGCCAGAATCTGCAGAATTCAAATTTTCCTTTAGAAAAGACAAGGACTGGTTCACTATGACAATAAATAAAGTCGTTAAAGGTCTCAAATTACCGGATAATTTAATCTTCGAGTTTCATGGAATAAAGATAAGTAAGGTTCAAGACGGGAATGGAGTCATCAACAAAAAGAATAACACCATTACTGTTTCATCAAACGAATCTGTTCTCAAATTCAATTAAATTTTCCGTTGCCATACGGTAGACTGTGAATCCTTCTTCATGAAGAAGAACTTTTGCTGATCCTGGTAGGTCATTCATATTACTTATTTCTCTGTTTTTTCTCTGGATGAGTATGACGGTTGAGCATTCCGGTCCCATCTTTACCAGAATGTCATTGTCCGGGGATTTTTTCACGAACAGAAGGCCATTCCTTAGTTCAGGTATTGTTCCTCGGAATTCTGTTATTTTAATGAAGTACCTGTTAAGATCCGAGCCTAACCTCTCCCACGGGAATGTTCGCCTACAGTCTGGGTCCCTGTTTCCAAGCAGGCCAACCTCGTCGCCGTAATATATAGTTGGTTTACCATTGAGCATCATCAGGATCAGGTATGCAAGTCTCATTTTGTGCTCATCAGATCTCAATGTGGTCAGTACCCTTACGGTATCATGTGAGTCAAGTATGTTCATCATATTGTCTATCCTGTTACCATAAGTTACTATCTCCTCAAGATAGTGGGAATAGAATCCTTCAATAGTGTCCTTCGCTTGCACGTAATCAATTATTGATTTTCTAATATGGTAGTTTGTTAGAGAGTCGAAATAACGATTGCCCACAAGCGATCTGCTCAGACACCATGCTTCTCCTATATGTATCAGATCCTTTTTGAGCGAACTGGTGTGATCTTTCAGCTTCTCGATTAGGCTTTCCGGTATGCTGTGACCAACATCATATCTGAACCCATCAACATCGTATTCAGTAACATAAAAAGAAACAACCCTCTTCAGAAAGTCAACTACTTCCGGATTATATGTGTTGAGTTTGGGCATCATTCCGTGTCCCATGAATGTTTCATATGGGGGTGGATTAGAACCATCTTTCTGATCGTAATGACCTTTGAAAATTTTGTATTCATCCCGGTGAAATATGTACCAGTCAATGTATTTTGATTCTCTCCCTTTTTCGAGAACGTCCTGAAATGGCGGAAAAAATACTGAAGTGTGATTGAAAACCATGTCCAATATAACCTTTATTCCCCTTTTATGGCATTCCTCTACGAGGAATTTCAGGTCCTGTTTATTTCCAAGGAGTGGATCAATGTCAAAATAATCGTCAACATCATACCTGTGGTTTGAGTGACTCTTGAAAATAGGGTTCAAGTAAAGGTATTCAACGTTGAGCGAATGAATATAATCAAGTTTTTCCGTTATACCTCTAATATTTCCGCCATAAAAATCCCCACGCCCGGGCCTAATCCCAAAACTTTTAAGATTGGAATCCGGCAGACCGCTTCTGTAAAACCTGTCAGGGAATATGTGATATATAATGCCCGTTCCGCCAGTGGTATGAACTGCGGGTTGTACCATAGTAAAAAGGTCGACTGCCCCCTGACTGTTTATGCTGTAATCGCCGGAACCTTTAACAAAGTATACATCTGCAAAATATTTGTCATAGGGAACGTCCAGATCCTTTCTTATAAGGCTTATCCCGTTTCCAAGTGATATTTCAAATTTCCTTTCTTTGTTGTGAATAAAAACAAGCTGGGAAATGCCTGAATTTTGGTAAATAAATTTTTTTCCGCCAGTGTCGTGAACTATTCCATTTGGAGCAAAGCGCATAGATTTCCTTACCTTTATCTTCCTGCCATTCCCGTCCAATCTTATATATTGATTTTTTAGTATCCAGAAAGAGAATTTTCCAAAACCTGTTGAAAATTCCAATACTTTATTTTCACCTTTGTTTTTGAATTTGAGATTTCCTTCGCTGAAACAGTTCTCTGAGCAGGAAAGATAAAACGTGTCCCTTTCATCCGTAAAAGGCAGAGCAAATTCGACGCACCATAAGTTTTTTGTTTTTTGATTAACAGTCAAGGTCATGAGAGCATAAATGCAGTGGTAGATTTAACTTAATACTTTCCGGACGTGATTAGAATGTTGCCTGGTAAAAGAAGAGAGAATTACTGTGGAAAAATCAACATGGAATAGTTGTTTCTGTAAGAATTTGATCAATAAAAAAGAGTTAAATAAGACTTTTGTGTTATCTGCTCCCATGGATTCGAACGAACCTAATCAGCCAAAGAAATTTACTGCACCGCCAAAGAAGACCGGCGGTGGAACTATGACAAAAGTTGCAGTGATAGTTATAGCCATTGTAATTATCGCAGCTGCCGGAGTCGAATTGTTTGTGGCTACGAAGAAGCCCAGCACGACAACAACCTCTAATCAGGTTACTATTACGGTGTGGGGCTCCGGTAGCGCTGGAGGGGAGTCTGAGGCATTTAACCAGTCTATAGTTGCATTTGAGACAGCATACCCGAATATCACAGTTGAGGATAGCCCGTCCGTAGGTATCGCGTCAACTACCTACCTCACGGCTGCACATGCTGGCACTGCCCCCGATGTCTACAGGGATACTTGCGAAAATGGAGCAGAAGCTTTGCTTGCAGGCGTTGCACTGAATCTAAGTCCTTACCTGAATCAGACATATATTAACTCCTTTACGAAGGGAACAATAGCAGATTGGACTTATAATGGAGCATTATTCGGACTGCCTGTAAACACAAACGGAGTTGGGCTCTATTACAATAAGGCACTCATTCCAAATCCACCAAATAACACATATCAGATGATTATGGACGCAAAGAATATCTCAGACAAGGGTTCCCCTTATGTTGGATTGCCCTACGATCTCGGCGCTGATGCAGGATACAGATTCGCAGCATGGCTGCCTGCGTTTGGAGCGTCGATATTTAACTCAACACTGTATCCGGAGGTAAATTCAACTCAGGCAATTTCAGCGTTCTCGTTTGTATGGAACTGGACTGTTAAGTATGGAATTGACGAAACTGGTTTGACCGGCTCACTTGAATGCGACATCTTTGAGGCAGGACATTCAGCATTCTTTATAGATGGGCCATGGGCACAGTCTACGCTTGAAAAGGCCCTAGGAAGCAATCTTGGTGTAGCTCCGCTTCCGTTTGATAACGCTACCGGGAAATGGCCAGCACCGATCTGGGGATCTGTAGGATATGTCATATCAACACCACAGGCAAGTGGAATCACACCCGCGCAGACCTGGGCTTCACTTAAGTTTGTTGAGACCATGGTTGATAACCAGTCTCAGGTGAACCTCTTTAAGCTTGCTGGAGACTTCCCATCGCTGAAATCAGCCGGTTCATACATTACAAACCACACCTTCAATGATACATTGATTGGCGGTTGGATCGCACAGGAGAAGCATACGCAATCAGACGGTAATATACCTCTGCTTCAGTACTATTACAGCAATTTCGTTGCCGCGGTTTCAAACCTTGAACAGAACTCTTCAACTGTTACTGTAGCCGATGCAGCCAACCAGCTGGAAAGTGCAATGATATCGGATCTGAAGGAAAACGGATATCTTCCAAGCGTTCAAGGCATACCGTTTGAACTTGTTATGGGAGTATTGGGTCAAAATTCCCATTATCAACCTGTAAGTTATATAAGTTCGATAAACGAAAACCTTTACTATGCCGGTGTAACGCAGGTAAAATATTCCCATGGGTCTTATTTCCCATAGAGAAACCCAATTATTTTTCGATTTTTTTTTAAAAATATTCTTTTTAGGTAGGATATATTTTAAAACTTAAAACATCAAACAATCTTCTCTAATTTCTGTTCTGTTATAGGCCATATTCTGAGAGAACTCGCCCTGTCGAAAAGGTAGAAGTGGTTTCCGATTGGTGAAATAGTAGTAATCTGACCCTCGCTAAGGTTTGACTGACCGTCTATTACCCTTATAATATCGAGTCCGGAATCAAGAATCCTGAAGTGTTCGATCTGCCTCCTCCCAAGATCCTGAACGATCAAGACTTTTACCCTTATGCCTTTGCTGTCTCCGACTTCAACATCCTCAGGTCTGATACCGAGAAGCGCATCTATGCTTTTAGTATCTGCAGGCAATTGTAATCCGCTGACGTCAAGAGTGGTCAGCTCCTGGCTGCCCAGTTTAACTGAGACACGGCCATCCTGATTAACGACCTCAACCGGTATCATGTTCATCTGTGGGTCTCCAAGGAACCCACCAACAAAGCTGTCCTTTGGGTAGTTGTAAGCCTGCTCTGGCGAATCAAGCTGAACAAGAACGCCATTATTTATGAGTGCAACTTTGTCGGCAAGAGTCATTGCCTCCACCTGATCGTGTGTCACAAAAATAGTTGTAATCCCAAAACTTTTCTGTATCCTCTTCAGCTCGCCTCTCATGGTTGTTCTGAGCTTGGCATCAAGGTTTGAAAGCGGTTCATCCATCAGAAAAACTGACGGTTCCCTTACAAGAGCACGGCCCAGGGCGACCCTCTGCCTCTGGCCACCAGAGATCTGCCCTGGCTTCATGTCCAAAAGCTCAGAAATACCTAGCGTTGAAGCAATTTCAGAAACCTTTGCCTCTATCTCTGCTTTAGGCATTTTCCTTTTTTTCAGCGGAAATGCCAGGTTTTCAGCGACGTTAAGAAACGGATAGAGGGCGTAGTTCTGGAAGACCATGGCCATATCACGATCCTTTGGAGGAAAATTTGTAATTTCAATGTCGTCAAGAAAAATCCTGCCGGAATCCAGTGTTTCAAGCCCTGCTATAATCCTTAACGTGGTCGTCTTACCACAACCGCTCGGGCCAAGCATAACAAAAAATTCTCCATTTTCAACAGTAAAGCTGATGTCGAATACGCCTTTTCCCTTTCCAAAGTCCCTCACAACATGCTCAATTTTAAGTTCAGCCATTCAATCAATTCTCCTTTCGTGTTTCATTACTACATTGCTAAAATTATCATAAATAGGATCTCCGAAGCATGGATCTTCGATCATCTGTATGTCACCAGACTGAATCCGCTTACTATGTATTTCTGGAAGAAGAAGAACAGTATGAAAATTGGTATTCCCATCAGGACTGCAAAGGCTGAATAGACACCATATTGAATAGAAATGGTGTTTTCAGATACTAGATACATTCCAATGGCCATTGTGTACAGTCCCTTTGAAGTGATAAATAGATTCGCAAGTGCAAAGTCCGTATAAGGCCCCATGAACGCAAGTACGATTGTAAGCATTATTGCTGGCTTTGCAATTGGTGCCAGTACCCGAAAGAGCGCCCCGGTTCTAGAATATCCATCAAGCATGGCAGCCTGTTCATAGTCCTTTGGTATGTTATCGACATAATTCTTAATCAGCCATGAAGCGAAGATCACTGCACCTGCGGAATATGGGATTATCAGGCCTATGTACGTATCAAGCAGGTGGAACTGCGCAAACATGAAGTAGAAAGGTATCACCATGACTGTGAAAGGAAACATGGAAAGAATAAGCAACATGTATAAGAGTGCCTTCTTACCCGGTACATTAAACCTGGAAAATGCTATTCCAGTTGTTATGGAAAGACCGACGCCTATTGCTGTTGCGGAGAATGAAAATATGAGTGTGTTTTTTAGCCATGTCAGGAAAGGCTCCTTGAATAACAGGTTGTAGTAATTGGCAAGTGTCAGGGTACTGTGAAATGGAAGCAGAGAAGAAAGTGATGCTTCTGTTAGTGTTGCAAGCGGGCTCAGGGAAGTTATAAAAACGTAATAAACTGGAAATACTGAGTAGACTGCTATTATTGAAAGTATGATATATGTTACTAGTTTCTTTAATAAACTGATTCTCTTGAAATGATTGTTCATTTTGTATGCATTTTCATATTTTCTTGCAAACCCCGATTTAACCAGCTTTTCTTCAGTACTTTGCATATTTCACCTCAATATAAGACACTCATCATTTTCGAATAGTGGTTTACTATCACAACCATAACAAGCAAGATCAATACTGATATTATTGAATATACTGCGGCAATTGCATATGAGTTATATGAGAATGCCTCAGTATACGAATACGTAATAAGAATTTGGGTTGAAATCCCTGGGCCACCGGCTGTCAACAGGAACGGGATATAGAAATTACTCCATGCAAATATGAATCCAAATATTGTAATAAACGCAATCTGCCTGCTTAAAAGAGGTATAACAACTCTCCTTATCCTGCCAAGTGCCCCATAACCATCCATCTCTGCAGCATCGTAAAGCTCACCTGGTATACTCTGTATGGCAGCTGTATAAACAAATGTATAATACGCCAGTGAAAGCCAGAGGTTTACAAGTATTATGGAAAGCATGGCAAGAGATGGTGAACCAAGCCAGTATGGATTGATGTGAAAGAGCTTCAGGAACACCTCGTTTACAGCTCCATATGTTTTTGTCAGCAGGTTTTTCCAAATTAGAATAGTTATGAAAGCGGGAAAAGCCCATGGAACAAGTATAAGCGTTCTGAAGAATGTTTTTCCTCTTATTCCTCGCTGGGACATAAGAATTGCAACCCCGAAGCCAGCAAATGCCATCAATAAAATGCTTCCGCCCGCAAAAATTATGTTGTTAAAAATAACGGTTAGAAGATCTGGCGAGGTCAAAACAAGATAAAAATTAGTCGCACCCACAAATTCATAATGGAAAAAATGCGTGCCGCTAAAATTAGTCATTGATATGTAAATGGTGTAAGCAATGGGGTAAAAGTTGAGCACCGCAAGAACGACCAAAACGGGTGTTAGATATATGAGCTTGGAAATCTCATATTTTCTGACCTTCTTTCGCTTAGAATTCAGAGCCGGTGCTTCTACATCCATAAAACAACGTTTTGTTAAACCAACAATGGCAAATAAATGTTTCGCGATTTACGGCTTGATTCCCCTATAAAATAGCCGTTTAAATCCATTATCGTCAGATCAAAAAAAATCCTAGGTTTACCCTTTTATACCTGAAGAAAATTTAAATAATCAAAGTTCTCCGGTTCTCAGAAGAAATAGTCGCATCTATAGTTACCTCAAAATTTTCCTGTGAATTTTGTCATAGCTTTCTTCCAAAGTCCGCCTAGGTAAATACCTCCTTTGCTGTCATGTTCATATGATGCCCTGTATTGCAGTAAATCCTTTTCCAATTTCTGTAAATATTCATGAATCCTGGCTGTCATTTCATCTCTCTGATGAATTTTCAAAAGACCAATCAACTTAGAATAATGGGGAAAGCAGATCGAATTGCCAAGGTCGAATAAATTGATTCCGCCAGAATTGACCAGTTTCGATATGTCATTAATGGAATTCGATTCACGCAACCTTGCGGTATTGCATGCAGGACACTCAAAATGATGTGTTGACCTCTTTCCAGAAGGGCTTTTTTTGAAGATTTCTTCTTCAAGTTCTATCTGCCCCAAAACAAGTGAGATGGCAGAGAGTCCTCCACCCAAATCCGGATTTGACTGAACAAACGAAATAAATTTTTCTCCATGTGGTGCACAGAAACCCCCCGAACTGGCATATTTTTCAATTGATCTTGAATTGGATTCATACATTAATGCCGAATAAAAGGCCTCAGTTGCCTTCATAACAGAATCGCAGATAGGGCATTCAGATTTTTTTATTGATTCCAAATAATCCAGGAAATATATGTCTACCAATTCAATCCATTCTATAGCTCAATAATTCATTTAAGTTTCACCATCTCCTCCCTGTTTCGAACAGAATAATAGTAAACTGAGCCCAGAAGTATCAGCCCAAAGCAGAATATAAAAACAGAGACGAGGCTTTTTGTATTGATATCAAAGACAAGATTCGCTATAACCGGGCCTGTGCCAACAGATAACGACTGAACTAAACTGTAAACTGATACCCCGCTTATACGGCGTCTTTCTGATCTTGAGATAAGCTCATTAAATGCTGCAAGAGTGAATCCTGACTGCATAAGGCCAAGCAAGATAACTGTAAACAAGAGAATTATCAGAGAATGCGTTAAAGATGTCAGCAGTGGTACTATTGAAATGGCGATGCCGGAAATCAGGATTGCCCTGAGATTACCGATCTTTTCAATCAGCCTTCCCCAGTATATCTGCGAAGAAATTGCAGACAGTGCAATGACCGTTATCACAAGTGTGTATATTTCAGGTGAAAGAGCAAGGAAGTCTGTAGAAAGTATGTAAAGTTGAAGATAAGGTGAAAATGCACTCAAACCTATTCCGGTCAGTAATGTAAAAATAAGGTAGGAAAAAAGTTTTCTTGTTGTGTCTGAGACTGTTCCATCTTCCTTTTCCGCCTTGAATGGTGGAATTCTTCCCATTACCATTAGCGAAATCGTTGAAAATATGAGAGACCCTAAAAACAGTGTCAGGTATGCCTCCCTTGTATCTCCGAAAAAATAGAAAACAAGAGATGATATACCATATCCCACAAGTGAAAAGAACCTGAGGAAAAAATTCCTCTTTGAAAAGTACAGGTTTCGTTTCTTAGATCCAATTGCTGCCGGTACCCAAGATGTCCATGTTGTACCTGAAAAAGAAGAGAAAAATATTCTGAAAGTGAGAAATGAAATCAGCAGGGTTGAAAGCAGAAGGTATCCCCTTAAAAAGATCAGCAGTGATATTGCCACCCATATGACCCTGTCAAAAAATGTAATTTTAATGGTAAGATTTCTCAGATCGGATGACCTTCTAGAATAAACTACTGCAGCGTATTGAGCCAGCGGTACAATAAGATACGGGATTCCAATGATATATCCAACTGGAGCTGAGGGCCCGATGATAAGAAGGGCAAAAGCAACGAGGTATGGCGCTGTCATGTTACTGTAGACGGTCCAGAAAATACCGTCCGTAATCGAAAGATCCATGGTGCGATCCTCCTCTGAACCTTGTCCAAGGAACCATCGCCTGTAGATGTTCTTTAAATTGCGCAGCAACTTGCTTTGGCCTTCTGAACCTTGAGATCAATGTGATATTTTATTTTAGTCCATCCTTGTAAAGATTTGTTTAAAATTCACGGATGAAAAACGACCGCTAACGCTTTTTTCTTAATTTTAGTTTCCATGCAGCGGCGACTGCAACCAGTACAGCTGAAACTCCGGCTGATATAATTATAATCTGATCTGAAGAGATGGACCTTGATGGCAGCTGTGTCTTATTGTAATTCAGTGATACAAGAATATACATGGCCGAAGACCATGTCAGAGGGGATGTCGTGGGTAGCGGTGTTCCAAATTTTGGATCAATGGCTTCAGGAAGAATGCCAGATTGTGTATGTTTTACAGCCCAGCTCAGTAGACCGAGAGCCCCAGTGTTGTTTCCCACAGCCTCATCATAATAAGCTTCGAACATGGTTGTAATTACCCATGGAGGCATAGGACCGCTACTGTCAGAAGGATACCCTTGATAATGATAGGTATCCCCATAATAACGGGCTAGACCACCGCAGACCGTTAGGTTCATTTCATTACTTTTTACAATCTGATGTGCTAGGCTTGAATTCGGATTGATGAACCCGAGAGCAACCGGCAGGATAGATGATGAGTCGTAAACATCTATAGGCAAATAAGGAACCTGCTTATCTCCTATAACGGGTGTCAGGTATTCTGCAAACATAGTGTTATCTCTCTGCAGGAAATATTTCATGATATTTTTAGAAAGGACTGTAGCATTATGCTCAAGTCCCGGAAAGCTGATTCCAAGATTTTCGTACATTCTGTAGGTTTCATTCAAGCCTAGACTGTCCATTGCCTGTGTCCAGAAGTTATATCCATAATTTTCCTCCCAGATACTGTAATCTTGCGGAAGCAGACCATATGATGTAATTTCTTTCTCTTCCCACTCTAAGCTCCGATTGATTGCGGGAAGATATCTATCCATTAACGTTTTATTGCCCGTTATTCTGAAAAGGTCAGCCAAGCCGATCAGGAATGTTCCCACGCTATCATATTCAGGGTTTGTCCAGGATAAATCTGGATCTCCATTCCAGAAATTAAATCTCGTTGACCACGTGCCGTTAACGCTTCCGTTTCCTTGCTCACTTACCATCCAATTCCAGTATTTGATTGCACTTTTAATATGACCTGAATCCTGCATAGAAATTGCCGCAAATGACCCATCCCTGACCCATGCGTAAAGATACAGGGAGGATGGCGAAGCTACAAATTCACCATCACATGGATTCTGATCATCTTTAACTAAAAGTAAAGAAATATCATATTCCTGGGAGAAGGGTTCTCCAAGATCAATTCTGCTGGAGTTTTGAAGCCATGCAGCTACTCTTTCATTATCTATTGACATGATCTGTGAATAATTTAAACGGCTTATATTTCCAAAACCCGCATCAATATATGAAGTTCCGCTTTTAAATGACAGATTCAGTGATAGTGAAGAATTTGTTCTCATGAGATTGTAGGACGAGGCATCAAAGAAAATCTTGAACGACGGTGTGCTGTTTAATATTATATATGAATCTGTAATGGTATAATTATAATCTCCAGCAATGCTGAGTGAATCTGTAAAGGCGACAGATGAGTTCTGGTGTACCATGAATTGATCTGCGAAAGGCGGGTATATAATGCACTCTGTTGTGTAGTTTTGCCGCACCATAATTGTGTTGTTTGCCGTCAGACTAGAATAAATACTGTGATTTCCGTCATCGATTGTGATGTATCCTGGCAACTTGTCGCCGTTAGAAGATATATCTTTCATGGTCAGGCTACCATAAAGATCAATATATTGATCAGGTACACCCGTGAACACCCAGACCGTAGAATTTTTCCAGTTGTTCATAAAAAGATATGAGGGGGAGTGAACATATGGGTCATTCTGTTCCGAATTGATTTCCGAAGCGTTAACAGTTTCTGGATTGTGCATAGACGAACTTTCAACTGTGATTACAGCAAATGTAGAGATCAATATCGTTGATAGCAAAAGTGAAACTGCAATTTTGGTTTTATACATCATCACCCGAGAATATCTAAACATTCAACTTAACATTTTTCGCACCAATATAACGCTCTTTTATCACCTGGTTCCGCTCTAAATCGTTGAATCTGGTTTCATATTGATTCATATTTGCAGTTTGATTATTGATTGCCCTGCGAAAGATTAAATGTCTCCTTTAAAGATAATCGTTAGGACATGCTAATATGAGCCAAAAAACACTATTAGACCAATGGATCAAAATTATTAACAGAGTAAAATCATATAATATATGTGGAAGTGATATTTCTGATTATGACAATTGAGAAGGTTTATGTAATTCCGCATGGTGATGAGATACTTGATATGCCAAACACCGAATCCGTAGAGATGCATGACAGAGTTGCACAGATGACAGATGCCGATAGATCCGATATTATAGTTATAATCTCCCCCCATGGACTGCGTCTGCAGAATAAAGTGTCTATTGTTGGGACACAAAAATGCGGTGGTTATTATAAAACACAGAAGAGAAAATTACGGCGTATGTATAATGTAGACCAGCAGAAGGCTATAGATCTTGCAAGTGCTACAAAAGAATACTCGGAAATCGTCTCTTTTATTACATCTTCTGGACCACATTCTATTTTTCCGATGGATTTCGGAACGATGATACCGCTTGAATTCTTCAAAACAAAAAGGACTATACCCATGGGACAGCCAAGACCAGAAAACGTGGAAGGGCTTGTCGAATTCGGTCGCCTTCTTAAGAGCTGGGCGTCAAATCAGAAAGAGAACATAAGTATTGTAATAAGCGCAGATCAGGCGCATACTCATTCCACGGATGGCCCATATGGATACTCAGACACGGCAAAGGAATATGATGAATTGGTGCAGAAATGCATTGCTCACTCTGATCTGAAGCAGTTGATGTCATTAAAAAGAGATTTCCTGGAATCTGCCAAACCAGACAGTTACTGGAACATGGCAATTCTCTATGGCATTCTACATGCAGGCGATCTGAGAATGAAATTTGTTTATTATTATGTGCAGGTTTATTTTGGTATGCTTGCAGCCGTTTCCGTATAGCTGTGAAAATTAAATAAGAGTTTTACCTTTTGGATATTTATGGATACAGAGACGAAGATAAAGGTCTTACTTGTCTTTGCTTCAGTAGTAACGGCCATTTTTGGTTATATGGTTGTTGCCGGATTTTTATTATGGACTCCTTAAGGTGCTTGTAAATGATCGATGAATTAAAGAGCCTGAAGCAGCAGCTCCTCTTTAGTGGAAAATTTGATCCTCCTGAATTTAAGAATTGCGTGATTGCCGGTATGGGTGGTTCAGGTATAGCTGGCAGGATATTTTCTGATTTATATTCAGAGAAGCCGGTTGTATGTATTTCTTCCTATGAAATACCTGATTTCGTTGATTCTGATACTCTTTTCATAGGTATGAGCTATTCAGGAAATACCGAAGAGACTATAGCTGCTTTCAGGGAGGCGGAAAGAAGGGGAGCTCAAATGACTGCTATCACGTCTGGTGGCGCTCTTGAAAAAATGTGCCACAGGACGGTGAAAATCCCACAGGGACTGCAACCCAGGTCTGCACTTGGCTATCTCTTTACACCGCTTGCACTTTCAATTATACCGGGCGCTGCTGAAGACCTGATTGAAGCTTCAAATCTGGTATCAGAAATAGACAGTGACAATTCGTGGATAAAAACGATGGCAGATTCCATGGTGGATAAAGGCAGAATTCCCATTATACTGGGTTATCCTCCTTTTCAATCAGTAGCATATCGCTGGCAAACTCAGTTTAACGAAAACACAAAGTTACTGTCGTTCAGTTTGAGTTTTCCGGAGCTGGACCACAACGCAATAATGGCTCTTGAAAAAACATACGGTAAGGATTCATTTGTTTTTTACTCATTTGGGGGCGCGCAGGGGAGAATAAAGAACCGGGTAAATTTTACTCTTGATCTCACGTCAACAGAAGCCATAGATATCCCTGTCAAAGGCAAATCCATTATTGCGAGGACATTTTATCTGACGCATATAGGAGACTATATTTCTTACTATGCTGCTCTGAAAAGAAAGGTTGAACCAATGGATGTAACTACGATAGAAAGACTGAAGGGTCTGCTGAGCAAGGTCTAAATGATCTGTGAACTTCCGGGAGGAAGGATGCTGTCAATTTCATCCCTCTCGAAACCCAACCGGTCAGCTATCTGTCTGGCAACGTCTGTCCTTTTTGACTTTCCGGGCATGATCTTTATGCAGCCATCTTTAAAGACCTCTTCGTTTGGGGAGGCCATAGGTATCCGTATTCCATCTATTTCATAAGCACCGATATATAACTCAAGAGGCAGATTAAAAATATAATTTCTCTTTCCTCTTATTACCCAGGAGCCGGATGAAATGAACTCTCCAGACTGAGGTGTTTTAGAAACCTGTTCTGGAAAAACCCAGTACGCTGTTCCGGACGCCTGGCCGGCACCCCACGCCCTTGAATAAGATACAGCAAACTGCGCAGATTCCCTTATGCTTTTCTCTCCGGGTCTTAGACTATTAAGAGATTTTACTACAGTACTCGGGGCACCGTATAGATCTGCGTGGACATAGATATCATACTGTTCCATATGTTTCTTTACGACCTTCTCGTTTGTCTTTCTGTCTTTCCCTGCAACAACAGTGTTTCCCTCTGAAGTTATGAACCACCTGTAGGATTCGAACCAGAACCGCCTTCTCTCCTTCTTTCTTTTTATGGCTGGTTCTTTAATTTCGGATCTTTTCAGTTCTTCGAGTATTTTCCTTGCCCCTTCAATCTTGGAAATGTAATCCTTTGATTCTTCGAAGGCAGCATTCCCGTTTTCACTTGCCTTTTTGCTGTACCGCAATGGTATCTTTATGCCATCTACCAGGAGTTCAACCGTCTTTTTTCCACCGTCAATTGAATGCACAACGCAATCCTGAAAGATTGCGACGCCAGCCCTCAACTCCTTTTCTCTTGATCTGACCGCGGATATTATCTCATCAAATTTCCTGAGATCAGAGAATATTTTAGTTCCAATTTCCCTGTATTCGTTTGCTCTAAGAGAGAACTCCTCAATACTCTTTTCTATTGAGGCTATCTTCCTCTCGTTCTTCGATTCCCGGATTTCCCCCTCAGGATAATTGGCGAGGTAGTATCTCAGGCCTTCATCGAATGACTCAAAAACCTTGTCGGCAGATCTTCCAATGTGCCTGAGTTCTATCGGTGACAATATTTCCTCTTTTTGATAGTAATACGATCTGTTTTGCAATGCTTCAGATAAGACATTGTCTATCTCCTTCCTGAGAGCCTCAATGGAGATGAAATCGGCTGCAGGCATTGATTTGTCCACTCCGAGTCTGAATAATACCTCTTCTGCATCCTCCCCACCAAGGTTTAATCTCGTAGCAATTGTCTGCACAAGACTCCCTCTGCTGTTTTTGAATACATCAACTAGACCTGCAACACCAAGCTCAAGGGGATTTTTTGTCATTGGAGGAATGTATTCAGAACCGCGTACTATTTTCCTGTTTTTCCATTCTCTCTGGTTCAAGGCATACTGTATGATGCGATCCTGTAAAACAATAAGATTACCTTCCCTGAAAAGCTCTATTATTAATGATAAGCCACCGGAGAGATCAATACTCACAACCCTGTCGAAATTGACCTGAGAGATCGAAATTATCTTTCTTTCCATAAGCATGCTTCTCAGTTGCATTGCAAGTCCTGAGGGCATTTCTGGTTTTTCGGTTTCAAAAAAGGCGATTCCCTTCGAAAGTGATAAAAGGAGCTCTCTTTTTTTTAGATCCGATCGATATATCTGAAGAACAAATTCATTCTCTGAAATCTGGTGAATCTTCTTGATAAAGGATGAAACTATATCCTGCCGGTATAGATTTACGAACGCATATATGTCAAGTGAAGACTCCTTTAACTTCATTTCTACCTTTGGGGTATATTCTTTTCCTCAAAATAAAGGTCGGGAAGTTAAATTAAAGAAGGATACAATGACCATACTGCACTGAAATGAGACTGACCTGCATACTTTTGGATGTAAAAGAATATGATCAGAGCAGGTTTAAGAAACATGCTGATAAACTACGCGTAAAGGTAGAACTGTCTAATGATTGCTCAGGATTGACACAGTTTATGGAAGAGACCGGCAAAACCAGTATGGAAAACACAGTCTTCATATCCGGTGGCAGTTGTTTTCCTTCTGTACTGAAAAATATGATCAGTTTTCATATAAAAGGTTCCCTTGTAGGTCTGGATCCAGAATGGGATGTTTCTGTGAAACATGATCTCTACAGGATAGATTTTCCCGTCATATTGATCTGTGGTGGAGAGGAATCCTCTGCGTCCAGAATGCATTCCATGAAATATCATGACAGGATATCGCAATCATCACTGGTTTACGTTAACTCAGATCCCATCAAAATGCTGTTTAACAGACCAGAAAGAATCTTTAAAATATTTGAACAATATATGATTTAGTTGACCTTGAAAAGCTCTCTCGAAATACAGATACGTTATTCCGATGTGGATCTTCTCGGTCATGTCAATAATGCAATTTTTTTAACATATTACGAACTTGGCAGAATAGATTTTTTTGGAAAGTTCATGAAAGACCCAGCAGATATAAGGTTCGTTGTTGCTCATATCGAAGTGGATTTCTTCAAAGAGGTAATGTTTGATGACGCACCTGTCTGCACCACAGCTGTTGATAAATTGGGTAATACAAGCGTTACATTCAGATCTTACATATCCATAAAGGATGAAATCGCATCAAAATGTAAAGCAGTTCTTGTCTATGTTGACAAAGAAAACAGGCCGAGCATCATACCGGCAAACATCAGAAAACACCTTGTTGATTGATATTTACATGCGCATTATGTCGGAAGCATGAGATAGGGTATCCATCCGGGTACTGGCGGTGAGAAATAAACAATATCGTAAAGGGACAAATGTATCAGTATGTCTATATAAATAGAATTCCTGAAATACACCACAACTCCATAAAGGATACCCATTATGAACATATCTATTACGTATAACTCTCTGTATAAACCTGGATAGGCTTGTGGTTCAAGGAAGATATAGTTCATATATAGAAGCATAAACAGCACAGCCTGAATTAGCAGAGCATACTCTCTTCTTGTATATCGGCAGATATAGTTGAATACAACAAACCTGAAATTGATCTCATCTATGAAAGATATTTCATAAAACATGTAAAATGGCGAGAGATGCTTAAGTGCAAAGAAATATCCCCATATGAATAGACCTGCAATCAATATCACCCAGTCCTTGTTGCCCAAGAACTGTATTGCCTGTTTTCTGAGATATGGATCGTAGATAACTGTAGCTATAAGCATGACGGGCGCAACTATAAGGTATAAAACGTAAATTATTCCGGAAAGAATCAGATCAGAGGTGAAAGCAAGGAAGGTGTAGAATAAAAAAAAGATCAAAAACTCAGTTAGGAGAAACAGATAAAGGCTGTATTTTCCCGAAGGCATTCTCTACCAGTGATTTGTTCGTGATATACCACATTATCGGTAATGATACAATGACAAGTACCATTGAGAATATGAACTGCTGCCCAAGACTGAAGACTGGCCATATTGAGATTCCGAATGCAGATGCGTATAACGATACAATTCCAATCATAGAAAACATCATTGCTTCAAATTCTAGAAATACGGTTTTTCTCTCATTCCTGAAAGCGATAAACGAGAATGCGGCAAGAAATCCTGATAATAATGCACTGGAATTCATAAGAATATAGTAAAATGCAGAGGATTCTGCCAGCGAGACGGCGAATGGAAAAAGCCATGCCAGCAGCAATAAGAATGAGATAAAGGCCATAATAAGCGGATTCCATGAAACCTTAAAGTCGTGCAAACTTGAAACCAGGATTATAATAATAAACCCTTCAAGGAATAAGAGAAAGTTCATTCCGAAAAAGAAAGACTCGTTTCTGAAATACCCATATGATACTCCTATCGAAAAAGCAATCGGTATAGCAAGAACAGCAATTGAGCCGGAAACCAGAGAGGTAACTTTTCTCCCTATTATTGCAGGAAGTGAGAGAATTGGGATAACTTCACCCTTCCGAAGGTAAAAGAGTGCTGCAAGTGTCAGCGAAACCAGAAGCACAGATTCAATCATTAGCGGAACCACGAGGATCGATATTGTAAGCGCGACGATGCTCGGTATCAACCCGGTCACCCCTTCGCACTGGCAACCGAGTATAGTTGCAGCCCCAGAGAATATTGACGAAAATTTCGCTGAGCTCTTCCTGTATGTTCTGTAAATTAATAGATAGTTGGCTGCGAGTATAACTGAGATAAGCGGGTAAATGATCATTGTAATTATGCTATAGGTAAATACAAAATATGGTGACTGAATTACAACACCATGGTAGAATAAGGCAGGGACGCCGCCCGGCAGCACGTCATCATAAATTGAGAAAAAGAGAAGCCTGCCTGAAATACCGTAATCCATCCGCAAAAGGCTGGATACAATAATCATAAACAGAAAAATAGCAGATGAAACAAACGGCAAAATCCATTCAGATCGGTGGAAAATCTTCGGGTAGGCCGATATGTAGAGGAGATTTATTGCAATAAACGGTATAAAGGCTACTGTACCAAGTAAAAGGACAGAAGCTGTCATGATAAATATGATGCTTAATGGGAACAGGAAGACAGAATACCTATCACCAGAAAGAATGACGACCACAGGCAGGAGTACAAGGGCTGCCTCAGATGCAATCAACATTTCCAGATTTCCAGAGAAATATATTGTTTGATAGGCATCCAGGAGAAAGAAGAATATAGCGTAAAGCAGTGCGATCAGAACTGTAAAATAAATTCTCCTGTCTGTATTCATATTAGAACAAACCATATCGAAATCAGGAGCAAGAGAAGGTAAAAGTTTGAGAAAATAAATGCCTTTCGAAACTGTTTCTTGTTATAGTGGCTTGCAGAAATCATTGCGAGGCGGTATATCAGATATCCATCTGAAATAAGAGCAACAATGTAATAAACTATTCCTACGTGTATTGATGTTATCAAAAGAGGTAGAAGAGAATATGCAACAAGTATTATTGTATTAACGGTGATCCATCTGAAACCAGCTTCAATACCGACGATTGAAGGCAACATTGGTATGTGTGCACTGTTGTAATCCTCTTCCTGGTAAGATGCAAGGGACCAGAAGTGGGTTGGAGTCCACATAAAAACGAGGAATGCAATGAATAGTGCCGTGTATGATACGTTATCGCTAACCGCTGCCCACCCCGCAAGGGCTGGAAAGCTGCCGGCTATACCGCCTATTACAATGTTCCATGACGTTCGCCTCTTGAGGAGAATTGTGTAGAGGAAATAGTAACTGGCGAAACCAAGAAAAATAAAAATTGCCGTTAGCAGGTTAATAAGAAAAAAAGCTATTAGCATAGAAACTAAAAGCATTCCTAAAGCTAATGAGAGAAAGTAGTTCTTTGTTCTGTTGTTCAGGAGAATATTCCTGTATTCAGTCCTCTTCATAGTGGAATCAATATCCATGTCGTAGATATTATTCAATATGCTTGCAGAGAACGATGCGAGTATACCTGAAACTAAAAGAGGGATTATTAATGTAAATTTATTAACTGCCTGAGGATCTGAGACAAAACCCGTAACAGCTACGAGGGCAACTAAAGTTGTAATTCCCCCCTTCGCAATTTTGAGGAAGTCCCTTATTCTCATATAGTCTTTTCATCTTTTGCTGTAATATATAGAACGTTAGGATCATTGTATGAATACGTAGCAGGCGAATATATCGCTGATGCGGTGGAAGATGAGTTTGTTACGTTAATAGTGCCAACTGAAGTGCTCGGATGGTACAGGTCCCAGTAAGTATAGTTTCCTGGTGAAATGAAGAAATAATAGCCCTGTGACATATTGCTTGAGGCATTCACACTTGCTATAACCGTATAGTCTGTGCTATTCTCATTATTTCCTCTGTTTATCACGAGGGTATGTGTCAGATTGTCCTCGTCGATTAGCGTAAAGTTCACCAGTGTGCACGCTGACACAGTAATTGTGGGATTAACGCCACTTATCTGTGAATAGTTCCACCCGTTTTTATCCGCAAACAGGGTCTGGTTAAGAAGGGAGGTGTAGACATATATATTCCCGAATTGGGACGAATTTTGCCCATTAAAGTAAGTATATTCACCTGTTGTGTTAAAGGCAAAAGATGCAGTCGAAGTCCTGTTTGTTGTGTTTATTATAGCAGTATAGTTATGCAGAGACGGGACCGCTCCGGAGGAAAGGAAAAGGGAGTAATTTGCCCGTGACGTATCTTTAACGGTGAAGTTGACAAGCGAGCTCTGTGGAAGAGGGATTGTACCATTGAGGATTCCATTTGATAGGAATCCATTGTGGACCAGATTCATTGTCTGATTATGGTAATAAGAATAGTGCACGGTGGGTACTGTAACATTGACTGTTGTATTCACATAAAGAGTGCCTACCATTGTTTCCGGGTGGACAGTACACCAGTAAGTATAGACTCCCGGGGTATCGAAGAATGCCTTAACATGAGAAACCGTGCCAGGTACAGTTGTTATCTGGGATGGAGTTAGTAATGTATCCTGATATGAGCTCTCGGAAGAACCCGGTGCGATTGTGAGAGTGTGCGGCTGGTTACCCTCTTCGATTACAGTGAAGCATACTACAGTATCATTTGCCACTACAAGAGTCGGATTGATCGGCCCATGACCATAATCCCATCCATCTGCACAAGCATAAAGCGTAATGTTCTGATAGTGCTCAACGCCCTTGGATGGAATAGCGGGAAGAGAGAATGCTTTAATCGTCGGAGGGTTTACCTCAAGGAAAAGACCTCCAGCCATTGCGATTAAAACTATGACTACAAAGATAACTCCAGCTTTATTTCCTTCCATTTTACTTACCTCCTATGCCAGCAGGCAGTCTGTCACTACCTGTGTTTCCTTCTTCGAATATATTGTCCTGAGATGCCTGAGGCGCCTGCCACCAGCTTGCCGCAATATTGTAGAGAAAGATTAGCTGACCTATCCCTATTATTACACCACCAATAATTGACGAATCCTGATATCCCTGAAAGAAACCGAAGTAACCGGCAACTGCCCTGGGCATACCCAAGAAACCGCCCACTGTCCATGAAAATGCCATGAGATATGATCCAAAGGCTGTGAGGGCGAAATGCCATTTAGCCAGGCCAACATTATATTTTCTTCCACCACTAAATGTCGGGAAAAGAATGTAGAAACTGGCAAACATTATTCCCATTGTTATACCGATGAATATAAAGTGGAAATGCCCGGTAACCCAATATGTACCATGAACCTGTTCATTAAAAGGACCGGCTGACTGCATAACCCCTGTAATACCACCAATTATAAAATCAACAATACCGTTGATAGTGAAAAGCATAGGTACAGTCATCCTGATCCTATTTGCAGTCCAAAGAGTTGCAATATAGTTGAAAACTGTGATTGCGGATGGAATTACAACTAAGAAAGAAGCGGTTGTGAAGAACTCGACCCATAAGACCCCGAGACCAGAGTTAAGGAGGTGATGACCCCAGACGAGTTCACTCAACACCATAAGCAAGCCAAGTCCCCATACGCCAGAAGAATAAGAGTAGACCGGGGTTCCGGTGAATTTAGGTATAATTTCGTAGATCAGCCCAAAGAACGGCATTATTGCAATATAAACAATAGGATGACCCCAGAACCAGAAGAGTATTGTGAATAAAAGAACATCATGCGATGCTGCTACGAAAAAGATAGGATTGAAATAGTCATAGAACATCATTCCAAGACCAACCATCAATGGAGGCGCCGAGGAGATCAGCATGATCATTGTAAACAGAATGGACCAGGTGAACAGGGACATTTGATTCAACCTCAATTCCTTCGGCCTGTCGAATATAATGACCTTTATTATTGCAACTGCAGCTATCATCATTCCAATGAAAACAAGTTCCAAGCCAAGTACAGCAAGCCATGCTAATTCTCCGCCACCGACCTGTGTTAGCTCAAGCGCAAGTGGGGGGTAAAAATACCACCTCTGAGCAGATCTGGCAAGCAGGATGAATATGCCACCGGCTAGCCACAGCCAGTACGCAGTTGATGTGTAGACCCCCATTGTATCTTTTTTGAGTTTCAGATGAGATGGTAATAGATAGAAACCGAGGCCAAGAGCAGCACCAACAGCAAACATATAAATCATCAATGTCGCATGCTCTGACATAAGCACATTATACTCTGCTGCACCCAGTATGGTCGGGCTTGGGTCTGTCAGACTAACTCTCATCAGTACACCGAAAGCACCTGCTATGAACAGGAAGAGAAGACTTGTAAACAGAAATCTGAGTCCTATGCTTTTAGAATCATCATACAAGAGAATTCTCCAGCTCAGATCCCTGGGCTTATCGGCCAATTTGTCCCTTATGAACTCATTAGTCCTTTCATAACCCGATTCTGCTGCCTGCTCCTGCAGGAACTCCCTAGCTGGCACAAGACGGAAATAGAAATAGAACAGGACAAAGGCAAGGATCGCTATAATGATTGAAATGTAAAGCAGCTGGAGCACAGCCGGGGTTATGGAAAGACCAGTTGGACCAAGAGCGTTTTCCGGATTCATCAGGCAATCACGTCCAGGTATCCGCGCATCAGATAATGATCTAAACCACAGTATTCCACGCATTCAAAGTAGAAGGATCCGACTTTGGTAGGCGTGAATGAAAGCGAATTGTTCTGGCCTGGTACTGCATACACTTGTATTCCAAGCTGGGGTATGCTTAGGTCATGAATAACGGCAAACTGCTGTGCACCCTTCACCGATGTAACAACCAGTACAACGGGTTGGTTTACAGTGACATTAAAGGTGTTAACACTAGACGTTCCATTCGGATAAATGAAATCCCATGACCATTGCGTCGCATTTACATGTATTATTGTAGCATTGGCTGGATAACTCGGCTTTGCGTTTATATTCTGGGCAACATTGTCTCTGTGCTCGTTAAGCAGGAACAGATTGCCTGCTGCTGCCCCCAGTAATACTACAATTACTCCAATAATCCATATCAGTTCTTTTTTTTCCTTATCATTCATCTGAAATCCTCACCCTCAAAGACTTTAACCGCCTTTTTTCTAATCGGATACAACAACATTGCAATAGAAAAGAAACCAGCGCCAATTCCTGTACCAAGAAAAGGCGCGTTGAAATAAGCATCAGAGACACCTGGATTTCCTGCATAAAAAGTGAGCATCCACAAGAAAAGAAGCTCCCCTGAAACTACCGCAACTATAACACCTACAACAAACAATTCGATTACGACTTTTTCTCCGGGGCTCATTCAATCTGTTATTAAATTACCTTATTTAACATTTATTTGAATTCATTTAAAAAATCAGTAATTTACATATCAGCTTAACTCTCAGATTCTGCTAAATTCTAAATTGCAGGTTAAGTTTAAGTTGTCTGATTTTCAGTCAGCATCCCGAGTGGATACCAGATTTTTAGTTTTCTTTTGTGGTTTGTCGAGGGACTCGAACCTGCCTTTCAGCTTATCGAGTACCTTAGGCAGGGTTGTATATTCCATCTCCTCGTCGGGAAGCCTGTGGGGCTCAAACGGACCCATTCTTCTCAGATAATCAGCGATTTCTGTTGCTGTCTTTCTTGCTCCATCGAATGCCGGATCATCAAACATGTCAACTGGACCTGAAAGTTTACCATCCTTCAAGACAAACCCAAGACACGCAACTCTCGGCGGGCCATCGAATCTGGTCATCTTTGAGTCCTTAAGGCCGACTGGCATCAGTGGCCCGTTAAAGGAACCGCGCATCCAACCTGATACGAGAAATGGATGTGTGAATGCTTCAAGAGATTCTCCAGATGCAGGCAGTCCGGACTGAATCCTGACAACGGCTGCAGGGTCGTCTTTTCCTACGTATTCACCGGCTATGAACGATAATTTGTCAGTTGTTATGACGGCAACGTTTTCATCAGGCAGTTTTTCGTGAGTTTCTTTCGTATATACCCTCTTAATCACATACTTACTCTTTGAACCTATCATTGAAAGTATATCATAAAGCTCGTCAGGTGTTGACAACTCAATTCTGGTGCCATCCATTATGTTCCATATCTCAAAACGAAAACCCTCATGCATGCTTGGGTCTATTACAAGACCTGGCGTATTGAAGGGATCGGCAAACATCTTATAGATTGGCAGGTTAAAAGCTCCCGGCTCAGTCTTATCCATCATGTATACCAGGAAAGGTTCACTTTTCCTCGGAGTTATTTCCATTTCCGCAACGCCAGGTCCCATTCCCTTGATATTGCCTCAAAATGCATCCTTCAACAGATCCTGCCCTGCACCGTAAAGTCCAACCCTTTTGGCAATTACAGTTCCAGCTTTGAATGCATCCCAAGCTAGTTTGTGGACTTCTTCATTGTCTATTCCCCTATCATGAATCATGGTAATCTGAATGTCATCACCAATGTGAGAAACGCGGAAATCGCTTAAAATCGAAGATGAATGTGAAGAAACATAATTCCTGACCTCTTCCTCAACTGGACCATAAACAGTTGAATGCCCGGGTAAACTACCAATATCTGCCTTTATATGTGATATAGTTACTTTTGCCATGAATGACTATAGTAATACAAATTTATAACTTTTCTGTATGTTGTCTAAAAATTATTCTGACAATTATGCACAAACTGGTGATGATAAAGTGGAAGAATACAATTGTAAAGATTGATCTTTTCAGAAGATGATTATTTTCCGCTCGGATTAGACAGAAAAAGAGTAATAACAAATAGAAATTAGCTGTAGATGGTAGACTGGTTATTAGTTATTGTTTTGATCATAATAATCTGGATTCTACTGTTAATGGTGTCTTCAAAGAAAATAGCCCAAACAAAACACTTTCAGGTTTACGGTCCCTTTTTGATGTTCAAATCTGTCAAGAACAGGGGTGTCCTGGATAAACTCACTAAAAGGGACAGCAGTAAATGGTTTTCAAGGATGTCGGTAGGTCTTGTCCTTATTTTTCTGTTCCTTGGAATCGCACTTTTGCTTTATGAAAGTTACCTTGCTACCCAGATAAAGGAGGTTGTTTCGCCTCCACTTCAGGAGTATCTCGTGCTGCCCGGCATAAATCCTGCAATACCAATTGTATATGGAACAGCAGCTCTGGTCTTTGCTGTTTTAATACATGAGACAATGCATGGCATTACTGCTAGAAAGCATGGGCTTCCTGTTAAGTCTGTGGGTGCTCTTTTCTTTATCATTCCAATAGGTGCATTTGTAGAGCCTGAAATGGAATCATTGATGGCAGCAGATCCAATTGTCAGAAGAAGGGTTTTTGCAGCCGGACCTTCGATTAATATTGTGATCGCAGTTATAACATTCCTTTTGCTAATACTTGTTTTAATGCCATCGGTCCATCCCTTTAATCAGGGGGTATACGTGCAATCTGTTGAATCAAACTCAGTCTATTCGCATTTCATTTCACCTGGAGATGAAATAATTTCGTTTGGCCCATATAAAGGCCAGAACCTCACTGATGATCTTCTAAACTCATCTATTTTACCAGGCTCTTTTGTATCGTCCAGAGTCGAAATAGGTAGCAAAATAACATCATATTTGTTACCTGCGGGTGTTGTATTATGTTCAACGGTAAAGGGATATCCAGCCAGCGAGGTCGGGATGAAGGACGGCGGGATAATTGAAAGCATAAACGGGAGCATAATATATAATGAGAATGTTCTTACAAGCGTTTTGGATAGGATTGCCCCCGGTTCAAATATCACGGTTGATATGCTTTACTATTCATATTCAAACGGTCACTTCTCAGAAATTAGCAATAATTTTTCGTTAGTTACTGCATCCAAGTACGCCTACTATTCTCAGTACGCCCCAGGTTATAATTCGCCATCCTACAGGGATGAAAGCTTTCTTGGAGTTTCCGTGGATTACGCAGGAATTAGCGGCTATCCAATTAACTATGCTAGGTCGACCGTTTTCGGAGCCGATGCGGTTTATGGTGGAACAACTGGAATACTTACCACTCTCGCACTACCTTTTGAGGGGCTTTCGCCTGTTCCAGCGCCAATGGCTGCTCTGTTTTCCACACCATTTTATGCCCCACTATTCTGGTTCGTAGTAAACATGACGTTCTGGATATTTTACCTGAGCTTCCTACTGGGGCTTACAAATGCTTTGCCACTGTTTATAACAGACGGTGGCCAGTTCCTTAAGGATACTATCTTCATCGCAGGAAAAAAAAGGAAAATAAAGTCACTTTCAGATGAGAGGGTAGCTGGAAATATTGCTAACTACCTCGGATTGTTCATAGTCTTCCTAATTTTCTGGGAACTTCTTATACCCAGAATAATTTGATTTGCCTTGTCAAATTATCCAGAATCAAAGAGAGATTAAACAGTTATAAATGTATAATACATTACCCACCGCAAAAGGTAGTGAATTGATAATATGCCGTTCCCGGAAGCTGTAGAAAGGAGACTCAACAAAAAGATATGCATGAAATGCAATGCCAGAAACGCACCCACTGCAGTTAAGTGCAGAAAGTGTGGCTCCACTGATCTTAGAATGAAAGCCAAGGAAAGGAGAGGCGGGCAGTAAACGGATACCGGTTATTCTCCCAGAGCAGCCATTTTAAGAATGGAGGGGACTAACTGTGAGACAGAAGCTTTCCATGGATTCATCAAGTCCGGGTTTGATCCTAAGTACGTGCACGTGCTTGAACTAGAGCGTGGTAAAACTAAGTTATCGGAATTTGATTTAATATTTATTCCAGGCGGATTCTCCGCAGGTGATTATGTAAGGGCTGGGGCAATTTTCGCAGCCAGGCTGAAAGCTTCAGCTGGGAAGGATGTGAATGCGATAGATGATGCGGGTAAACCTATTATAGGCGTTTGCAACGGTTTTCAGGTTCTGGTAGAAATGGGATTGCTGCCTGGTAAAAGGTACAGATCACAGCAAACAGTCGCTTTGACGTTTAATTCGTCAAACAGGTTTGAATGCAGGCGTGCATTCGTTAAACTGTTTTCTGGCAACAGAATGCTTAATGATGCTTTTTCCTCCAAGAACTGCTGGGAAATTCCAGTTGCGCACTCTGAGGGCAGGTTGGTCTTCAGCAATGCTTCAGTTTACGATGAACTTGAAAGGAACGGACAGATAACTTTCAAATATACTGATCCAGAAGGTAATGTATTACCGTATCCATGGAACCCGAATGGTTCTTATGAAAACACGGCTGCCATTTCAAATTATGACGGTAATGTGATAGGCCTTATGCCACATCCAGAGAGGATCTATGAAAATTACAATTCGGTGCCTTCAGGCAACGATCTGACAGCAGGCAGGGCATTCTTTGAGTCGATTAAAAAATATTCACTTTCTGTTTGATTCTTTCTCTATTCTAGTTATTAATTCCGCAGACCTGCGCCTGAAGTCTTCAAGGGATGAATCGTTCACGATCAGATAATCCGAAAGGACTATTGTTTTCGCGATCCCCCAGGCAAGTTCACGTTCGTCCCTCTGAATAAGCTCCTGCATACTGGAAACGTCATCCTGCCTGTGCCTTCGCAGTATCCGCTCAAGTCTGGTTTTTCTGTTTGCATAAACTGCTACTACATATACAATATTTTCAACTGACCTGAAATATTCCAGCTCCTCCGGATTGCGGAGTCCATCTATTATGATTCTGTCTGTCTTCTTTATTGATTCATATGTGCGTCTGGCCCAGATATCCATACCATGCCTGTTTCTTTCACTGGTTGCAAATTTACCGATATCGTGATCGGAGACCTTTATGTTGGATGTCTCCGCGAAATGTCTCACAGCGTTTCCCATGTGAAAATCTGAGTATCCAGACTGTTTTGCAACTGCAATAAACTCATCTTTGCCTGCACCAGGCATACCGGTCACAATTAAAAACATTTTAACCAAACAGAAATCCCATTCCCTGATCTGCCTGCTCCTCTTCTTCCTTTATCTTTTTATAAATCTCGTCAGATTTTTTGGTATCTAGTTTAGTAGCCTTCGAACCAAGGATGCTTTCTGCCTTTTCCAACGGTTCTTTTGTCCCCTCCAATATGAGAATAACACCAGGATCTTTAAATCTGAAATTCTGTGCGTCCTTTACTATGATTGTTTGACGGCCAATAACATCATCCTCTTTTATAATATCGACAAGGGACCTGCTTTCTGATGGAATGAAGTAGCATTGATACATTCTACCCGGATGTTAGTTAAAGTAATAAATACTTTTAATAATCCACTAATAATCCACTTGCAGTCTGTGGATATATTTTTTCAGATTCTATTTATTTTTGCCTATTTTGCTATAAAAAGTATTTTAACAAAATTGCAATCAACTGGCTATGGAAAAAATAGACTTCAGTATTGTCATCGGTGGCCCTCAGGGAGGAGGTATTGATAC
>JAKAAI010000080.1 GCA_021797055.1 Thermoplasmata archaeon | reverse complement strand
TCATCAATGGCAGAAAAAAAACTATATTCATTATCTGTAATGGTTGCCATTAAATGTCAAATTGATTAAAACTAATAATATTTATGGTATTAATTGCCCTATTATCCGGAATCCCTGGAGCAGGTCAATCGTGTTTGTATTATCTCAGGTAATACCTTATTAATAAAAGGAAAAATATACAGTGTTAATCAGCCGGAATGTGAATCTTGCCACCGCATGCTCGTCTTCAGCCAACCTAGGGCCTGGTTTCGATGTACTATCAATAGCACTCGATGCGTATCATGAAACTACATCTATTCGACTTGATAATAGGCCTGGGAGTGGAATTATCAGGGTTATCGATAATCACAACAAACCAATAAATGAATCCCCTTCTATAGTTGTTGCAAGAAGAATACTTTCTGATCATAATATCAGCGATAATGTCACTTTAATAACTGAGGGGGATATTCCATGGAGCTCTGGTCTTGGGAGCAGTGGGGCTTCAAGCGTTGCTGCTGCAATCTTATTGAATGATTATTATGATCTCATGTTGTCACCTGGAGATTTAGTGAATTATTCCCTTTTGGGAGAGGAGTTTATTTCTGGATCGAAGCATCCTGACAATGTTCTCGCTTCACTTTTCGGAGGGTTCATAATTATAAAGTCAATTAACCCACTGAAATTTCATTCTTTAAAGATACATCGGGATCTAAAATTCATAATAATACTGATAAGATCCAGAGAAATAAACAAGACAAAACATAACCGCTCCATTTTGCCACATAGTGTAAGTCTGTCAGATTCATATGAAAACTCAAGAAATCTCGCACTCCTTCTCCATGGTTTAACAAACTATGATTCAGAAATGATATCGGAGGGTATGTGTGACAACATCGTTGAAGCTGCAAGATCGAAAATATATACGTTCTATCCTGATTTAAAGAGAGAACTCCTATTGTCCGGAGCCCTTGGTGTTGCAATCAGCGGTGGAGGACCATCTGTATTATGCATAGTTGACACTAATTTCGATGTTGCAGGCATACAAAAATCCGCTGAAAAGGTATTGAAGAAAAATGGTATTGAATTTGCAATTAAAGAAACAAGAGTTTGCAGAGGTGGCCTGAATGAAAGACGAAACTGAGGCGGTGCATGATGATTTTTCCTTTCAGAACCGGCCACTGATGCCACCTATATTTCAGACCAGCGCATATGCATTGCCTGAAGGTGTCAAATATAGATATACCAGAGAAAATAACCCTACTGTCGAATATTTAAACAACAAGATAGCTTCTCTCGAGCGGACAGACAAGGCTGCATCTTTTTCTTCAGGAATGGGTGCCATTACAACTGTTTTATTAAGACACCTCCGCCCAGGAAAAAGAGTTCTAATACATTCAGATGTATTTGCAAGAACACTGCATTTTTTAAAGAACTTTCTGTCCGAATGGAACATACAGACCACGATATCAGGGCCGGGAACCGACTCATTACTTCAGAGTTATGATGGCCATGACATCGTTTTTGTTGAATCAATTTCAAACCCGACTCTCAGAGTGCATGACATCGAACGCATCTCACACAGCATAGAAGAAGAGAGCCTTCTAATCGTGGACTCGACATTTGCTACTCCAGTGAATGTTAATCCGATAAAATTAGGCGCTGATGTAGTAATACATAGTGGTTCAAAGTTCCTCTCCGGGCATAATGATGTCATCGCAGGATTCGCTGCAGGTCAGTCAAAGGTGATCGAGGAAATTGATCAATTTCGTAAGACTATGGGTGAATCACTGGACCCATTTGCTGCATATCTCACAATCAGAGGAATTAAAACTTTAAGTATCCGCATGAGGCAATCGGAGGCATCTGCCCTTAAGATTTCTGATGAACTTCTTGCCTCCGGTCTTGTAAATCATGTATTCTATCCGGGATTACATGACCACCCTGATTATGAAATAACTAAAAGGCAGATGAGGGGGTTTGGTGGAGTTCTTTCATTCAGCCTCAAGAAAAAGATCCAGAAACAGGAAGAATTATTTGCATCCCTCAAAACGATAATATCAGCCAACACGCTAGGAGGCACAAATACGACGATTTCGCATCCTGCAACTATGTCACATCGTTCGTATTCTGTTGAGGAAATGAAGAATGCAGGTTTTGATGATGGTCTCTACAGGCTGTCTGTAGGGCTTGAAAGCTGGAATGACATATCTGAGGATTTGTTGTCTGCAATCAAGAGAGCAGTAAATGCAGGTGACTGAGAATTGGATAAGTACAGGGTCGCAGTAATAGGCGCTACCGGCCTCGTCGGTCGTACTTTGATTAAAATGCTTGCATCTCATCCATTCTTTGAGCTTGATGGGGTTTATGCGTCTGAATCTTCAAGGGGATATTCGATCAGTAATATCAGCTCTTCATATGCGAAAAACCTGATTGTTGAACGCAGTGATGTATCATTGATCAATTCAAAGAAATTTGACCTAATTTTCAGCGCTGTGTCTGAAAAGAATGCTGCATTGATTGAAAGGCAACTTTCGGAAAGTGGGAATGTTGTAATAACCAATGCTTCGGGAAACAGAATGGAACCAGATGTACCAATAATCATACCTGAAATAAATGGTAATTTACTTGCGGAATACAAAGGAAATGGAAAAATCATAGCAAATGGGAATTGCAGTACTATTGGTCTATCGTTTGGGATCGCACCTCTTTTGGGTTACGGTATTAATTCAGTGGATGTCACAACATTACAGGCAGTAAGTGGTGCCGGATATCCGGGTGTACCTTCTATGGACATTTTGTCAAACGTTATACCATTTATTGAAAACGAAGAGAGCAAGATGATAAATGAGACCTCTAAAATATTCAGGCCGTTCTATCCTGAAAGAAACATGTTTGAGGTCACCGCAACCTGCAATCGGGTACCGGTGGAAAATGGCCATATTGAAGCTGTCACAATAACAACTGAAGAGGAACCAGATTCAGTAGAGGATATCTATAGATCATTCAGTGGTGTAAACCTTCCCGCGGGTCTTCCAACGCTTCCGGAAAAACCAATAATAGTCTTAAAAGAACCTGACCGCCCGCAACCTAAATTAGATTCGATGTTACCTGAATCCGATGGAAAAAGAGGCATGTCAATTGCGGTGGGTAGGATTAGAAAATTCAAGAAAAAGGTGATGGTTGTGATCCTTGTTAACAACCTTATCAGAGGAGCTGCCGGGTCAACACTTCTCAATGCGGAACTCGCAGTGAAATCAGGAGTGGTTTAATTGGATAATAATATTGTTTTTTCAAAGATAGGTGGTTCATGCCTGACAGGGATAAGATCGATAAGAAATCTCACAGATATTTATTCTGGGAATGCCAAAAATGTATTCATCCTCAGCGCTTTCACTGGAGTTACTGACGGTCTTTACCTATCATCGACTGATGCTGGGAAAAGACAAGAGTATGCTGATTACTGTTTAAAACAGCACATTCGCTTGCTTGAAGGAGCTCTGGGAAAAAATATACCGGAATATGGTACAAGAATGTTGGAGCATTCGATTATGGATTTCATTAATTCAGGTTCAGACAGTAATTATGTGAACCTTGACAATGTTGACAGCTACCTTTCTATTGGCGAACGGCTTTCTGCAGCAACCTGCAGCCTGTTTCTGAAGGAGTCTGGTTTTCGATCGACATATATTTCATCTGATGAATTAGGCCTTATCGCAACATATTCCGGAAACGATGTTATAGCTGACGTTCCCGCCTCCATTGCTGCAATTAGATCAAAGCTGAATGATCTTTTCCGCGCCAATGACCTGATCCTGACAACAGGTTTCTTTGCAAGGGACAGGTTCGGCAATATACGCACATTTGGACGGAACAGCTCTGATTATAGCGCCGTTGCAATAGCTGCAGCCTCAGGTTCTTCGAAGGTGATTCTTTACAAGGACGTTGATGGAATCTATCAGCATGATCCAAAAACTTTCAAGGATGGCAATGTCCTGCATAAAATAATATCACATGAAAAAGTTTTGAATGAGGTGCCTACCAGCTACAAGATAGTACATCCCAGGGCGGTGAGTTTTGCGCTGGAATGCAGTATAGATTTACAGGTCAAGAATTATTTTAACCCGCTTTCAGAGGGAACCCTCATCACCACACAGAAAGTAGGATAAATCACAGGACTTCATCATCTATTCTCTGATACCTGTAAAGATTTGCGAATTTTCCGTCCTTATGCAGCAGGGAATCAACGGTGCCCTCTTCTATCAGGTGACCGTGATCAAGAACTATTACATCATCAACAAGTCTTATGAGGGAAAAACGGTGTGTTATGAGGATGAGAGTTCGTCCCTCAAGGAATTTCTGCAATGCACCGATAATGATCTTTTCGGATTCTGGGTCTATCTGGGAGGTTGGTTCATCCAGTAAGAGTACCTGGGGCCTGAGAATGAATGCTCTCAGAATTGAAATTGCCTGTCTCTGTCCCTCAGACAGATTTCGACCCATCTCCCCAATCTCTGTCTTTATACCATTTGGCATACGCGAGAAAATTGAATCAAGACCAAATTCCAGGATGTCTTTCTGGACCTCTTCTTCGCTGATACCGGGATTTGCAAATAGTATGTTTTCCATCACAGTACCGCGGAACATGAACGGATCCTGCAATACAGGTGCAATGAGTTTCCTGTACGATTTTGTATTGATATCTTCTAGATCTGTACCGTCGATGATTATGTTTCCCTTTGTTGGATGATAGAATTTAAGCAGCAAATTTGAGATTGTTGTTTTTCCGGCGCCAGTGTGACCGACGATTGCAACCTTCTGCCCCTTTCTTATCGTGAATGAGACAGATTCAAGCGCATTTCCAGAGCCATAAGAAAATGTGATATCTCTGAACTGTAACTCGTCCCTGAACGTTTCAATTTCCTTTGCGTCAGTATCCTCTTTTTCCTTTGCACTGTCTATGATTCCATATATTCTCGTCAGGCCCACCATTGCAGACTGATAGGAGTTGTAAGTCTGTGAAAGCTGAACTACAGGATCAAAAAACTCCTGAACATAAACAACAAACGCGACCATTATTCCGACGGGTATAATTCCAGCTAGTGTCTGAATCCCGCCCTCTATAAGAACGATAGCAATACCTGCAGCCTCGATTACTCTTACTATTGCGCCATATGTTGATGCTAGAAGGTTGGCCTTCATGTTTGCCCTGTAATTATCGGTGTTCAGTGCGTCAAAATTATTTTCAACCCTGTTTCCAACGTTAAAGCTCTTAATCGCCCTTATTGCATTTATGTTTTCAGCAAGATTTCCAGTTATTGCGGCAATTGTTCTCCTTGTTCTGAGATAATTTCTCTTTACACGCGGCTGAATTGAAAATGTGAATCCAATTAAAACAGGAATTACGATAAATGAATACAATGCCAGTGTAGGGGCAAGGTAGAGCATTATTGAGGCAGAAACTATAACTGTGGTAATACCCGAAATCAATGATGGTACCTGGAAGGTCAGGAATTCACTCAGGGATTCACCATCGTTGCTGATCCTGCTGATAAGATAACCCGTCTTGACTTTGCTGTAGAAAGATACAGGTACTTTCTGAAGGGATTGGAAGGCCTTGTCCCTCAAATTCTTGATAGTATGCTGGGAAAGATATGTGGATGTTATCGTCCTGACCCTGTTTGAAAAAAACTGTATTATGTATACAGTAAAGAATAGCAGGGCGTATGCTACTAGAAGTAACGTATTTTTGTCTATAATGGCATCTACCGCCAATCCCAGGGTCAATGGATAAATAGTACCGGTAACGGCAGTTATTATAATTGATGCAGCAAGATTTCTGGATTGCTTGCGCTGGTGGATCATCTCGCCTATCATTCTCTTGAATGAGGCGAATCCCTTTCCTCTTTTTATGATCTCATCCTCGACGTCCTCATAGGTCTTTGGCAGCGTTACCACCTCCAACCGGACTGTCCTGGAAGAACCCGTTATCAAACTGCTGTTTTACGTCCTTGCTCTCCGTGATTTTACCATTTTCTACCACGAATACGCGGTCTGCAAACATCAATCCTGTGTCCCGCAATGAAATAATAATCACAGATGTGTTTCTTAGTTTATCCCTTATACTCTTAAATATGTCCAGTTCTGTTTCCGCGTCAACACTTGATGTTGCATCATCAAAGATAAGTAGATCCGGCTTGGTGATTACTGCGCGGGCTATCGCAATCCTTTGCTTTTGGCCTCCTGATAGTGTGATTCCTCTCTCACCCACAACTGTGTCATACTTATCGGGCAGGCTTTCAATGAAGTCGTCGATGTGCGCTATCCTTGCAGCCTCAATCATTTCTTCCTCAGAGAATTTTCCATTTGCAAAACATATATTTTCCCTGATAGATCCAGAGAGAAGATTGATTTCCTGAGGAACAATGCCAATTCTTTCCCTGATCTCCGGGAGTGTGAATTCATCTATCTTTACGCCGTCGTATGTAATGTTACCGGATTCGGGGGTATAGAATCTTGGCAGCATATTGATCAGTGTACTTTTTCCAGCACCAGTTCCACCCGTGATAGCAACAAACTCTCCTTTGCCAATGGTCAGGCTTATATCATTGAGAATGACGTTTGTGCCCCTCGAAAATTTTAGTCCCTGAATTACGGCGGGAGGATTGACCGGATTGTCCAGATTCTCATCAAGCTTTTCCTCATTTTCATTATCTATAACTGTATTTATCCTCTCCACGCCAGCTCTTGCGTTTTCGGAGAATACGATTAATCTTCCCAGGTTACTTACAGGAAAAGTCATTGTATTGAAAATATTTACAGCTGCAACCAGTGGACCCACTGACGCTGCAGTTATTAGCGAAGTGTAGCCTCCATATAGGATAACGCCAGTGGCAGCGGCACTGATCAAAAGCGGCATTAAATTATTATATTTTCCCCTTAATCTGGCCACGATGTTGTATTCTGAAAAATATGCATCGGTTGTAGAGGTGAATTTTTTAATCTCCCTATCCTCCCCCAGAAATCCCCTGACAACACGTTGACCTGTTATGTTTTCCTGAAGTCTTTCATTCATTATGCCGTAATGATCCCTGATGCTTCTCCAGTGTCCTCTCTGTTTTCTTTGAAATGTTACACCAAGGTATATCAGGGCAGGAACAACTGCAAGAAAGATAAGAGAATAGATGATATTTAAAGTGACAAGAAAATAAAATGCTATACCTATCAGGAATATTGTAGGTATCAGCTGAGACAGAAGAGCCATCACAAAGTTTCTGGTCGCCTCGATATCCATCGTGGATCTTGAAAGTAAATTACCTGATGTTTCGTTTTCAAAGAATGGAAATTTCTTGCTCAGAAGATGATGGAACATCTCCTTTCTTAAAGAATATGCATATCGCTGAGAGAGATACATTGAACCATAGTTGATGACGAACTGTGCAACCGCGCTTATTGCTGATACACCAATTATCAGAAGGGAAAAATATTCAACTTTTGCCAAAGATAAGTCTTGGACAGCTGTTACCGCGTCTCCAAAAAATATTGGAACAAGTAACCTGAATATAGCAGAAACTGCTCCGATCGCGGATACTATAACAATGTATTTTCTTTCCTTCTTCAAATACTTTGCTGCAAAGGTGAGAGGCAGGAAGACTGAAAGAAATTTGTTCGCCTTAATCTTACGTTCCCCCTAAAAAAAGCGGGACGCAATTTCCATCGTGTACAGGCTGATCGAGTTTTGTTCATACATTTTTAGGATAAATACCATAATTTTCTGAATCTCCCTCAATCACAATAATGTTTCGTTGTAATAAAAGTCAAAAAATTTGCTCATTGTATATCGGAAGCAAACAGATAAATTCGAAAACCACTGCGTTTTAAGACAACAATTTCCCCGAAGGTGGCAATTTCTCCGTTGCTCATTTATTAACGCTTCCATTATTGTACGGTGGATCACGATCAATTAAAATCATTAAATACGATTTCTTTGACAAGTTCTGATTTGATGAATAATATGGAAAAGTTCCAAAAATACAGTGTATTCGCCATACTCGGTCTTTCTTTTTTAGGTCTT
>JAKAAI010000079.1 GCA_021797055.1 Thermoplasmata archaeon | reverse complement strand
TTTAAGATGTCATGAAAAAAGTTTTTCTGTCCACGCCTGCATGACGGTGCAAGCGTGAGAGTCGGAGAGGCAGCTGTAGTGTTTGCTGACCCGTGAGGTCGACTTTAAGATTAGCTGCCCTTCGTCTCGACATAGTACCCTGGAACAAGGGTGAATAGAAGGCTGTCGAAATGTCTCCGACTTTGAACTCCCACGTACCATCAAGGAGGTGGTTGGAATCTATATTGGATTGGATGTACATAAAAGTAGCGTATATGTTACCACAATGGATGAAGAAGGAAATGTCTGTGAAAGCTATGGGATCGAAAACACAGAGAGTGCATTGAATGCATTCAGATCCAGATACCTGGATCTGAAACCTGAGATTGCACTTGAGGTATCGACATCAGGAAAATATATTGCAAGAAAGTTAAGGGACATGGGTTTCTCAGTTCACCTGGCGGATCCATCAAAGCTTTCCCTGATATTCATGACAGCAAAAAAGAACGATAAGGAGGATTCATACAAGCTTGCAAAGCTTCTGAGACTCAAGGAACTTCCTGAGGTGCATCTTCCATCAAAGTTCTCAGATGCTCTCAGATCCATTGTAAGGTACAGGAAATCCATTGGCGAGGAGATGAACATGTTGAAAAACAGAGTTCATGCAATCCTGACAAGGCATGGAATCATCGTACATGCAACAGACATATTTGGAAGGAGAGGCATAAGAACCATACTGGAGGAATCTTCAAACCTTCCAGATCTAGATAGAATTGTTCTCTCAGATCTCATAGAAAGGATATCTGATCTCAAAGAAAGGGAAAGAATCCTTGAGGATCAGATGGCCGTTGCATGTGAGGGAAATACTTCCCTGAAGTTACTGATGACAATCCCAGGTATAAACCTGTATTCAGCATCTGCCATATCATCGGATAAGATGATGTGACCAGATTTCCAACAAAGGAGAAACTTGCAGCTTATGCCGGCCTGGTACCAAGGCAGGATCAATCCGGAAACAGAGACATCAGAGGTCACATAACGAAACATGGATCATCCATGCTGAGATTCATACTTGTGACTGCTGCACATGTAACCATAAGATATTCAAAAAGAATGAAGGCAAAGTACCTCAGCATTGTTAGAAGACTTGGAAAGAACCGTGCAATAGTTGCAATTGCAAGGATCCTTTTGGAGTGCATATATGTCATGCTCACTAAGAATATTGAATTCGAGGATAACATTGATTCCCTCACCGAGAGAAAGATGAAGGCCATGTCAATGAGGGCAAAGAATCCAGGAAGATTCAAAGATATCGAAGAGGTGGAAAAAATATTTATGAAGAAAAGAGATCAGCATAAGACAGATCAACTTTTTTCATAGAAGGGAATACTTTGAAAATAATAATTAGAATCAATCCCCCCTCTAAAAATTAGTATATAAGGCCGGCCAGACCCATCACACTGATAAGAGATCCACTTTTATAAAAAATATAATGTGCGAATTATAGCGATCACTTATATCATGAGAATCTAGTGCTTGTGATGCTTTGCTGCATGCTCTTCCATTTCCTTCTTGGATGCAAAAGCCATGTTACATGCCTTACATTCAAATTTTTCTTCCGACATTCATTCACCTCATATGTTAAACTCAGCACACATTTTATAGTTTTTCCGTCAACGGTTGATATATCTCAGCGCTGAAGTACCTCCCTTGCTGAAAGTGCCGCCCTAAGTACCACCTCGGATAGTGCCGGATGGACATGGACCGTTCCCGTTATGTTCTCCAGATTTCCGTTTCCGGCATTCATTGCCACTACCACCTCGTGCAAGAGTGTTGACGCATCTATTCCCATTATGTGGCAACCCAGTATTTTATGTGAAGCTTTTTCGACCAAAATCTTGACGAAGCCGGATTCATCCTTCAATGCCATTCCCATTCCAGTGTCAATATACCTGTATTTTCCCACAACAAAGTCTAATCCCATGGTTTTCGCCTCACGTTCACTGAGACCAACGCCCGCTATTTGCGGGGACGTGAATACTGCGTGGGGAATTACATTGTAGTTTACCGAAATCTTATTATCCGAATCAATTATGTTATAGTAACTGTACTGAGCTTCCAGATTGGCACTGTGTTTAAGCATGTACTTTCCGATGACATCGCCAAGGGCAAATATTCCTTTGACGTTTGTTTCAAGGTATTCATCGACAACGATAAACCCCCTTTCGTCAAGTATCACACCGGTTCTTTCTGGCTCGAGGAGATCAGTATTTGGAGTTACTCCAACTGCTATGAGTAACTCTTTGGCTCTGACCGTCGTATTGTTCTCTTCCACCGAGGATTTGACATTTACATGATAAACCCCTTCTTTCTTTGTAATCATTTCAGGTTCTGACGAGAGCAAAACCCTGTGCTTCTTGGCAAATTCTGCAGTAAAGCTTCTGGAAATCTCCTCATCCTCTCTGGTGAGCAGCCTGTCGCTCCTCTGTATTAAGGTCACTTTTGAGCCAAGGGAGCCAAAAAAATGCGCCAACTCCACTGCTATGTAACCACCACCTATTATGACCAGTGATTCAGGAAGACTGGAAAGGCGGAGAGCTTCCGTGCTGGTCAGATATCCCGCTCCGATCAGGCCGGGAATCTCAGGTATCTTCGGTCTGGCTCCGGCAGCTATCAGTATCTTCCCTCCTCTGATTAATGTGTTCCCAACCCTCAACTCCTTGTGATCGGTGAATTCTGCAATTCCTCTGAACAGTGTGGGGTTTTTTGCACTATATAAATATTTTTCAATGCCGCTGGATTCATCATCGACAAAATCACTTACTTCTTTCACTATTTTCGGGAAATTTACTGAAATATTGTAAGCATCAACTGAGAACTTGTGCGAAGAGCGCACAGTTTCCACTAAATCAGCCACGTGAAGGAGCATTTTTGATGGGATACACCCTCTGTTCAGGCAGGTTCCACCAAGAGGACCGGACTCTATTATCGCGACCTTCAATCCATTTCTTGCCGCCCCATTTGCAACATCCAGTCCGGACCCGGAACCAATCACAATGAGATCAAAATTTTTCACCATTTGAACCACTTACTTTCATCACTTTCGGTCTTAAACAAAAATTATAAAAAATATTATTTAATTTATAGTTATTTAAAGTTTTCTGCCTATATAGAACGCTGTTGCTCCGAGTGCAAGACCATACAGAAGATGCCCTATGAATCCTACAACCAGAACATCAGGGAGCATCATAGCAGCCTTTGCACCCATTATATTCATCATCACCGATGCGAATACAGTCATTGCCATGGGCAGGAAAAATACAAGGTACACAACTATTGCAAATGCTACCCCAAGACCAAGAGATTTTGATACATTCTTAAGTTTCAATGGCTTTACATATGACACTATCGCACCAAATATTGCACCGGCAACTATGCTAACTGTGAAATGCCCGAGTACGCCAATCATTACAGCAGAGCCCATTGATGCCCCTAAACCCATTCCCATGACCAATGCAAATGTGGTTGCAGGGAGGCCCATTCCTGCTGCGCCAGCCATCAATACCAGAAGCATAAGAATTCCGCCAATTATCCCTCCTATGATGGAAGATATTATCGTTTTCCTTGCGCCAAAACCTATTTTCGCTTTACCCATATGCATTTTTGCATGATTCATCAGGAGTTCTTTTGAAGCGAAGACCTGACCACATTCTTCACACTTATTTTCTGTCATATTCACCTAACATTCTCATTCAGGCTCTGTATTAAGGCTTAATCGGTCAACCGTTGTAGTTAACTCCATTATTCAGACTGGAAATTTGTCTCAGATCAAGGCTGTTGTGAACACTATTCCAACATTCAAATCTCTAGATCGGCTTTTCTATGCGTCAACCGTTGATTGGAAAGATTAGTAGGGCGGTAAAGAATTCAGTCAATATGTCTAATAATGCAGAATGTATAGTTAGATCAATGGGAGAAGACCTACTTAAACAGAAAAAGACACTGCAGATTGCGATATATTCGGACGGACAGTCATACAAAGGCATTAGGGACGGGATAAGGCTTCTTCCGATGGATAAGCTTGTAATAATACATGAAGAGGTCCATGACAACAATGTCCGTCTTATTGGCATACCCTTCAGAGAATTCATCAAACAAATAGCAAATGCTCTGATGACAAAGGTGGAGGAAGTTGTGGTGAAGTCGGGTGATCTGAATGAGGTACTTGAGGCAGTGAAATCAGTATACAGAGATAATTGCAACGAATACGACGATTTTCTCATGAACGTAACTGAGGGTGGAAAGCTCATCTCCTGCACAGCAATTTCCTCAGCTTTCATTTTTGGCATAAGGGCATTCTGGATCGATCTAAAGGGAGTTCATATGCTGCCCATACTGAAGCTTGGATACCAGAGAATCCTCTCCGAAACCAAGCTCACTATTCTAAGCGCGTTAGCCAGAAAAAAAGGAAAAGTGGATAGTCTCGAACAGCTTTCTGAAATGACCGGGTTGGAAAAATCCCTGATCAGCAGGCACATGAACGGCACGGACGACTCACAGGGCCTCGTAGACTTAGGTCTTGTCTCGGTGAACAGGGGAGCAAGAGGCAGGAGTGAGGTGGAGATAACTGCCCTTGGCAAGATTGTAACTGTATGATACCCGTAAGTGCCGCTGTCAACCGTTGACTGAAAGAAGTTAGGAAATTCATCCGAATGAAAGGATATAGTACATTTTGATGATCCTTTCAAACAGAGAATGCAGGAAAGAATGTTCTCATGGACGTCCAATGAAAACGGACCCAGCCCTCTGGCATATTTTGTGTCGAGCCTTGCCATGTGTCAGATGATACACTACAGTGAACATGCAGCATCGAAAGGCCTGATGATAGATGAACTTGACCCCCCTCCCATTTTACATAGTAATATAAATATATAAAACGATGCTATATTGTGCCATTTTAAACTAGTGCAAACCAGACCTCCATATAAAAATTGAGGGAAGATTCAAAATCAGCAGGCCTAGATTATTCTCGGAGATTACATATTTTTTTATTGATATAAGGTCGCAGGAGAGCATTGAAGAAATTAGGGAACTGGCATCATCTGCTGCCTCTGACTGCTATATCACCAACACACTCTCGAAATCTTGTGATGTTAACGGTCTGCTTATGGTAAACGGAAATGACATGGGCAAGATTGGGATAGCATAAATTAGATCCACATGCATTACCAAAGGAAGTGGATAGATATGATAGATATATTAGAGCACATTTTTCGGGACAATCTCAGACCAGAGGAAGTTAAGAATTACATTATTTTCCTGTTGATCCTTGCTGTTATATTTTCCCTCACATCAATCAGGGGAGACTATATCCTAGCACCACCATACGCTGTTTCAGCCTATATCGTTGTTTTCCAGAGAAATACCAAGTATTCCAACAGAAAGAGCCTGATTGCAACCTATACAATCGTTATCCTTTCCTCAGATGCACTTCATTTCCTCTTGGGAGAGAGCCTCGTTGGGATGATCCTAAATGTATTGATTGTTTCTGCTTTTGTTACCTTCACCAACCTAACGCATCCCCCTGCAATCGCACTGACAATTTTCTCTTATCTGGCTGGAGTTCCTCTTGATTTCACAATTTCTTCCGGGCTTTCCCTCTTAGCTTTGCTTTCAGCATCCGTGATCATAGAAAAATATGGTTAATTGAATAATGTTTTGGGATTCATTTTTCCAGTTTCTTGCTCCAGAATAATTCATCATATAACAGAATTAGTCACAGAATCAAGCATTTTGTCCACTCTTCCGGCGAGTTCCTCCAGTCCATTGTAATGAGAGAAAAGCTCGACTGCACTCTGCGCTGCCACATGGGTCTTGTCACTTTCCTCGTAGATGTAAACTCTCAGGGGCGGAATTATGCCTGCCTTCAGATCGTTGTCAAAAACTTCCCTGGCAAGCTTCGGGTTGAAAACTTCAAGAATTTTGTTTCCTTTTATCTCAACTCCAATCTTCTTCAGATTAGCCTGCGCATCTATGACTGAGATGACCTTCAGGCCATTCTCATTTATAGATCTCTCAAGAAGCTCAACTGTTTGTTCAAATCCAAATTTTGAAACTATTTCTTTCACTTTCATTTCTATCACTCCACGCAACACGACATCTTTGTCATATCTCTGGTGAATGACTGTGAAGTCAACTTGATGCCTTCTGCCACAGTGGGGAAGATATGACTGTTATCTATGATATCGTGATATGTATATCCATTTTTGATTGCTATCACGCCTTCTATAATAAACTCCGCCGCATAAGGCGCAAGTACATGGATGCCAACGATCTTTCCCGTATTCTCATCAGCTACAATCTTGAACATCCCTGTATCTTCTCTCAATATTCTGGCTTTTGGCACCGTAACAAGAGGAAGCACCCTGCTAACTGCCTTTCCAAAGCTCCTGTTGTATTCATCCTCCGTGTAACCAACGGAAGCAAGTTGCGGCTCGGTAAAAATTGCCCATGGGACTTCTTGAAGATTAACCCCTTTCGATGAATGTTCGAAAATATTAGATGCTATAACGGAACCTTCTCTTGCAGCAAGGGTCTCCAGCCTGTATCTCTGATCCACCACATCTCCGGCTGCGTAGATCGAGGGGTTCCTCGTGGAGAAATCATCATTCACTTTAATGCCGTTATCTGAGTATTCAACACGAGCGTTTTCAAGTGAGAGACCCGCTACATTTTGCTTCCTGCCCGATGCGATCAGAATCTCATCCACCTCTATTTCTTCGCTTTTTCCTTTATACTTGGTACTGATGATCTTTTTATCTCCTCTCCTGTAAACTTTCTCAATCTCTCTCTCTATTAAAAATGAAATCCCATCATTCTCCAGAGCCCTTATGAGTTCACTCCCAACTTCCCTTTCAATCCCCCTGGCTATGGTATCGTGTTTCTTTATTATCCTGACACTTGAACCAAGTCTATGCAAAGCCTGACCGATCTCCAGGCCAACAAACCCCCCACCCAGGATACCGACCTCACCTGGAAGCTCATTGAGAGACCACACACTATCACTGGTCAAGTAGCCGGTCTCTTCAAGGCCTTCGATCTGTGGAATCTTGGGACTGGAGCCTGTGGCTATGATGAAATTGTATCCTTTCACATTCTCTTCTTCCAGTTTAGACGTTACTCTTACTGTGTCGCCGGAGATAAAGCTCGCTTTACCTTCATACATTGTTATGTTGGGATAAAATTTCAGAACATCCTCATACTTGCTCCTTCTCTCCTCTTTAACGGCTTCTCTGAGAGATTCCATGAGTTTGTCGAAGGCAATTGAAGGATCTGAGGGTTCAATTCCAGGATACTTGGGATTCCGCTGTGTGCTGGCCACCTTTGAAGCCTCTATGATATATTTTGAAGGGACACAACCAACATTAACGCAAGTCCCTCCGATTGGGCCGAAGCCTATCATTGCAATGGCTGCTTGGTTAGAAGTGATCTCACTTGTCCTTATTGCGGCAGAGAATGCAGCGGCACCTCTCCCAATGATCACAAGATCATATTCCTGCGCCATATTACTCAACTTTTCTCAACTGTGCCTTGTAATGGGTTTCATCTCCAAAGACAGGGGCTTTAACAAGTTTCTCTGCTGAAATTTTAGCATCATCTATCTTTACAATTGCCATGCCATCCTTTAATGATACGGATAATACATCTGCACCCTCCTTTTTCAGTCCATCACTTACCGTTCTTACGCAGTCATCGCAAGTCATGCCAAAAACTCTCATAGTTACTTTCTTTGCAGTCATATACTCCTTATCGCAGAAAAGTATTAAAGTTCAAAAGTAAACTTTTCTTTACCTGAATGCATGAAGTTCTTTGGTTATAATGGTTATAGCAAAAAACAACGACCTGAGGAGGCTTGAAAATAAAAGCAAAGCCTGCATGATCGAAGGCCGTGATTTTACCGTATGTGTTGATCCTTCTCTTCCCCTCCTTAACCTGATCGGAAAGAAATATACAATGATGGTGCTGGGCGTAATAGGGAACAGAGGAAACAGGAAGAATTTTAATGAGATACTGAACGACATTCCTTATTCAAGTTCAACG
>JAKAAI010000014.1 GCA_021797055.1 Thermoplasmata archaeon | reverse complement strand
TTATTCTCCGAGATGACATGCTTTATTTTCTTGTTCAAGTAAATATATCTTCACGATCACACATAATCCAGGTCACTACGCGATTTTAGAAATATGTATATATTTAGAACTACTATCAATAACTATACCACAAATGATGAACAATAAGATGACCATACTTTATCAATCTTCAAATAATCAGAATATGGTTAATTTTCAAGTTGTCTCATTGTCTGTTGTTAAAGGGAGGCATAATATTTGCAGGATAAACTCATTTAACTCGAGCAGTCATATTGTACGGCCACCTTTTGGTGAATTTGCTTGAAGACAAGAGTTATTCTGATTGTTGCCGTTATTCTGATAGTTGTAGTTGCTTCCTTTGGTCTTTATGGAGCATTCAGTTCTGACCACAAAGCTGTTTTACCTCCATTGCCAGTAATTATCAGGACCACACCACAAGCACATATGGAAGTAAACTTTTCAAACCTTTCACACTCCACTGAAATTTATACAATCTCGTTTACAGGAGTGACTAAAGATATTTCCTTGAGCAGTACTGAATTAAAAGTATCGAATGGGTCATCTAGCGGGATCATCCGTCTTAAGGACAATTGTTCTCTATATACCTTAAACGTATCATCTATATCTACATTCAACGTCACAGTTTCTGGTGGTAATAATCTCAGCGATTCCACTTCGATTGTCATGAGATATTTCAAGGGCGGAATACAGTCTTTCACTTCCATAGAAATTTTGGATGCCGTCAATGGCGTTTTTATTTCCCAAGCGGTACTGAGTGAAAATTTGTCTCAGAATTCCTCCTTGACGCCAGATGCTTCCATGACTGTTTCGGAGATAGGACCAGGTGGATCGCCGCAATGTTATGCTTTATCATTCTCAAACGTGACAAACACTGTTCCAATGAGTGCACTCATACTAGGTATATATAACGAATCTATTAATGGAACAGTTAGATTCAGCAGCAATTCCTCCCAGTGTGAAATCAACATGTCAAGTTCATCTCACTTTATAGTTACCGTATATGGAGGCAATGTTTTCACCGATTCAACATATATCACCATAAAGTTTTACAGTGGATCGAAACAAACTTTGACCATGATCAAGTTAACCGATTATAATAGTGGCGACACCATACTTTCTGTTACGCTTTGAATATCATAGACTGAACAAAACAAAGATTATAAGTGAGGTAATGCGCTGTCAATATAAATCATAAATAATTATTGCAAATTGTTTTATTTTCAATTAACGTTTTCCCTACGATGCAAGATACTGAAACGGATGCCATAATATTTAAGTCGCTGGATTCAGGGAATGTTACAATTAAGAAAAGAGAGATTATGGAACTGGCGGGAAACATTTACGGAAAATTATTTCTCAAAGGTGACCCGGGTTATGACAGTGCAAGGGAGATATGGAATGGCATGTTCGCGAAAAAGCCCTCGGCAGTTATACAGTGCAGAGGCACTTATGACGTGATTCTTGCAGTTAAGTTTGCAAGGAAATACAACATACTTACCACTATAAAATCAGGAGGGCATAATATTACCGGGTCATCTGTGATGGATGATGCACTGACTATCGATCTTTCAAAGATGAATGGAGTTTTTGTCGACGAAAAGAACATGATCGCAAGGGCACAGGGCGGTGCCCTTCTTGGAGATGTGGACAGGGAGACCCAGATATACGGTCTAGCAACACCATTCGGTGTGGTCTCTAAGACAGGAATAGCTGGATTAACACTTGGTGGGGGGTATGGTCATCTTAGAAGAAAATACGGATTAACCATTGATAACCTTATAGGAGCCCAGATGGTTCTCGCGGATGGCTCTCTGGTTTATGTCGACGAAAAGAATTACCCTGACCTGTTCTGGGCCATAAGAGGTGCTGGAGGTAACTTTGGAATCGTTACACGTTTTGATTACAAATTACACAGGGTTGGGCCAGATGTAATGTTCCAATATACTGTGTATGATCTGAAAGATGCCGAAAGGGTATTCGATCTTGGTAGGAATTTTATGTTTAATGAGGCCCCTCCTGAACTATCCGCAGAATTTCAGCTTGCGAAGTTTCCAGTTGCTGATAATGTGCCGATAGAATTAAGGGGAAGACGCTGCATTGTCCTAAGATCCGTATACTCAGGAGATCCAGAGATAGGGAGGAGAATAGTTGAACCTTTGAGAAAACTCTCTGAACCGATATACGATAACAGCAGGATCACCAGTTATATTTGGATACAGTCATACAGCGACAATGATCTCCCAAACGGCTGGAACTATTATTCCACCGGTATAATGGTACCAGATATCACAAAGGATCTGGTAAAACTGATGAAGACTGAATATGAGAAGGTTAATTTCGATTACTCAGCTGTTACCGGACTGTGGCACACAGGTGGAGCTATAAAATCAGTTTCACCAGAAGATACCGCGTATTCAGCAAGGGACAATAATTTTATGATAGTTATAGACTGCGGATGGCCAGATCCGTTAGAAAACGACAGGCAGATAGAATGGGGAAGATCACTTAAGAAAAAGATCAAGATGATATACCCTGATTTAGAGGATACAGGATATATAAATTTCCAGACTTTTGATAACAAGACTGCAGAAGTAAGGTCTGCTTACGGCAATAACCTTCCACGGCTTGCTGAAATCAAGGCAAAATACGATCCGGATAATTTCTTCCGCATGAACCACAATATACCTCCAGCGAAGAGTAAGGTTGTGCTTTGAAGGGTTTTGCAAGAACAAGAACCTTCACTTACACAGGTTCTTACGCACCGTAGGCACTAAAATAGTTATATCCATGTCATATCCTTCAGAGATAAAATGAATACAGAACAGAAGGAGGTTATTGCTGAGGAAAATGGGAAAACCCTGATCCTGACAATAAACAACCCTGAACGGAATAATGTAATGAGCCGAGAAATAAGAAATTCAATCTGGCAAATTCTGAGGGAGAATGAAGAAAACAGCCTTAAAACTGTAATAATAAAAGGCGCAGGAAAGAATTTCAGCGCGGGAGCAGACATAAAGAACCTTCTTTCTCTTGAGGGGGATCTTGTTGATGAATACACGAAATTCGTCAGAGAGTTCCTGATCTATGTTCAGAATTATCCAAAAATAACTATTGGTGTAGTAAATGGTTTTGCGGTCGGTGGTGGTCTTGAGTTGCTTCTCTGCCTTGACCTTGTTTATGCCGGCAAAACCGCAAAGTTCGGTCAGACTGAATTGAATGTGGGCATTATCCCCGGTGGTGGTGGTACCCAGAGGCTGCCATTTACATCTGGAATAAGGAAGGCAAAAGAAATGATTTACACTGGAAAGATCATCGACGCCGATGATGCATTTAGGTCAGAAATCATAAATGGTGTTTACGATGATTCTTCTGTATATGACGAAGCGCTCAAAATTGCCGAAAAGATTAACGAGAAAAATTTCCTATCACTTATACTTGCAAAACGATCTATTAATTCAACGCTCAAAGATATGTCTGTGCGCCTCGAAGCAGAATCTGAATTCTATAAACTGATACTGAATAGCAGTGATGCAAAAGAAGGCCTGAGGGCATTTCTTGAAAAGAGAAAGCCGAATTATAATGATGCACATTAAATATGAATTAGTCTGTGATGCCAGAATGTTCGCTTAATATTTCATATCCGATCAATTCGCACTCGATAAATTGTTAAATATTCTTGAGGAATGCTATAAGATGGGTCTTGATGAACTACAGGGATCTGCATCGCTTGAGGTGCTCGATCTTGTTTTTAAAAAGCGTTCAGAGGGAAATAATGTCATTTCTTTTTACATTGGAGAACCAGTTTTTGACACACCCAGAGCAATAATTGATGCAGCTGTTGAGGGGATGCGTTCTGGAATGACGCATTACGTCTCATCGTTTGGGATAGAAGAATTCAGGGAGGCGGCCGCGAATAAAGTGGCCAGAAAGAATGGGATAAAGTGTTCCCCTGAGAACACTATCTTCATGTCTGGTAAGATGGCTATTTATGCAGTTGGCATGGCCTTAAATATATCACCTGGATCAGAGGTGCTTGTTCCGGATCCAGGTTATTTCTATTCAGAGCCCTCACTGATGGCCGGTCTGGTTCCAGTAACATATGACCTGAACAGAGATTATTCCTTTAATTTTGACGATATCAGGAGGAAAATCAACAGCAGGACACGGGCTATATTCATTAACACACCATCAAACCCGACCGGAATAGTATACAGTGAGAGAGAGCTGAGGGAACTTTATTCAATATGCAGAGAGAAAAACATAAAGATTGTGAGCGATGAAGCATATGAAGATCTCGTTTATGAGAAAAAACATTTCTCTATCGGGTCGCTTGAAAGTGAGCCTGACCTGGTCATAAGCATCTTTACACTTTCAAAGAGCTATTCAATGACAGGCTGGAGGGGTGGATATATCATTGCAGAAGAAAAAATTGTCAGGCGAATTGGAAAGTTCATGGAGCATGCTGTCACCTGCTTCCCTGCGTTTATACAGCATGCCGCAGTTGTCGCCCTTACAAAGTGTGACAGAAACGTAATGGATTTCAGGGAAAAATTTAGGCAGAGAAGGGACTTGGCTGTCAGCCGCCTTAAAGAGATTGACCAGCTTACTGTGAATAAGGTTGAGGGCGCTTTCTATATTTTTCCAGAATTCAGTGTAAAGATGACGTCGGATAAACTGAGCAGGGAGATATTGAATAAGGCCAACGTGGCACTCCTTCCAGGATCAGCGTTCGGAAAGAGAGGCGAGGGGCATCTGAGATTCTCCTATTCTGGATCGCTGAAGGATATTGATGAGGGCATGAATCGACTTGCGAAGTTCTTCAATGACACTGTAAAATAGAACTGGAATGCCTGAACGAGGAAAAATAAATTAATTTTCTGGCAAGAACAGCGGAGAGCCAGCGTATTCCCACTCTCACTTTTTATTGCCCTGCAGAGGTTGTCCTGTTAAGGATGATACTTTGCAGAGTGAGTTGATTCAGTCCTGCCGGAAAAATGAAATTGAAATTAAATCAAATTCAGAAAAAATTTATGTTAATTCAGGAAGAAATTAATCCTGAATCTCGCTCCCAGGTTCTTTGAAACTTGGAATGGATATCTTTTTCCTGTATACATATACGAGGATAACCGCAAGTATACTGTATACCAGAACCAGAATAGGACTAATTAAAAGTGGCATGGTAAGTGCCGACACTGCGTAGTAAAGTGCAATGATAACAAAGATCGTGGAAACAGCAGGGAAGATATACCTGGTCGAGATGAAATTTAGTGTTTTCCTGACTTCTGCACTCGATCTCCTGATCAGTGCAATGTTAAGAATTGTATGGATGACCAGTGTCGAAATAGTGCTTGCTGTGGCAAAGAACAGGAAGTATATGAAATAACCATTGGAGAAACCGCCCTGCGTGAATACGAATACAACAGACGCAATCAGACTCACAAATATGAACGATACAAGTGTAAGCAGAAGCGCATAGTGGGGACTCTTGAATTTAGGATGCGTTTTTGAGAAAACCTTCGGGAACATACCATCCTTTGCCATAGAGTATATATTTCTTGAGACAGCAGTCGCCATAGTCACGTAGAGGGGGTAAACTACAAAGAAGTTTAATATGAAGAAAATGTAGTTACTGACTGCACCAGCGTGTGCTCCTACCACGACGAATCCTGGATATATCGATGAACTGAATGATCCCATTGCTGCTATCCCCCACCCAACAACCATTGCATAAGAACCGAGCATGTAGATCGCTGCCATAATCAATACCAGAATTACAACTGAAAGGCCGATAGTCTTCCTTGGGGCTTTTGCTTCCTCTCCAAGTGGAACGATAGAACCATACCCAGCGAATGCAAGATAGCTTCCAGTTATGAAACCCAGAAATACTCCATTCCATCCAGCACCTGTGGCTGAGGGCGTAAAGACGACCAGCGAGTTGTCCGTTGCTGTAACTATTATTACAAGCGACATCACGACAACAAATAGTATCTGAATTGCATTCGAAATTATCTGAGATTTATAGGAAGGTTTGATTCCCCTGTAGATAATATAGAAAGCAGGGATTGAAATAAGAACGAGATATAGCAGTCCATAGTCATTTGAGATATTCCCACCAAAGACATAGCTGAACGTTGGTGAGAATGTAAGAACATAATATCCGAAAATAAAGGAAAGGTTGGCTATCTGATAAAACAGGTAAAGATATGAGACGTATCCGCCTGTGAACTTTCCTAAGCCGTTACCAATGTACCCATAATAACCTCTTGCACTTGCAACGTGCTTTGAATACTGGAAAATAGAGTTAGCAGATAGTATCGCCACAATAAATCCGAATATGAATGCCAGAGGTGTAGCTCCAAGTGCAAATGAAGCCGCTCCAAGAATAGACCCACCAAAAATACCAATTGGCGATAGCTGTCCCATGCCCTGAAATACAAGACCACGCAACGTCACCGCGTTCTTTTCAAGTTCAAAATTACTGTTTCCAGTAGTTTCTACCATATAGCGTGATAAACACTGGCATATTTAAATATTCTTAAAAGCAGAGATTTTCTATTAATATTAAAACTAAATTATAATTAATAGTTTAAATTACAAGGATTTTTTCCTCACTTCGCTACGATCTGCGATATGAGGTTTGCATAAACCTTTGTACAGTTATAAAGATCCTCGAAGTTAATGTATTCCCTGTCCTTATCAGATAAGCTCAGTCCTTCCAATCTCTTTCCACCGGAAGGTCCGTAGTTAACTGCCTTGGCCCCAAGTGCATTGAAGCTTGGGGCATTCGAGTACCACAGCTCATAGGTCATGGTCGGTTCCTTGCCGACCACTTCCTTATGTGCTTTCTTTATCGATTTTACAATGAAGTCATCTTCCGGAACTTCAGTAGGCGGGTTGATTGAATACGGTTCATATATCAGATCAAGGTCAGGGTGCTCCTTTTTAAGACGATTTACGAGAGTTGAAATCTCTTTTCCAACCTGTACAGCAGTCCAGTCCGGCGGATACCTGATATCAAGATATAAAGAAACTGAATCAGGTGTCCTTGATCCCTTCCACGGTCTGCCACCTCTGATAGCCGCAACATTGACTATTCCCTTATACCCTTTGAATTTTGTCTTTTCCTCAAATTCTTTCTTCCATTTGCTGACAGCCTCTATAACAGGGGAAAATTCTTCGATCTTATTCGGTACTCCACGAGACCAGGCAGTGTGTACGACTGTTCCACCCTTGGAAGTCAACTTAACCCAGTATGAGCCAAAGTGCCCTATCATAAGGTTCATTCCAGTAGGTTCTCCCAGAACAACGTAATCTGGCAGAAGCCCATGCGAGGTCGCGTATCTAGCGCCTGCACCATAACCCCTGTAACTCTTTCCAACAAAATCATCTACCTGAGTTTCTTCAATTTCGCCACAGGTAGCTGATATTACTACGTTACCGGATAGTTTTAGACCTGATTCTATAATGCTTTTGGCGGCGGAAATATAGGCCGCAAGGGCCGCCTTCATGTTGAAACTCCCAACCCCAAAAATCCACTCCTCTCCATTTATCTTCCGGACAGATGCGACTGGTGCCGATGCTCCTCCGAACATAAATTCTTCGTTTCCGCTGAAGGATACATCCAGATGACCGTCGAATTCTAGAACTGGACCGGTTCCATCGCCTCTGAGTGTACCGATAACGTTTGGTCTTCCCTCTTCAACCTCCTGCCAGACAACCTCCATTCCTATTGATCGCAGTTTCTGTGAAACATATCTGCCCATTTGCTCTTCCTGTCCCGTTGGGCTCGGTATGTTTACCATATCAACAACCATTTGCTTGAGTTCTTCCCGGTTTATTTTAGAGTATATTTTGTTTAAATCCATTTAAGTCCATCTCTTATTGTTTTTTTACGCACCGTTCATGGTAAAACCGCCGTCACATATTACGGTGTTGCCTGTCATGTGGAAGGAATCCTGCGAAGCGAGGAACGTCACAATGTGAGCAATGTTTTCAGGATCTCCAATAGATCTCAATGGCGTTTGGCTTACAACGAACTGCCTCCTCTCCGGCGTCCAGTCTTGTCTTGCTCTCAATGAAGGAGTATCCATGTATCCTGGAGCGACGGCATTTACTCTTATGTATGGTGCAAATGCAAGAGCATAAGATTTCGTGAGACCTATAACACCGTATTTTGCTGCTGCATATACCGGTGATCTCGGGCTGCCCGTTGTTATGACGTTTGATGCAACATTCACTATGGTACCAGATTTTTGGTTATCCAGCATTCTCTGGCCGAATTCATGCAGGCACATTAACGTACCTTTGACATCGAGCTCAAGGGTCTCATCAATGACATCTTCAGATAATTCCCTCCATGATTTCATAGTTGCAGCCGTCTCACCAGCGTTGTTCACAAGTATATCGCATCTTCCAAATTTTTCCCATACCTGATCGGCCATCTTTACTATCTCATCTCTTTTCCTAATATCTGCTTTCACAGCAAATGACTTCACGCCTTTCTTTTTTATCTCCTCAACGGTTGCAAGCGCTTCTTTCTCTGAGTGATTGTAATTTACTACGACGTTTGCCCCCTCATCGGCAAGTGCAAGTGCTATAGTTCTGCCGAATCCCTTGGACGAACCTGTAACAATTGCGTTTTCACCTAATAATCTCTTACCATTCTGAACAGGTTTCCTTTTCCAAACAACCTCTTTCTCAACATCCGGACTTCCCGGAGCTTTTCCCCAACTCATAATTTCACCAGACCAAAATTTGAAGCTTTTACTTAAAATAATTGGTAATTCAGATCAGTATTTAGCGGGAAAATATAATAAATGCATTATTTCCCTGTAGATCATATTATATGATAATGATTTACAGGGCCATTGAAATCAGGTTTCAAAAGTCGATTATGGTTTACTAGAAACTTTGATAGAACTGAATCCTCGTCGAATGTTATGAACTGGCAAAAACATAAATATTTAAATATTTTATAGTCAACTGAGGAAAAATGGAGCAAAAACATAAGTATGATATTGAACGAAAGAAACCGTACTCCCCTGATGAATTTGTAGAACTATTGGGAAAAATTGCAGAAGAGACATGGGCCGGGGTGCATCACCCACTTGTTAAGAAATTTCTTGATGGGAAGCTTACGAAGGAACAATTAAGGGTCTGGGCAATACAGGAATACTGGTTTTATAAGGGACCATCATACTGGTCTGCTGCTGAAGCGGCAAATGCACCTACCCTCCTTGATCAGCAGATACTTATGGATCCTCTTGTAACGGAGATGGGAACCGGTTCGAAGGAGTCCCATGTGGACCTGTATGTGAAATACTGCAATGCAATTGGTATAACAGAAAAGGAGATTCTTTCGACACCACTTCTTCCCGGAACGGTAACTGCGATCAGCGAATTCTATAACATATGCAAATTTCTGCCGCTGCCAGAGGCAATTGCTGCAGAGAAAATTGCTGGTGAAAATGTCAATAAGATCAGGCACGAGCTCTATATGAACGCTTTCAAGAAATATTACAGCTGGATACCTGAAAACTCATTAATGTTCCATAAAGAGCACGTTACCGAGGACGTTGGCCACACACAGATCGGTGTATATCTTGTAAAAAAATATGCCACTTCAAAGGAAGCACAGAACAGGATGTGGGAGGCCGAGGTAAGGTTCCTCTCATTGCAGTGGGTACTTTACGATGGAATTTACCAGGTCTTGTTCAGTGACATCAAGCCGCCAATGTTCAATGTCAGTCACTTCTATCCTCTCCCGTACTATGATACAAACGATATTCCAGTTCCAAAGTTCGACTGATCTATCTCAGTGGATCTGGTGATGGTATGGGAAAACTTTCTGGAAAGAATGCAATAGTTACAGGAGGCAGTTCAGGTATTGGGAGGGCAATCGCGTTGGCGCTGGCAACAGAGGGCGCCAATGTTGCAATAGGTGACATAAGTGAAACCCCGAGGGAAGGCGGATTGCGAACTGTTGACGAAATTGTTAAAACTGGTTCGAAATCATTTTTTGTCCAAACAGATGTTTCAAAGGAAGGGGATGTTGAAAAGCTTGTTTCTTCCGCTATATCTAAATTTGGCAATCTCGACATAATGGTGAACAACGCGGGAATTACCGTTATAAAAAGTGCCCTCGAAACCTCTGGAGATGAATTCCTCCATGTTCTGGATGTTAATGTGAAGGGTGCGTTTCTTGGATCGAAATACGCATTGAAGCACATGGTACCTAGAAAAAACGGAAAGATAATCAATCTTGCATCAAATTTTTCATTCACTGCGCTTGGAAATATCAGTGCATATGTCACATCGAAGACCGCAGTGCTCGGGTTGACTAAGGCACTTGCTGTGGAGTTTGCCCCATTTGGAATCAATATAAACGCAATCGCCCCTGGTGCCACAAAGACTGAATTTACCAGACCGTTTTGGGGGAATAAAGAGGGTCTGAATGAACTCGCGCAGAGAACTCCCCTTAGAAAAGGAGGCGAATTTCTGGTCAAGCCAAGTGACATTGGCAGAACGGCGGTGTTCCTTGCATCTGATGATTCCGACATGATGACAGGTACAAGCGTGCTGGTAGACGGCGGCTGGAACGCCTGGTGAAAACGGACCGAAATAGTTATTTCTTACCTTTATTTTATGAAAAATTCCGATTTTCTGGTTGAAGACATAAACTGTTCAATATCTTAAATTCCATTATTTGTTGTAATATCCTTCACTGTCGAAACAAATTCCGAATATACTTGATGCATCCATTATATAAAAATGTGCCCAAACATTTAAGTACTGTTTATTGTATATTGCATGGAAAACATGAAAAGTGGAGATCCTTTAAAGGCATATCCAGAGTCCCCGGTAAAGGCATTTGTTCAGTTGACACCGGATGAAAAAAAGCTCTTGAAACGAAGGCAGTTTGTGATTTTGTTCTGGAGCATATTGGGTTCTTTTACGTATGCCCTGATTTGGTATTGGCTTCCGTCTGTTGATACTTTTATCGGTCAGCAGAACAATTTCAACTCTTTTCAGATAGGTCTGCTGATATCTGCTTTTGGAGGGGCTTTTATTGTTACAAACTTCCTTTGGGGTCACATGAATGATGTTTACTGGCCCTTCAGGATCGTTACAGTTGGATTTATTCTCGCCGGACTGACGACATTTCTCTTCCCATATGTTCATGGCATTGATTCAATGCTAGTCCTCAGGGTCTTGGAAGGGATTTTCAACGGAGCGGCCTGGTCCGGTTTGGTCAAGACTTTACAGCTATGGTTCCCGATAGAAAAGAGGTCCAGGTACCTTGGCATTATGATAGCTGTTTACAGCTGGGCCATCTCGGCGGATCTTCTACTTGGCCCTAGCTTTGCAACTACTTCTGGCGGCTGGCAGGAATGGAGCATTATTGTCGGGCTTCTTGGAATGATAGTGGGTGTAATAACCTTCTTTATTGCAAAGCCCTATGGACCTATGGTAGGTCTTCCGCATATTGACTGGGGAGATGTTCCTCCATCAAAGAATTTGAGTTTCTGGTCAGTCTCAAAATCTCTTTATAAGTACAAGTGGATGATTCTTGCCATTCTTTCAGGCTTTGTCGTCATTGGAGGTGCCAATATTATTTCGGGATTTTATTTTGGTGATGTCCTTGGGGCAATTCAACATCTGTCAATTCCACAGATCATCGTAATAGGTACCGTATGGGGTATATCTCAGGGCGTGTTCATATTGATTTTTGGACCCCTGAGCGACAGAATAAGAAAGAGAGTGGTCTTTGTTAAAATTGGTATGGGTGGTGGATTCCTGGCTATGATTGGTGTGGTCCTCGCAACGATATATGTCCACATCCCTCTGGTCCTTCTGTATGTGATCACAATCTTTACTGGATGGCCGTTCCTCATTGCTGGACCGATATTTGCACTGCTTGCCGACAGGTATGGTGTCCAGATGGTTGGTGCAGCCTCAGCGCATTTTGAGGGTTTTGGAACGGGCGGCGGTGCTTTCCTGCTTCCACTTATTATTGGGTCGCTTCTACCTTTATACGGTAATACTGTTCCCTGGGTTGTAATAACTGTTATATTCTTTGCAATTTTCCTTGCCTGGCTCCCTCAGAAAGAGTACGTAGTTGGCCAGTCCCTTGTAGATGTAGAGACTCTTAAGAAAGAAAAGAGGGAAAAAGAACTGGAGTTTGGCCTGACAGATAAACCCTGATTCACTTTTCCTCTATCTTTTTAATTTATTTTTAATTTTTTATTGCCACGGTCTGAATAATAATAACAGAAGGTTTATCAATCACCTGTTGCATTACTTACATGGTGTGAATGTACCCTTCAAGATTTTTGTATTTTTCGCCCAAAACAATAAGAAAGGCAGTTGAAATATTATCTGAATCTCAGGGGAACGCCAAGTTACTTGCTGGCGGAATGAGCCTAATACCTATGATGAAGATGAGGGTCGTTAACCCTCAGAGGTTGATTGATCTAGGGCGGATCTCATCTTTAAAGAAAATAACTGAAAAAGGCAAATTTCTGATCATTGGTTCAATGGTAAGTGACAGAAAAATAGAATCTTCCCAAATAATACGGAATAAAATCCCACTGATTTCTGCAGTTGCCAGTAATATAGGAGACCCACAGGTTAGAAACCGTGGAACCATCGGCGGTTCACTGAGCCATGCAGATCCTTCAGGGGATTGGGGGCCGTGTTTCCTTGCGTTGAGGGGCATCGCAGTTGCAGTTTCTGTTAAAGGCAAAAGGGAAATAAAATCAGATAATTTTTTCACGGGAACATTTTCAACTGCACTGAAAGAAGGAGAAATACTTGAAAAAGTGATATTTCCAGTTCCTTCTGAATTATCAGGGTATTCATACATTAAGATTGAAAGAAAAGCTGGAGATTTCGCTACTGCGGCTGCTGCGGTGCAGCTCTCAGTAGATAGACAGGGAAAGTGTTCTTATATTGGCATCGGTCTGGGAGCTGTCAGCGATAGATCCATAAGGGCAGTGAATGCTGAAAAGAAGGTTATCGGGAAACAAATTACCGAAGAGGTTATTGCAGAGGCTGCCGAAACAGGGTCTGAGGAAACAGATCCATATGATGACCTTATAAGGGGCTCGGCTGAGTTTAAGAGGGAAATGATAAAAGTTTGCATCAAAAAGGCTTTGAATGAATCACAGAAAATTGCGGAGGAATTATTATGAGAAAAGGCCAAACTAAGATAAACAGAGCTGTGAAATACAGCATTAAGGTTAAGGTGAATGGCAGCGAAATCATAACAAAGGTAGATTCCAGACTTCTTCTGTCCAGTTTCCTCAGGGATAATCTTGAATTGACAGGTGTACACATTGGATGTGACAGTTCAAACTGTGGAGCCTGTACTGTTCTTGTCGATGGTGATTCAGTTAAATCCTGTACTATATTTGCTGTTCAGTGTGATGGAAGTGAAATTACTACAATAGAGGGTCTATCCGGCAACGGTGAACTGCACAAGTTGCAGACTGCGTTCAGGGAAAAACATGGGCTCCAGTGCGGTTTCTGTACACCCGGTATGATAATACAGGGTACCTGGTTGCTTGCGAACAAGAAGGCAGAAACCGAGGACCAGATAAGGGAAGGTATATCTGGAAACCTGTGTAGATGCACTGGATACCAGAACATAGTGGATGCAATAATGTATGCAAGGGACATGGTATCGGAGAGGAGGGATCCTGATGGAGAGTGATACTGTACTTATTGAGACTCAGAGACAGGTAACCCAGGGTGAAAAGAAGTCTGTAAAAAGGAAGGAAGATCTGAGGATGATTACCGGCCATGCCCTTTATACTGATGATATAAAGTTGAAGGACTGCCTCTACGCTGCCTTCCTGAGGAGCGAACATTCGCATGCTTTAATCAAGGCAGTAAAGACCGAGAATGCGATGAAACTGGAAGGTGTCGTTGCTGTATATACCGGTTCTGACTTGAAGGATCAGATAAAGCCTGTTCCAACCGCCTGGTTACTCCCGGATTCAGATCTCAAGCTTACTCCCTATCATGCTGTTGCATTCGATAAAGTAAGGTATTCTGGCGATCCCGTTGCAGTTGTTGTGGCGGTTGATCCGTATATTGCATATGATGCGCTCGATTTGATTGAAGTTGATTATGAAGTATTGCCCAGCGTAACCGATCAGGAGAAGGCAATGCAGGATGGATCTCCCCAGCTTTACGATTCGATCAAAAATAACATAGCTTTCAGCTGGCATCTCAAGGGCGGTGATCCTGACAGGGTCTTCAGTGAAGCTGATGTTGTGATTAAGGAGAGATTTGTCAATCAGAGACTTCAGCCTGCTCCGATGGAAACGAGGGGTGTTATCTCTGAATATTCCGCCGCGGACGACAAATACACAATATGGATGACATCGCAAAATCCTCACGTTCACAGATTTCTTATATCCAATATGCTCGGCATACAGGAACAAAAATTGAGGGTGATCTCGCCAGATGTTGGTGGGGGATTCGGCAGCAAGATATCCTGTTATGGAATAGAATCCGTTATAGCTTATATATCGAAGGATATTGGAAAACCTGTTAAATGGCAGGAGACAAGGCGCGAAAATTTCCTGTCATCCACGCATGGCAGAAACCATGTTCAGTATGTTGAACTTGCCGCCACGAAGGAGGGAAAAATACTTGGTATCAGGGCAAAGGTCTACGCAAACATGGGGGCATGGCTTTCGACGACCGGACCGGGGATACCGACCATCCTGTTCGGGTTTATGTTCAGCGGCCAGTATGACATGAAAGCGATGCAGTGCGATGTTGTCGGTGTTCTGACAAATACTGTTGCAGTCGACGCATACAGAGGAGCAGGCAGGCCTGAAGCCTCCTATCTGGTTGAAAGGATGGTAGACATTCTGGCGCACAAGCTTAATATGGATCCAGTTGAAATAAGGCTCAAGAATTATATCAAGGCTGATTCTTTTCCGCACCCTGTTGTAACTGGAATGATGTATGACAGTGGAAATTATGAAGCAGCGATGAGGAAGGCAGTTGAGCTCTTCGGCTACAATGAACTCAAGGAAGATGTCGAAATTGATAGAAAACGTGGCATTTTGAGCGGTATCGGCATATCCTCTTATATAGAGATGAGCGGGGTAGGTCCATCAAAGGGCGTGAGGGGAACGGGATTCAGCCTCGGTCTCTGGGAGAGCGCCACAGTTAGAGTTCACCCTTCTGGGAAGGTATCAGCATATACTGGCGGGCACCCCCACGGTCAGGGTGAGGAAACAACTTTTGCGCAACTGGTATCAGGTGAACTTGGAATAGATTTTGAGGATGTTGAAATACACCATGGCGATACGGAGATGATTCCGTTCGGCATGGGAACATACGGCAGCAGGACAACCCCTGTTGCAGGGGGTGCTCTGGCAGTTGCTTCTAGGAAGATAATGAAGAAGGCAACTGAAATAGCTGCTTTTATGCTTGGTGCAAAAAAGGAAGACTTAACCTATAAAAATGGGAAATTTTATACGCCAGATAACAGATACAAAACATTTCAGGAAGTTGCGTTCGCTTCTTACGGGGCAGGTGCAACTGAGCTTCCCGATGGAATGTCCCCCGGTTTGGAGGAAACGGTATTCTATGATCCTGAAAACTTCGTATTTCCATTCGGAGTGCATATGTGCCATGTAATAATAGATCCAGAAACTTTTAAAGTGAAGGTCAAGAAATATGTTTCCGTGGATGATTGCGGTACACAGATCAATCCAATGCTTGTGGAAGGGCAAGTGCAGGGCGGGGTTGCGCAGGGAATCGCACAGGCTTTGTACGAAGAATCTATTTATGATGATTCTGGGAATCTGATCACATCAACGTTTTCAGACTATGGTATTCCAACGGCGGTGGAGATTCCTAGGATTAAAAGCGCGTTTACCTATACCCCATCTCCACACAACCCGATAGGTGCAAAAGGCATTGGCGAAGCGGGAACTATTGCGGCTCCAACAGCGATTGTAAATGCTGTTATTGACGCACTTTGGTCCAGAGGAGTTGCAAACATTGACATGCCAGTAACGCCAGAAAAAATATGGAGGGCGCTTGGACACGTAAAATAGGCATTGTGTGTTAGATTCGACGAAAACATTATATATAAACTATATGTATTCAGTTTGTGACAGAAACGCAGTCAAATGAACGGTTAAAACGGACGAATATAGGTACCAGGGGTTTATTTTTCCAGGGACTTGGTCAGGAAGCGCCGATTGCAATTTTTATCGGATCGGTGACGGGAGCAGCAGCTTATGCGCTCGGTGCAACGCCTCTCGCCTTTATAATTGGCCTGCTCGCGTCGCTTCTCTCCGGAAACAGCATCTACCAGATATCAAAACATGTTGCACATGCGGGCGGTTATGCTGCATATGTTAATAAGGGAATAGGAAAACATTTTGCAACCTATACTGGCTATTTATTTCTGTTATACCAGATATCTGGTCCTGCCTTCATCTGCCTGATTTATTTCTGGACTTTCAGCAGCTCAATAAATGCCGTCTTCGGTACAAACATAAGCAACATGGTTGGTATTTTGTTTATTGCTGTTGCCCTGCTCGTAGCGTTCTACATAGTGTATCGCGGGTTGAGGTTATCTGTTACAACACTGATGGTGGTTGGAATCGTCCAGTTTCTTGTAGTATTCGCATTTTCAGCAGTTTTCCTGGTTTCATCCGCCCCTAAGACACTCGCACCATTCAATGCAGCCAATGCACTTGGCGGATGGCATGGGGTGTTTCTTGGATTCATAACAGGAAGTTATGGGGCGTATGCCGGATACGGAAGCATCGTTCCTCTTGGCGAAGAGGTAAAGGCGCCGCACAAGTCAATTGGGCGTGCAGTTCTTTTGATCATTATCGTCATGGGAATAACCTATCTCTTCGCAACGTACGCGATGGAGATAGCCTGGGGCATATCTAAAATGGACCTCTTTTCCCAGTCCGGATTCCCTGGAGCAGTCCTTGCAGGCCAGTATATATCGGTACCAGCTGAAGGTATTGTAATTGCGCTTTACGACGCAGTTATATTCACGCCACTCGTTTCGATGATTACAGCTGGTTCAAGAATGTTCTTCTCCATGAGCAGACAGGGGCTGCTTCCATCCTTCCTTTCGAGGGTACATAAAAAGTATGGTACCCCGGCTGCTGCCACGACTTTCCTTGTGAGTGTGGTGGCAATTGTCATAATATTTATGGGCTCGATCTTTTGGTATGAATACGGTTTCGAGAACGGTATATTCTTCGCCTGGATCATCCTGGAGATAATATGGTCACTTTCTACGCTTATAATACATACGCTTGTCAACAGTTCATTGTCCCTGATTAAAGGAGAGGGTTGGTCCGGATGGAACGCAATAACCCGCGGGATATTTCCGACGGTAGCGTCGATTATAATCATTACAGCCATTGCCTATGCAATATATGGAATAACCTACCCAATAGAGCTTGCACCAATTGCACTGGTGATATACACAATACTGGTGTTGGTTCTTATGTATATCCAAAGGGAAAGGGTTAAGGAGGTTAAATACGCTGAGGTTCCGGCTCCGCAGGCTGAGTGAACGTTTTATCGTACACTCCAATACTGATCCATAAGGGTGATCCTGTTTGGACAAGGGAAAGAAGAATTACGGAGCAAGCACAGAGATAGGGCATACAAAAGTACTAGAAGCAGCTCGAAAAGTGCGGGATGGCAGGTTAATTCCACTTTCTCAGATTTATGAGAATGGAATGCCGACGATGGAATTTCATGGCCCGTATTTTCAGTACACATATAGATCGCCAGATTACACACTCAGGTCGTTTAATTCCTTTAAAAATAAACTTGGTTCCATGATATGCAGGTATGAGTTATCCGATCACACGGGCACCCATGTGGACGGTCTGAATCATGCGTCTCGTGATAAATTTCTTTACGGGGGTTCCAGCGTTTATGACATCGAGGCTCCATCAGGGACTTCGGAACTTGGAATAGAAAATATGCCTCCAATATTCACAAGGGGCGTCTTATTCAATTTTCCTGAATATTTTGGGGTTGACATACTGGAACCAAGCTTGGAGCTTAAACCGACCGACTTTGAAGGCCTACTTAAAAAGAAAAAGATGAAAATTGAACCTGGCGACGCTCTTCTGATATATACAGGTTACAGCAAGCTTTGGATGAGGGACAATCCAAGGTATCTGGATCTTCAACCCGGACCAGGTAAAAGAGCGGCTGAATGGATAGCAGGGAAAAAGGTCGGTATAACCGGAGCAGACACAGCAAGCTTCGATGTGGTTGTTCCAGGCACAAAGGAACTGTTCCCCTGCCATCAGGTACTTATTACCGATCATGGTATACAGCTGGTAGAAAACATGAGGCTTGACGAGCTCGCATCGTCTGGGATAAACGAATTCCTGTTCGTGATGGCGCCTTTAAAGCTGAAGGGTGGGGCTGGTTCCCCTGTTGCGCCGTTTGCAGTTCTTTAGATTTTCAATTGATTGCCGAAAGATGAAGATTCAAAGAAATTTAACTGGGTTGATTTGCCACTTCTTTGCTTCTGCCTTAATTTCAAGTATGATAGATCTGCAATTGAAAATTTTCTTATATTGATAATACCCATTGACACGTAGCTCGAATGAAAGATACATAACATATATGACTAAAAATAGCATTGTGGTATGAGGAATTACCGCTATTTATGAATGCTATAGAAGTCAGCGATCTTAGATACACATACGACGGAAAGAAATATGCCGTTGACGGTATAACTTTTTCAGTGAAGGAGGGTGAGATATTCGGAATGCTTGGCAGAAATGGTGCTGGGAAGACGACAACAATGCGCATCTTGACCACCTTGTTAAAAAGGACTTCCGGCGATGTTCAGGTTCTTGGTCTTGACCCATCCGATGCTGGTAATCGATTGAGGAGGAGAATTGGCGTTGTTCTCCAAGACGAATCTTTTGATTTTACGACAGTCGAGAACGCTCTGGACGTTTATGGTTTTATCTGGGGAGTCAGTAAATCAGTAAGGAAAGAAAAAATTGAGAGGCTGCTGGATACATTTGAGCTGAAAGATATCAGGAAGAAGAGGATGTGGGACCTCTCTGGCGGACAGAAGAGAAGGGTTCAGGTGGCAAGAGAGTTTATGCATGACATGGATCTTCTCTTTCTGGATGAACCAACTGCCGGTCTCGACCCAATAGCGAGAAGGAACATACTGAATATGGTCAGGGATATGACAAAAGAGGGGCTTAGCGTCCTGTTCACAACGCACAACCTTGAGGAAGCTGACTATCTCTGCGAACGAATAGCTATAATGAATTCAGGAAAGATTGTTGCATGCGACACTGTTTCCCGGCTGAAAAATAGTTACGCGGGTCTCAAGACGATCGAAGTATCTGTTTCAGGTCAGCCTGATCAGACTGAAAGGTTGTTCGGCACCATAATGAGCGGTCGCGTCGAAGGACCTTCTGAGCCAAATTCACCGTATCGTGTCGTTACGTCAGACACACAGGAAACCATGCGGGAAATTGTAAGCTCTGCCATCTCACTTGGCCTTGTCATAAACTGGTTAAATGTCAGATCCGTCTCATTAGAGGATGTTTTCATCAATACGCTTACCGGTGACGCAGCATGAACGTGCTGAATTCATACAGGTTAATGATTCGTAATGTAAGGATCAATACGGACCCAGGCACGCTGGTTTTCCTCGTGCTTATGCCCACTATATATCTTGTATTCATGGGCTATATGTTCGGAACCCTGATTAGCGGAATAAATGTTGCAAATTCAACCGTTAATTATGCAGTATTCCTGTCCCCAGGCATAATAGCGTTCGAGACTACGACAGCCGGGGTTGTTGCAGGAAGCCTGCTCTGGTCTGACAGGAGATATGGAATGTTTGAGCAGATCCTGTCCAGCCCGTACAGGAGATCCGAATATCTGTTCGGCATTCTGCTTACTACAATTGTGTTTGGTTTCATTGGATCAGGAATTATGCTTGCCTTTTCTGAAATAGCAATGTCATACCGGCCGATTTCTCCATTAGGCGCCGGAATGATCGTAGTGAACGTTTTTCTTGGCAGCATATTTTGGGGCTGCCTGTTTCTAGCTATAGCTGCCCGGGTAAAGTCAAACCAGGCATATAACAGCATCCAGATACTTATCATCTTTTTTGCCGATTTTGCAAGTACAGTATTCTATCCGGTTACTTCGGCCACCCCAATCGCCCTGAGGTACCTCTTTTACGCGAACCCGCTAACTTACATAGCAGACGGAGTCAGGGCAGGATATGTCTCACAGATAAACGGATCTGATATGCTGCAACTTCTTGTCTTAATGATAGAAACTGCAATAATAGTGATCATAGCATCCCTTCTTTACAGAAAGGTCCGAGTGGGGATTAACTGAGGATCATGCCTTCAAAGATATTGATTAAATCGAAACTAAACATACTTGCATCTGCAGATGAAGTGTGGAGGGTTATTGCAGACTGGACACTGATTCCACAATTCTGGCATGGAACAAGATCTCTTTCCAGGAACGAAGATGGGAGTTTCAGAATACGCTTTGCCTTTCCAGCAAAGGGAGTCCTTAGAATAGAGAAGATGCCTACTCAGCGTCTTGTAAAAGAAACTTATACCCGAGGACCTTTCACCGGAACAAAAGACGTTTCAGTAACAGAGGGAAAGGACTTCTGCACTTTGTCCTCAACATGGGATATAAAGTTAAAGTTTCCATACACTATTTTCTATAAGAAGATGAAGGATCACATGATAACTGGAACGAAGGGTGCACTTAACAGGATCAGGGATTATGTTATGTCAATGAAGGAATGAATCCTTCCTGATACGGACATACATCTCAACTTATCCCTTTATTATATATTCTGCGATATCATGATTATGCCTTATGCCACTTTGAAAATGATTGAAGAAAATGATTCTTACAGGTCTTCGTGTCTTAACCTTCAGGCTTCTGAAAACTGTTTAAGCCCGGATGTGAAACGTGCTCTCTCAAGCGACCTTGGTTCCAGATATTCGCACCTGATGAAAAATGGCATCAATTCGTATGGCGGCACATCCATATTTGAGGAAATTTATTCAGTGGCCAAGAAGAATACGGCAGAACTTTTTGGTTCAAAATATGCTGAGATAAGACCTGTAGGTGGACATATTGCGGTTCTTGCGGCCCTTCTTTCAACGTCGAGGCGGGGGCAGAAAGCTGCAGCCATAGGGGAGAAATATGGCGGGTACCCTGGATACAGCAGTAAATATATAGGTAAACTCCTCGATCTGGATTTTATAGAGATTCCCTTCAATGATGCCATTCAGGAAATTGAATACGATGCATTTGAAAAGATGATATCATTGGAAAAACCTGATCTTGTGATCCTGGGGCAGTCTGCATTTGTAAAGAGCTACGACCTTAAAAGAGTAAATGAAATATGTGAGCCACAAGGTACCAGGATAATATATGATGGATCACATGTGATGGGCTTGATAGCTGGAGGCAGATTCCAGCCAGATGTGCTGAAATACTCCACCCTGCTTGTGGGCTCAACCCATAAGTCGTTTTTTGGGCCACAGGGCGGAATAATAATAACAAACTCACCTGATATCATGGAAAAACTGGAGGATAATCTAACGTGGATGACAATGGACAACATGCATCCTAACAGGATTGCTGCGCTAGGAATTGCAGTCGAAGAAATGAAAGAGCATGGAAAGGATTATGCAAAGCAGATTCAACTTAATTCGAGAATTCTTGGAGAGGAACTTTCTGGAGCCGGAATTCCTGTCAGATTCAAGCCATGGTTCAGCGAATCCCATCAGATCTTACTGGATCTAAGAAAAGAGGAGGATAGAATCTCATTCTCGAGGAAACTTGAAAAGAATGGGATAATTGTGGATAGGGATGGGAGGATCGGCACATCAGAGGTCACAAGGATGGGCTGGAACGATATGACCATGGTGGCTGATCTGATTTCAAGAGCAAATAAAGGTCAAAATGTATTAAATGAGGTTAGGGATTTAGTAAAATCTTTTAAACTGAGGTATTGGAGGGGATCTTAATGAAAGCATCAGAAGCAATGACTAAAAACGTAATAACAATGGAAGCAGAGACAACAATAGCCGAGGCAATCTCAAAGATGAGAGACAACAACATACACACTATACCGGTTGTTAGGGATGGCAAATATGTTGGTATACTGTCAAACCGAGAAATACTTCGCAGAAGAAGCGTTCAGGCTTCTTCCAAGATAGTGCATTTCGCTGTTCCATCTCCAGGTATCACAGCCGATGACGATTTACTATCTGTTGCAGAAAAACTTCACGAAAGCGGTTTAATAGCACTTCCTGTGCTGAATAAGAATAAAGTGATTGGCATAATTTCCCGAACGGATCTTATGAAGCATCTGGATGAGCTGTTCAACGCGAGGAATCTCAAATGCCGGGATCTGCTGACAGAGAACACAGAAAGCGTCGATGAGAAAGATTCGGCTGAATCCGCTGTGGATAAGATGCGTCAGGCAAACAGGTCTGAAATTTTCGTTGTAGACGCAAATGGAAAGTACAAGGGTTTTATCAATTTTGAATCTGCAAGCAAAGAGATGTTCGGTTTCAAGGAGAAGATAAGTTACGGGCAGTATACTTCCAGAAAAAATGCAATAAGTATAACCAGTGGTTCCATTATGTATAACCTTTCTCCACTCACTCCTGATGATCCGCTGCAGGATGCGGCAGATCTGATGGTTGAGAAGCATCTGCATTCCATACCTGTTGTCGATGAGAATGAGAAACTGATCGGCTCGGTTGACATGGATATTATATTAGATGCTGCAGTTGGGGCATCAAAGGGGGATGGTGTCCTGGTTAATATAAGCGGTCTTCTACCCGGGGAAGAGGATCTTTACGATACTGCTTATTTTCTTGCAGACAAATTCATCGGGAAGTTTCACCGAATAACCGGTCATAAAAACGGTACCCTTAATATTAACGTACAGAGGTACAAGACAGAGGGAAGTACAAAATATTCTGTAAGAACCAGGCTAATTTCTGGAAGGATTTCAATGAGCGTTGATCAACATGACTGGAACTTCGGTAAGTGCATTTCTGAGATATTTGAAGATTATGAGAAGAGACTAAAGAAACTCAAGGAGAAGAACTAGATGGCTGGCGAATTGTTGTACGATATTCTGGAAAAATGTGGGAAAAAAAGCAGGTACGCTGAAGTCAGGTATATGGAGATGGAGTCGAGTGGGGCGTCATTCAGGAATGGATCATTTGAGGGGGCACGTTCCCTATCGTCTGGCGGCTATGCAATCAGGGTGCTCAACAATTCACTCTCGATGGCGTATGTAAACTCAGAGGATCCTGCGAGGATCGATAAGGCTATTGATACTGCAGTCGCAAACTCAAGGATGCCAGGAAAATCGAAGATATTTACAAATAACAACGGGAAGAAGACCTGGCTGGTTTCAGGTACCAAGAAGGTTGAGGATACATCTCTTGATGATAAGGTTTCAATTCTGAAAAATGTAGATTCCATAATGGAGGAACAGGGCGCAAAGGTACGGATGAATGTTGTTTCTGACAAGATAGTGAAGCAGCATTATGTCAATTCAGAGGGATCAGACATAAGAGGGGAATTTTCGAGGATATTCTATTTTTATTTTGCGGGAATACTTGATTCCGGACAGTTCGAGCAGTCATCCGGCGAATATGGCACTACAGGGGGATATGAGTATCTGGATCACATTAATCTTCAGGACAAGATATCAGATGACATCAGATCTATAAAGAAGGCAATGCAGGCCCCCGCTATTGAAAAGGGAAAGATGGATGTTGTCATCGGCCCTGAGATTTCTGGAATAGTGGCTCATGAATCAGCTGGTCATCCCACGGAATATGACCGTATTGTAGGAAGGGAAGGTGCACTTGCAGGTGAGTCTTTCCTGACGGGAAAGCAGTATCCATTCCAGATCGGATCGGAGGCAGTAAGCGTTATAGATGACCCTTCAATGAAAGGAAGTTTTGGCTTTTATGTTTATGATGATGAGGGTGTTCAGTCTAGGAAAAGGTATCTTTATCGGAAAGGTTTCACCGATGAATTCATACACAACAGGGAAAGTGCTGCCCGCCTGGGTGTTGAAGCAAATGGTGGTGGTAGATCATCCGACTGGAACATGGAACCATTGCCGAGGATGAGCACAACATACATAGAGCCAGGAGAGCACACATTTGACGATCTCATATCTGACATCAAACATGGCGTATACATAAAGAACTTTACAGAATGGAACATAGATGACATTAGATTCAACGAGAAATATGTCGGTAAGGAGGCATATCTTATCAGGAACGGCAGGATTGCAGAACAGGTGCGACGTCCTGTCATTGAAACCAACACAATCAAGTTCTACAGTTCCATCGACGCAGTAGGGAAAGAGATGGAGTTCTACGCTGGAATGTGCGGAAAGGGGGACCCGGAACAGGGGCTGGATGTTTGGATGGGCGGACCACATGCACGTCTCAGGAATATATACATAAAATAGGTGTTACTTATGGAAACGGTTGACAGAATATACAGGATACTTGAAAAAAAGGACCTCTCAGATTTCATTGTAACGGTTGAGGAGACAAATACGGATCAGATTAGGTTTTCAGCTGGCTCAAAGGATCTTTTCAACCACTGGGAGGAAACGGCAGCGAACATATTCATCTCAAAAGGGAAGAAAATATTCTCTTCATCGATCAGGAGATACGAGAAGCCTGAAGATGAGATAGAAAAGGCAATTTCTATACTAAACGCGCTCCCAGATAACGAGAATTACTTTGGCATCCATGACAGAAAGGAGGTTTATTCGGGAGTAAAGAAATTCAGCAAGATTGAAGCAGACATAGATTCTTTTGCCACAAGAATGCTTGATTCAGCAATGAATGCGGGCTCTGACAGGGCATCTGGACTTGTCTACAACCATTATTCAACCGTCAGTTTCCGAACTCCGACAAACGAGTCCTCATATAACAAGGGTGGCCTGCATCTTTTGATCAGAGCATTCAGGGGAGATGGAACAGGTCAGGAAGCAACACACTTTGGCTTTGCTAATCCTAAACCGGGTAAGGTTCCGGAAATGATGGGAAATGTTGCAGCTGAAACGGCGAAGCTTTCAATGAAAACCATGGATCTGGAACCTGGTAAATTCAGCATTCTCATGGGACCACACCTTGTTGGAAATCTTCTCACCTACGGTAGTTCACTGTTCTCGGCACACAGTGTTGATTCTGGCATGAGCTGCTTTGAAGGAAAGATTGGAACAAAGATAGCGGGTGAATGCGTCACGCTTCATGATGATCCTTTAAATTTCAATGGTGATTCTGCAGTGCAGATCGATGAGGAGGGGGTGCCAACTTCAAAGACACCCATGATTGTCAATGGTATTCTCAAGACATATCTGCATTCACATTCAACAGCAGTAAAATTCAAGACGGAAACAAACGGCCATGCTGGTGTTATATCGCCGCATCCATGGCAGCTTAACCTTTCGCCCGGCAGCAATGACTGGGAATCCATGTTAGCTGATATGAAATATGGACTCTTTATCAAGAATGCGTGGTATACAAGATTCCAGGACTACAGGAACGGTGTGTTCTCAACAGTTCCCAGAGATGGTGCTTTCCTAGTAGAAAATGGCGAAATAAAGGGTTCGGTGAGGGGGATCAGGATAAGCGATTCGATTCCATCTATACTGAGTAATGTTGAATCGGTTTCGAAGGATCAGAAGAATGTCAGATGGTGGGAAGAGATCGCATCCTCCTTCATGCCATACGCATTGGTAAAGGAAGCGGGTATATCAAAATCATTCTGATCATTCGCGCATTCTTTCCATAACCGACGAAAAGATTTCGAGGTATTCAAGACCCTTCTTGACGCCTGTGCTTGCTTCAGGGTTCTGTATGCCAAACAGGAATTTCTTCATATCTTCCTTCCTTCCGAGACCAATCAGCGGTGCGATTCTTTCTACAACGCGTGCAACGTAGCCTGAGCCGCCGAAAACGCTTGTTGTGAAATCCAGGATCCACGAGAAATCGTTGAAAACAATTTCCCTGTCATCTGGATTCATAGCCTGTGATATGAAAGCAGTTATGCAATCCTGTTTTGGCACTATATTTTCCTCGATTGCTTTCTTAACCTGTTCGTAGTTTTTCTCTCCGTTGAGGACTCCAAGTGCGTATATCAGATGCTGTCTCGACTCGTCTGTTTTGCTTTTTCTCACTGCCTCCAGGAGGGTGGAGGCGTTATTATTGGCAATTGCCTCTGCGACTGCAAGCCCTCTTCTCAGATCGGGATTATAATCATGATATTTTGGAAAGTTGGCTGAAAAATCTGCAGCCCATTTCTTGTCTAGGAGAGGCAGGTAGCTGTACAAAGAGGATCTGGCAACAGTTACGAAGTGTTTCTCGCCAGCTACGGGTTCACCCAGTTTTTTCTTGAATTTAAGCATTGACTCGAGAAATATCTGCCTGAAATTTTGATTTACCGGATCAATGAGAAGAAGGTAAAACATGTTACCCATCAGTGTATCCATTATAAATGGATCATCATCATTACAAAATGTCTGCAAAATTCTGGAATAATCGACCATCCTGATCTTACCGGAAAGAAAAGCAGCATTAGTGTCGTTAATAATGGACCAGCGATCCAGCACAGGCAGAGTGCCATAAACTTCCAGCAGCTTTTTCATTAGCCTGGAGTCATAGAAAACACGGTAAAATCCCACGCTCCCTGAATCAAGCTTAACGAAATCCTTTGCGGGTATCGTCATTGTTTCAGTATCAAAAAGAAGTCTTTCCTCCGCATTCTTCCTCTTAATAATAAGCGGAATGGGCCAGACATCATTCTTATCAGATGGTAGAAGAGTGAATCTTCCCTGTTTAAGTTTTATACTGTCATGATCCAGATGTGCTTCAATACATGGATATCCACTCTTGGTTATCCATGCCATAACAATTGATGACACGGGCTGTCCTGTCACAGTGGAAAGCTCACCCCAGAGGTCAGAACCTGAAGCATTCGAGAATGAGTATTTCTTGAGGTAAGATCGAATTCCGTCTCTGAATCCGTCATGACCAAGATAGGATTCAAGCATTCTGAGAATGTTGCCACCCTTTCCATAACTTATTTCATCAAATATCTGTGATATCTCCTCCGGTTTTTTGACCTCAACATCAACTGGGTGCGTTGTAGAAAGGGAATCTGCGAGTAGCGCCCCATTCTTCTCTGAATTTACAAATTCCTTCATTATCTCATATTGCGGCTGGTTTGCATCAACAGCCTTGAATGCCATGAAAGTAGCAAAGCTTTCGTTAAGCCAGAGATCGTTCCACCATTTCATGGTTACCAGATCACCAAACCACTGGTGAGCAAGTTCATGTGCCACTACCTCCTCTATCCTCTCCAGAACGACCTGGCTGCTGTTCTTTTCCGCCTGCAGGTATCTCTCCCTGAAGGTGATAGCGCCCCAGTTTTCCATGGCTCCCGCAGCAAAATCCGGCACAGAGACAAGATGAAGCTTTGGCAACTGATACGGTATTCCGAAATAATCCTCAAAGAATTGGAGACTCCTGATTGCAGACTTAACCGGAAAATCAGTTGAATAAAGAGATCCCTTCGGTGCAATCAGCGTTATGTCCTTACCATTAAAATTATCTGTAATTGAAGAAAATTTTCCCACTCCTATATAGAGGAGATATGTTGACATTGGCGGAGTTGACTCAAATTCTATCTTCTTTCTTCCTGAAACTATAGCTGTACCTTTTACCGGCATGTTTGATATTGCGTCTATATCATTATCAACAGTCACAGAGACAAGGAATACTGCCTTGTAGGATGGGTTATCGACGCATGGGATCAATCTCCTCGCACCAGTCGGTTCAAAATCTGTTGTGAGGAATTCATCCTCTCCTATCTTTACGCGATAGAGTCCCCTCAGTGCCTTGGAGACCTTTGAAACAAATACGATATCGATGTCACATGGTCCGTTGAAACCACCTTCGATAGTGACCTTTGAGTTCTTCTGATCTATGGTAAATGTTCTTTCCTCATCGTTGACTTTAACGGATTTTATTGAAATATCAGAAGCATCAAGCTCGAATGTTTCTCCATTGTGGGTAGCGACTATCCTTTCATAACCATTGACATAGTCGCTAGAAATCCTGAAATCAAGAGAAATACTGTAGGATTCTAATTTCATATAAGGAGTGATAGTTACACTTAATATTAATGCTATCATATTAGTCCCTGGAATGACAGTTATTCGAAAGGTGGACCAGTTACATCCTGATCCATCCGTGGTTGATGAGGCAGCTGAAATTATAAGATCTGGAGGCACTGTTGTATTCCCGACTGAAACCGTCTACGGTTTAGGCGCTGATGCCACAAATGGTGCAGCCTGCACAAAGATATACAACGCTAAGGGAAGGCCGCCAGACAATCCGCTAATAATTCACTTTGAATCTGTGGACATGGCGAGGAACTACGCAGAGATCGGACCCAGAATAAGGAGAGCAGCCGATACGCTCTGGCCTGGTCCCCTGACGTTCATAGTTAAAAGCAAACCCATTATTTCAACGGTTGCAAGGGCATCCCTCCCAACTGTAGGAGTTCGTATTCCGGCAAATCCGCTTGCGCTTGAGCTCATTAAAAAGTCCGGTAGGCCGATTGCAGCTCCCAGCGCAAATATATCAACAAGACCGAGTATCGTCTCATCCGATGATGCCATCAGAGAGTTTTCCGGTATCGTGGATCTGGTACTGGATGCAGGCGAAACTTTCTTTGGCATTGAATCTACTGTTGTGCAGCTGGTCAGTGATGGTTTCAACGTTCTGAGACCAGGTGCGCTCAGTGTTGAAGATCTTGTTCCTGTATTGGGAAAAGCCAATTTTGACAATAAATTAAGTGAAAGTGATCCACCAATAACACCTGGAATGAAGTATCTTCATTATGCACCGCGTAAAAAGCTCTTCAGGATTGAAGACCGAAGCAAATTGATAGAGTACGCAAAGAACAGCATGCCTGAAGACCAGATTCTGATCTGCTCAGATGAGGTTGCACGTGAGGTTGAAGGAAAATATATGAGTCTGGGAAGCGAAAAGGACATTTATGAAATTGCAAGGAATCTGTTCAAGTCATTCCGGAAATTGGACGACAGTACATACAGCACAGGAGTCATCCAGTGTTTTGAGGAGAAGAAAATTGGTCTTGCGGTCATGAACAGGATCAGGAAGGCCTCTTCCCTCTTGCAGACCGGGATAGGACAGTAGTTCTCTATGATAAAACTTCGTCAATTCTTCCAATCTCTATAGGTGTGCTTTTCGTTCCAACCAGAACACCGTTTGAATTGGCCACCATTGATGAACCCACGTATATGCTGCCAAAATTTGCGGTTCCAGGTTTTGCCTGAACACCAAAGTAATCGGTGAGTTTTTCAATCTCCTCCTCTGTGACAGTTGGTGTAACAATCATACCCTTTTTTGTAAGAACTGAAACGCTTCCGACAGTCTTGATGCCGCCGATTGAATCCTTGATTATCTCGACACCAAGACAATCAGATATCTTCTTTTCGCTAGACTTTGAAAACCCACGATGGATGATTGCACTCTTGTCGTTTGTAACTATGTCGTTACCGACAGCATTTACCTTGTCCTTCAGTATCAGTATATTCCTGTCTCCGATATTGTTTCCTATTTCAGATGGATCAGCCATGCCGCTTATAACCAGACCATTTGAATTTCCAGTCATCATTGATCCGATCAGATATGTATTGGCCAGTGTGATCTTCCTGACAGTTACGTCGAGAACGGAAACTAGCGCCTGCTCTGTCTCCTCATCAATACCGCGTGAGACAAATGCAATGTCCTCAAGAACCCTCATGTAAACGCCCAGAAAATCGCTATTGAGGGTTTTCAACTTGCGTATCATTGTCAGGGGGATATTACCTCTGCGGTTCCGTCCTGGAGTTTAACAACCTTGACGGATATTTTTGATGCTATATTCTTTCTTCCTCTTTCCCATATCATTTCGTTTATCTTCGGATCGATCCAGACGTCCTCGAGAGGTACCCTGGCATGCCTTGAAACATGCCTCCTTACAATTGAGATCGCTGTGTCTGCTCTTCTGATCCTTGATGATGCCTTTGCATCCCTGAGAGGTATGTTCATCAGTAATTCTGCGGTTACTTCTTCGTCAGCCATTTATATTCACCTTACAGTTTAAGCCAGTTCCTTCTCCAGTTCCTTCTCTTTGTATTCTGGGTAAGTCTACGGTTAGTCTTCATCATTACCCATCCGGGCACCCTGCGGTTGCTACGGACCTGTTTCATCAGCCTTATCTTTCTGCCAGTTTCCTTGTTTCTGCTCATTTTCCCCGCCACTCTATTTTTGATTCCCTTTTTGTTGAAGTCAGTTTATCAAGTATCTCACGGACATCCTGATCGCTTATCATTCTGTTTACCCTCCCCATGCCTGCAAGCTGTATCAGCTGGTTCTCTACGTTTTCAGCAAGCTCCGGTTTTACCAGCCTGACCCTGCTCAATCTCTCCCTCGCTTCTGGAGTCAGTATTTGGCGCAATATCTGCTGCTTTCTTGCTTTCTCTAGTTCCTGCGCTCTTCTCTGTTCCTCGGCTGCCGCCTGATCCTCCATTGCAGATCTCTGCATTTCCTGCATTTTTCTGCGCCTGATTTCAGCGAGTTCGTCATCGGAATCCATTGATATTCACCTTATTATATGCTAATTGTGACCGATCACAAGAATTTTTTGAATCTTGGATCCTTTTCTGCCAGATCCTTTATGACCTGTACGGAGACTTTGTTGAGGAAGGATTCACCTCTTGGTGAAACTGTCCTTCCGCGCTGGTCCTTTTTAACGTAACCGAGCTGTTCGAGTGTTTCAAGCATATGCCTGACGATGAAACGGCTCCCCCTTGCGGGATGATATCTCTTGGATCCTCTGTCAACCCTTCCGCCATATTCCGCGCTCAACCTTGAAATACCGATTGGCCCCTCCAGGTAGACCTTTCTAAGGGTCGATGCGAGACGCCTGTGGTACCAGTCAGTCTGTTCCCATGCCTTTTCCCTGTGGATACCAGCCTTCAAGAATTGTACCCACTCCGGAACCTTGACCCTGTCGTCTTTCTGAAGTTCCTCCTTGACCTTTTCTATTAATGAATCGGTATTAACGTTCCTGACATTTACCATTACGAATCAGCCTTCCGTGATGTAAAAAGTACTTATAACTCTTTCTTAATAAAAGATGT
>JAKAAI010000078.1 GCA_021797055.1 Thermoplasmata archaeon | reverse complement strand
ATGGTCTATAAAACAAGAGGGCTTTTTTGCAATATTCGAGTTAAGTATTATAATTTTTTATTATGCTAAAGTGAGTTAAGTAATTCTTCAAAATAGCTTTGAATGAAATCAAATTCGTGTTGCTTATGCTATTGGACATCTGCAATGCTTGTAGAATAGTGAAAATTCATAAATTTTTGTCTCTCTGGAATCAATGCTTTTTAGGGGATTTCACAAAGCAGAACTTAAACATGACGGGAAGATGCTTCATATTACGGGATAACTCAGTGGAGATATTTGTCAATATGAGATCTATGTTCAATAATTTTCCACTCCCCCGGCTCAATTTTACCATATTTGACTTTTTCCGCACCCAAAAAATCTGCGAAATCTTCCACTCTATCTACAAGCCTGTCCCCAATAATGGCCTCATTCTCAAATCCAGGTTCTGCAAACACCCCGTGTATATCGAGAATCTTCTGTTGTTTTTCAAATTTGGCATTTATTCTCCCAACAAGGTTGCTGCCCCACAGGATAGGAAGCACATATGTGCCAAACCTTCTCTTCTCCTTTGGGACAAACTGTTCGAGAATGTAATTAAAATTGAACATTTTTTGAGTTCTATCTCTCAGTGTAATCATATTATCGAATGGTGAAATCAGGCTTAACCTGGGCTCCCATTTATCCGAGATGATTGAGTCAAGTGCCTTAATGTCTTCTGATAGCATGTAATATGCCTTTTTTTTGCTTTGACCATCAATTTTAACTTTCACCGCCTTTCCATCTTCGACTAATTTCTTAAGAGTGCCCTTCAAATCGGTATATCTCCCCCTGACAAAATAGCGGTAGATGTCGTAATCTGCAGAGACTCCCAGCGCCCTCATTGCCCTAATGGCTGTGGTCTTTTCAAATTCATCTGCAGGGATAATAGTTCTTTCTACAGATTGAGGAAGAAAATTATCAGTCAGGTTCCAGAGATTCTGGTTTCCAGAATGGCCCGAAACCATGACTTCCCCTTTCATTTGAAGGTGGAAAAGCAATTGGGTGACTTCATTACCTGAACTCCATCCGTCTGGGCTTTTATCCCTGATGCCATAATTTTTGAATTGCCCTGTTTCTGCTGGGCCCTCTTTCAGCCTATTCATTACCTTCTTTTTCAGCTCACGATGAGATTCGAGGAATTTACTTGCAGATTCAGCATGGTTGGCCCATCCCTTTCTCATGGAATCTGGATAACGGGACATCGAACTGTAGAATATCGGGTAGTCTTCGGCTAGCACTAGCCATGCAATTGGTGTCCATTGAAACAATACTTCTTTGTCGTGCCACATGATTTTATCCAGTTCTGACCAGTCAAATTTACCAATTCTGCTCCAAATGGAGATCAGATGCGAAGGTGCCACGACGGTGACAGGATCCCACTGAATGTACCCGATATTCCTTAGTATTGCTTTCAGTTTATCGTTGAATGAACCTTCAGGCGTATTACCTGCAAGGAACTGTTTATGGACGATGAGTTTTTTTTCTGCTTCCAAAGATGTTGTAATAGTTTCAATTTCCATTTGTTTCACATTAAGCAGGGGCAAGAACCATTAAATGGAAAATTCCCTTTCGAAAATATATACTGAGAAGCTTTTTAATAGTTTTTATTGTGTCATAACCATTTACACTAAAAGAACTTCCAATATTTAGATTACTTTCACTGTTTCATGGATTTCCGCTAAAAACGATTCTCTCACATTTTGCCTTCCGATCTTGCTTCATACATATGATAAGCTTCGTCTAAATCATTCACATCGAACAGTTTTACCTCACAGCATTAGGTTGTAAAATTCTCTGAATGCCACAGGGGTAAACGATATTATACAAACAATTGCACCTATCAGGTAAAAACTGCCTTGAAGGGTAAGAACCTGAATCAGAATCCCACCGATAGTACCTGATAAGAAGGTAAGACTAATGCCGAATGTCTTGATAACCCCGTTTACCCTGCCCATCATTTCCTGGTCTACAATTTTGAGGATGGCAGTATTTATCACAACGTTGATAACACCAATTAAAACGCCTATTACAAACGTTATTGCAAAATCTGGAAACACGGATCTAATAATACCTACAAGGAACAGCAAGAACCCGATTGGTAGTATTGTTCCTATTGAGTATAAACCAAGTTTGCCCTTGGCAGCCGACCCAAGAACTGAACCAAGGATAACGCCCGCCGTGAGGCTCAGTGCAAGCGTTGTAAAATATATGGCGCTCAGCTTGAATTGATCCTGAATCAAGAACGCCATGAATATTCCTAATGTTCCAAGAGCCAGATTTATGGCAAGGACAATCATTACTAGTCCTCGTAACCTCTTATCTTTGAAAACATATTCAAGCCCTTTCCTAACAGAAGAATTCATGTTGCTTTCGGATGAAACAATTGTTGTTCTCTCGTCCTTCATCAGTAAAATCGGTATAATTGCCACTGAAAATACGACAGCAAAACTGTAGACTGCAAAATTAAGTCCAAGGATCAGAAATACACCAGACAAAGCATACCCAACTCCCTCGGCAACTGCTCCAAGACTCTGTGATAGAGAGACTCCAGACTTATACTGTTGCGAACCTAGAAACTGCTTCGTCCAGCTTGCGGAAGTTGAATTCATAACATCTGTCGATAAACCTATGACAAACGCTACGAAGTATATCGAAAGGGTTTCAATAAGTAATCCTTTGACGAGAAGAGCTATGAACAGCCCGAAAATCGAGAGCACCCTTGCCAGCGAAACCAGGATTGCCAGACTTTTCTTGGTTGTCAGGCGATCCACATATGCTCCTAGAATAAAGCTGAAAAAAAGGGGCAAAACTGCCATCCCATCTGCCAGACCCGCAAGTATGGATGACCTTGTTAAAAGCAGAGCAATCCAAATAACTGCGAGCTGAAAACCCGCCACACCGGACCTGGATATGGCGCTGGTTGCTACAAGAAGCTTAAAGTTTCTGCTTAAATGTTGATTCGTTATATCCATTCCTACATCCACTTCATTCATTCAAGTTACCTTCCTTGATTCCTGCAAAAATTCTGCGGTACGCAAAATTATTTTTTCGAAGGCAGGCAGATATCATATTATCTCTCCAGAAGCAAAAAAAGAGCTCCATCGGGACGCGTTGTAAAGTCTTAAAAAGAGTTACCCCGATCTTGGCAAACATATCAATAGTATTTAGTCGTATAAATTTCATATATACGTAAAACTAAAATTGATATATTAACTTATCTGTCTGTATGTCGCCTAATAGGTATGAAATACTTACAGAGGTATTCAGGAACCCAACTAAATTCAGGATAATTCTACTTCTTAGTGAGCATGGGAGAATGACCGTGACTGATATGGCAAAGTTAGTGAAGGTGAGCAGATCAAACCTATATCATTTCATAGCCCAGATGGTTAAAGATGGCATTGTAAAGCCTCCTGAAGTCATACCCAGAAAAAACTATGTTGAAAAATTTTATCGCCTGAATGATGAAATGTTCAAAGCAGAAGAGATGAAGGAGTGGGAAAAACTCCTGCGCATTGCAAGCCCAAAGGAAATAAAGGAAACGGTAAGTTCCATATTAATGGGTTATTCTATGATATTGAGCTTTATCGCCGATCGGATATCAGCTTCCGAAGGCGATGCCGTCGAGCAGCTAAGAAACTGGCTGATAGAAGAAACGCCATACACTTTATCCTATGCAGTGATGAGTAAGAAGACATCCAGCAGAATCAATCCGATCCTGAAAGAACTCTGGAAAGCACTGTCTGATGAAACTGAAAAAGATGATGACAGTGATTCTAATGCATGGAGCAGGCTGTTGTTGGTGTTCCTTCCTATGCTTGGAACACCTATCTGACTGATATGGGTGTCTTTTATGTGCTCTTAAAAGGAACATATTGAAAAGAGACTATTTTTTCGCATGGTAAAGAAACATCCATAATTCTGATCTGGGAAATCAATCCCTACATTGTAAATAAATTGGACAGCATGGCTCTGCTGGGTCTTCAGGTATTAATCGGCAAAAACGATTACCCTGGTTCCATGATATATGCTTCAACCGCACGATATTTTTTTAATTGGTCCAAATAGAAGTGTCGGTCAGTTTGTGTCTTCCTTCTTTTCAACAAGAAGAGTTAAGCCTTCATTCGAGCGCACTATAACTTTTTCGCCTACGGCTGCCTTGTTTCCGGAAACAAGTCTGGCTTTCCAGCGCTGACCCTCGTACGAGACCCACCCTTCAGGGACTAGCTCTTCCTTAACCTCAACCTGCTGGCCAATCATTCCCTCAAGTCCTGTGTATTTCTTTTTTCCGAGTGACCTGATAATATATTGAAGATAGTAGGCGACCATGAATGCCACTATTATCACTCCTGCTGCAACGAATAGATTTGCCTCGCTGAATGGTGATGAAGAACTTGCGCTGGGTGAGTACGTAATATAGCTAGGAGTGAGAAGGAATGCACCAACTACGCCTACAACTATGCCAGAAATCATCATAAATCCGTGCCCGGTTTTGAACTCAAACAAGATTAGGGCCGCACCGACTATTAAGAAAATAAAACCGATAAAGGGCGCTCCGATAATCTCTGCGCCTATCAAGCCCAGTCCTATCATTATAAGGCCAACTACGCTGAGGATTATGCTCCCATGATAAATATCCATTAGAATGGCCAGAACCCCTATTGTTATTAGTATGCCATCGACAAATGAATTGCTCAGGAATGTAAGGAAGTTATCGTAAGCATTTGGATTCATTATAACAACATTTGGCGCATTTTGCGAAGAGGCAAGTCCTTCTAGTTGGAGGAAAGCCGATAAGTTGTTTGCCTGTCCGTCTATGAGATTCAGCGAAAGCGCCTGGGTTGATGTATAAGTGGCATCCGACACAATCATTGACAAGGCTGCTGAAACATTCTTTCCATGTGCAACCGCCAGGCTGGTCATTAGTTGGATCATCGTCGTGGTTTCGCTGCTCGATCCGCCGAGCACAACAGGAGCTGATGGGCCGATTGAAGACCCAGGCCCCATGAAGATATAGTCGGAGGCCATCGCAATATACGAGCCTGCAGAGGAAGCAAGCCCGGATGGGTCCACATAGGTGTAAACTGGAATTCCCTTAGCCTCAGTCTGGTTGATGTAAGAGATCATCTGCTCCATTTCTGTAATGTATCCACCGGGTGTGTTCATGTTAATTACGACAGCCCCTACAGTTGAGGGTGTCAATCCAAGCAGGTCGGATTTAAAGAATGCAGCACTACCAGGATCAACCGCTTCCTGGAAATTAAGAACCACAACTTGCTTTTGGGTTCCGGAGGCATGAGCTGTGCTGGAAAGACCGGTCGCCAAGAGCGCAGCGACTATAATGATAATTAATAGGTTCCTGGAATTCACCAATCGCATTACTCTTTAATTGTTAACAATTGAATTAACCTTTCGCGCCTTCACAAAACGATTTTACATGTCCTTTAATGTTAACAGGCACTCAAATGGTAATAACGATAAGATTTAGCATATCAATGCTATCACAAAAACGTGCCAGTAAAAGTTTCAGGCCTGAAGGATGTTAAAGAGGGAGAAGAAGTAGTGCTTAATGGATGGCTGCAGGAGATCAGGATCCTCAAAAATATTTCATTCATCGTCCTCCGGGATCATACCGGAACCATACAGATCACCTCAAAACCGAATTTAACCACTGGATATGACATGCTTGCACAAATGACTCGTGAAACCGTCATATCGGTATCAGGTAACCTGACCAGAAAAACACAGAGCAAATCCGGCGTCGAGGTCATTGCAAAAAGCATAGAGGTGCTCAACGTCTCGAAATCTCCGCTTCCGCTGGGCGTTATAGATCCGGTTAGCGCAGACATAGAAACTAGGCTGACTAACAGGTTTCTGGACCTGAGAAAACCCGAGGTGGCGATGATATTCAGGACAGAGAGTGAGCTATTGTGGGGCATGAGAGAGTTTTTTCATGACTCGGATTTTATAGAAGTCCATACTCCAAAAATAGTTGCTGCCGCGACAGAGGGAGGGGCGGACCTGTTTCCCGTACAGTACTTCGAAAAGCAGGCATACCTGAACCAGTCACCCCAGCTTTACAAGGAGATACTCATTTCAGCGGGCTTGAACAGGGTGTTTGAGGTTGGTCCCGCATTCAGGGCTGAGAAGCATAATACTCCGCGGCATCTTAATGAATTTACATCAATAGATATAGAGATGGGTTTCGCAGATCATCATGACGCAATGCACATGTTGCAGGAGGGCATCAAATCCGGAATCAGGCACCTGGTTGCCCACAGGCCTGATTATGTCACTACGTTACCTCAGCACATAGACGTGCCCGAAGGGGATTTCCCGAAGATCACATACAGGGAATGCATAAAGAAGCTAGAGTCTCGAGGTGAAACGGCATTGTTTGGTGAAGACTTTACTCCAGAGCAGCTAAAAATAATTGGAGGCGAATTTCAGGGCTTTTATTTCATTACCGAATGGCCATCCTCCTTAAGGGCTTTCTACACACATCCAAAACCAGGCGACGAGAAGGTTAGCAACTCCTTTGATCTTCAATACAGGGAATTCGAGATAACTTCCGGTGCACAGAGGGTTCATGATCCTGCAATGCTTGAGGAAAGACTAAGGTCAAAGAACCTTAACCCCGAAGACTTCTCATTCTACCTGAACGCATTCAGGTATGGAATGCCCCCGCATGCAGGATGGGGCCTGGGTCTAGAAAGACTTTCCCTTATTATGCTGAATCTTCAGAACATAAGGGAGGCAATCTTATTTCCTAGGGACAGGACGAGAATTACTCCCTGATTTTTTCTTGTCTGTTTCCTCACCAAAAACCGTTTTATCAAGTTCCTCGTAGCTAGCGACTTCGTCCAGGTCTTCCCGTTTATTAAGCTTGACCTTTGACATAGATCCAATTATCAAATTAATTGTTGTTTATTAATTTTGCGGTCCTATCAGTATCTCCGAACCGAGTTAATTTTATAGACAGCCATGGCTATTCATGACCAGAGAAAGGGAAAGAATGGCCATCCTCAAACAGTTTTTATTCAGGACTGTTTGCGGTTTCTTTCCTTTCTCTCCACGTTATTGACCATTGCTGTGCATACATCGCTCAGTTCCATGAGATACTTCTTGAAGCTCACCTCCTCATGATAGAAAAGATACCAGATTGATTCAATCAGCTGCTCGTATGCAAAGAGGAAATATCTTACACGGATATACTTGCTCTTTGTCTTTATCCTGCACTCATCCTGGACCCTGAACATTGTCTCGATGCGCCACCGGAACTTGTATTTCGCAATGATGTGATCCATATCAATGTCAGATGCGTTTGTTGCGAAGCACCAGTCATAATACTCATCGGATCTGTGATCAAAGATCTGCTTCAGGAATGCAAGTTGGACAGAAGCCCTGATCTTTTTGCCTTCCCTGTATACATAGAACTCATGGAGAAGGGCCTTCTTCTCCGACTGGTACATGCGTGTGAACTCCTCCTTCACCTGGGGATTCTTGGGGACGAATATGAGATAGTTTATCTTCCGACTGTTCAGGGACATGATAAGGTCCTTAGAGTAAAATCCACGATCGAACAGCAGAAGATCTACGTGACCTAACAATGGCAGAAGCATATCCAGGATTCCTGAAACCTCAGATGGCATGTCATTGCCCATGGGCGACGGTATGGATATTAAGGGAAGCCTGAGATCCCTGTTCACTAGGCTTGCAGTGAGATATGAGAATCTTCCGGTCACGCCATGATCGCCAGTCCATCCATGTATCCACAGCGAATCCCTGTCACCGTAGAAGGCCTCATGCGTGTAGTCGAATGCGATCATGACAGGATCCGTATTCTCAGACAAGGATTCCCTGGACAGTGCTGATATGCGGGAAAATAAGGAATCCCTTATTCCAGATACAGTATCCCTGACAGGGGATCGTTCGACAGCGAGATGTATTGAATCTGCCCTGTCACTGACTGTTTCTAGATAAGTGCTTGCAACTGCAGCTTTCAATAACTCGCGATTGAAATGGAATCCATTCAGGTAACCTGGATCATGCCTGAGTCTCAGGGCATCGTTTATGAAGCGTTCTAAAGCGCTTAAGGATGTCAGGAGTCTGGTTGGGTTGTTCATACCACTACTAAGAACACTGTCCTTCCTATGAATTCCTTGGGGCAATCCACCTTAGCACTTGTTCCGAACCTTGTCACTGTCTTCACGAAGAATCCCTGTATGCCTTCTATCTCCAGCCTGTTTGTCACATTCATTGGTATCTTTTTCATTAGATATCAAATAGATATCTAA
>JAKAAI010000077.1 GCA_021797055.1 Thermoplasmata archaeon | reverse complement strand
TTCACACGGTCCTCATCACTTTTTAGATTCAGGAATTTCTCTATGAGTGGATCTATCTTTCCAAAGTGCCTTGCCGCTGCTATGGCAATAGCTGTCCTCATGTTTGGATCCTGTTTTTCAATTGTCTGGAACAGGCCGGAAAGTTTTGCAGCATGTTCTGGATCTATGTCGGAAAGTCTGGAGTTCAGCATTCCTCTGAGGATGCCTTCGTTGATGTCGTCTCTGCCGGATTTATCGCCGATTCTCTGAAGCTGTTTTCGGTAAAAACTTAAGGCTATTTCCTTTATTCTTGAGTTCTTTGGATTGATAAGTAACAACTGCTGAAGGTTTGATGAAATCTCCTGAATCACGGCATATTCATCTTCCTTTTCAAATCTCCTGACGTGATCAAGATAATTTGATATATTGATGTGACCAGAAACAAGGAAGGCAAATAGGTCAGAAGCGATACCCCATCTGTCCTCAAATGTAAGATCCTGCAGATTAGACAGTAATTCACTGTATAATGCTTCATCATAAAGAACTCTGTAAAAGCCAGTCTCTGATGCATTTATCTTGACAAAATCCTTTCCTTCTATTTCGATCGATTCGTTTTCAAGAAGAATTGATTCGATTTTGTTTTTCCTTTTGATGGTTACAGGCACGGGCCAGAGCTCATTTGACGACGAACCGTCTAGATAGAATTTCTTCTGTCTTATTTCGATCTTGCCATCTTTTCTCTTCACGGACAAATAGGGATAGCCAGGTCTGTTTATCCATGCTTCCATTACCCTGCTCACGGGTTTTCCAGATCTTGACTCAATACTTTTCCATAGATCAGAACCAGCGGCGTTTGAATAAGCGAATTTGGAAAGATAATCATGGATGCCCTCACGAAACATCTCGTTCCCTGCGTAACCTTCAATCATCCTCAATATCATGCCGCCCTTCCCATAACTTATCTGATCGAAAATCTGGGCTACGGTCTCTGGGTCCTTGACATCAACGTTGATTGGATGGGTGGATTTCAATGAATCGTCTATCAATGCACCGGATGCTCTTGTCTGTAGCATTTCACCAATTATATTCCATTTTGGGTAATACCGGTCGACGACCTTATACATCATGAATGTTGCAAAGCTTTCATTCAACCAGAGATCATTCCACCATTTCATAGTTACAAGATCGCCAAACCACTGGTGTGCGATCTCATGTGCGATAACGGACGCAACCCTTTTTTTCGTTAAACCGCTGGTGTTTTCGTTTACGAGGATAGCTGTTTCCCTGAAAGTGATTGCACCCCAGTTCTCCATGGCACCTGCACCAAATTCAGGTACGGAGATCAGATGCATCTTTGGAAGCGCATATTTAATTCCGAAATATTCATCAAAAAATTCAAGGGACTGTGCGCCGACAGTGATCGGAAAATCATTTGAATTTAATGCGCCTTTGAGGCCGCTGAAATATATCTTCTTGTCTCCGTGCTTACCTTCAATTGTTTCGAACTCTCCTATGCCTATATAGAGGAGATAGGTCGACATTCTTGGTGTTTCCCGGAACTTTATTGTTTTACGGGGACCTGTCTCCTTCTGGCTTGAGACGGGCATGTTTGAAAGTGCATCAAGCTTGCTGTCAATTGTTAGGGATAACCTGAAAACTGCCTTGTAACTCGGGTCGTCAAGGCATGGGAACGCCATCCTTGCTCCTGTGGATTCAAACTGTGTTGTGAACATTGTCTTTCCATCTGCTGTTTTCGCTACATAGAGGCCCATAAGCGATTTTGAAACATCAGCATGAAAGTCGATTTCAATATCACTGAATTTACCACTCGCAGGTCTGATCAAGACCTCGTCATCCCTTCTTCCCTTCGAATGCACTGCAGGTTGATTGTTTATGGTCACCTTGTCTATAACAGGGCCCAGGCAGTTCAGCACAATGCTCTCCACACTGGAATCAAGTTTTATTTTTTCCCTGCCTCTATAATTAGCATGCTCAAAATCAACATCAAGCTCTATGTCATAACTCTCTATCTTCATGCTTGATAATAATAAAGTAATCCTTAATTTTATCTGTTTACTTATTTGATTTATTCTTTCGGAATATATGCGTAAATAGGATTTTTGTTAATATATTATTCATATGTTTTTGGCTATAATTTCGGATATATCCGTGATCTTAATCTTTTCCTCCCTGTTCGTTACTTTTCTTGCATCATCCAGCATTGTCATGCAGTATGGACAGGCTGTTACAAGGGTTGTTGCTCCTGTTTTGTCCGCCATGTCCATCCTCTTATGGGAGATTTTTGTTCCAACTGTTTCGTTCATCCATAATCTACCACCACCGGCACCGCAGCATAGAGCCTTGCTACCGCTCATCTCCATCTCGACCATGTTTTTGGAAACACTCTGAATAACCTTTCTCGGTGCATCATAAATCTTGTTATATCGGCCGAGGTAGCATGAATCATGGTAGGTATACTTTTCACCTGTAGTATCCTGCTTGACCCTGATTTTCCCGGTTGAAAGAAGGTTTGAGATGTAATCGCTATGGTGCATAACATTGACTTCATAACCCATGGCCCTGTAATCATTCTTTAAAGAATTGAAGCAGTGGGGACAGTTTGTGATTATATCCTTAACTTTATGCTTTTTAAAAGTTTCAATGTTCTGGGTTGCAAGGGTCTGTGCAAGGTATTCATTGCCTGTTCTCTTTGCCGGATCGCCCGTGCACTTCTCCTCAGAACCGAGTATTGCAAAATTTATATTAGCTTCTTTCAATATTTTGACAACTGATTTAGCAATCTCCTGGTTCCTCGGATCAAAACTCGCCACACAGCCCACCCAGTAAAGGACGTCAAAGTCGTCAGAAGCACCCTCGGATACCACCTTGATACCGAGATCCTTTGCCCAGTCTGCCCTCGTAGAAGGCGGATTATTCCATGGCGACTGGTAATTTTCAAGGTTCCTGTAAAGATCGAGTGTTTCTTTTGGGGCCTTTCCCTGATTCAGAACAAGCGACTGTCTCATACTGACAATTTTATCAACATGATCAATCATAACGGGGCACTGCTCAACGCATGCCATGCAGGTGGTGCATGACCAGAGATCCTCTTCCTTTATTGTTGAACCAATGACAGGCTGGACAATTTTTGATTCTGCCACATTGTCATGTGTTTTCCGTATCTTTGTGCCCTCCTTGAGGACGACCTCCCTGAGATCCCATATGATGTCCCTTGGAGAAAGTGTTTTTCCGGTTGTGTATGCAGGACAATTATAGGTGCACCTGCCGCACTCAGTACACGCATAGAAATCCATATAGTCCTTCCAGGAGAAATCCCTTATATCAGTTGCACCAAATCTTGTTGCCTTGTCGAAGTCTATAGGGGTAAGCTGTGCCTGCGGTTTGTCCTTTGAGAGCAGGACATTTAGAGGAGCTGCAACAAGGTGGAGATGCTTTGACCTTGGTATATAGGCGAGGAATACCAGAAAATCAATGGCATGTATGCTCCATATTGTCCAGTATGTATAATATCCGGCAACTGGAGAAATTTTAGGGAGTGCATGTGCGAGTGCCGTCGTAATTGGGGTCACACCGGGTGCAAGTCCTTCCATAATACTTCCGGGTATGTTCCTGCTTATTCCATCTATTCTCAAAACGCCCAGAGCATAATATGTTACCATTAGGAGTGCTATCAAAAACAGTATGAAAGAAGCCTCGAATCCATTATAACCCTGATATCTTGGGATCTTTATAATCCAACGGCGAAAAACGGAATAGATAACGTCGGCTATTAGAACCGCCGCAAAGATATCAACGGTGAAGAAAATTGCATCCTTCAACACACCGGCTGGTATAAGGTGAGAGTCAGGAAAGAAACCACGGTAAAAGAAGGACAGGGAATAGGCTCCAAATGCTATGAAGCCCCAGAACATTATTGCATGCATTATACCGCCAGATCGATCCTTGAAAAGCTTGGCCTGAAGGAATACGTTCCTGATTACCATGTAAATTCTTTTGAGGATAATCGGCTTCATTTCGATCTTCTTCAGCGGTATGTACTTCGCATTCCAGAAGAGTGCATACAGTGTATAGAAGAAAATTCCAGCCGAAACAAGCGCGCCCAGAAGAAGCAGCATAGAAAACAGATAGATCAAAGTTGAACCTCCAGTGCGGCTATAAACATAATATTAGTATTAATCCTTCATATTTATTGCTTTCATTATGAAATTTGAACTCAATTTACAATCAAGTCATCTGTGTTGTTCGGGTAGTATGTTATGACCTCCGGTCCGTCCTCGTGCATTATAATTGTATCGGAATGCCTGAAACCTCCGAGTTTAGGCACATATATGCCAGGTTCGATTGTGAAAACCATGTTTGCCCTGATGGGCGAATCGTCACCGACGTCAAAGAATGGCGATTCGTGACCCTCAAGACCTATGCAGTGTCCGGTATGATGAAGGAGCAACTGTGATACGTCTTTCATTTTCGCCATAGAAACAACGACGCGATCTATGTCACTGAATTTGCCACCTACCTTAAGGGATGAAATTGCCTCCTGCTGCATTTCAAGCATAATTGCGTGATATTTTCTTATCTGGGGTGTTACCCTTCCAACAAAAAGGTTTCTCTCTATTTCAACATGATATCCATCAATGCTGCCGTCCGCCCCTGATCCCAGTATGTCACCTTTTTTAATGGGCCGGTTTATTGAAAGAGAGTGTGGATAATAAGAATGTGTACCGACCTGCCCCCTGAAACCGGCGAATATCTCAATAGGGTACTTTATCTGTGGTTTTGAATCCATTCCAAAAGCGTTCATGGCAGCAACACTGGCTTCAGAACTTGCTCTGTATGCTATCTCAAAATCAAAAAGTTTTGGTGCGGTGTACTTTTGCAAAAGCCTGTGAGCATAGTTGGCCCATCTTGCACTTTCCCTGAGCAGTTCCTGCTCCTTCTGGCTCTTGATTCTTCTCATTTCATATAGTGACGAAGATATGTCAACCAGTTTATAGTCACCGATGATCTCAGCACTCGGTATACCACGAAATCCATAGACACCTGGATAAATTGAGGTGTTATCCATGCCCAGATTCTTTCCATGAATCAGTTTATGGATCCATTCCCCGAAATGCCTGAATGGATGTATCTTCCCGGGATAATCGAAGTATGAATATGAGTTCTTTATGATGCTGGAAAGGTACATTGAGTGCTCTTCCTCAAGCTTTGGCCCGAAGAAATATACTTCAGCATCCCGGTTTACCAGAATTCCAGCAGGTCGCTCCGTTTGTAAATATGTCAGACCTGAAAAATATCTCATGTTCGTTGGATTGGACATGAAAACACCGGATAAGTCACGCTTCTCCATCAGCGCGACAAGGGCGTTTATCCTTTTTGGGTATTCACTCGGTGGGATGCAGAACATCATTCAATAAGCATTCTCAATGATTTATATTTTCGTCAGAAAAATTATCCAGACGTGACATGGAGAACTGTTAAGATTTGCCAAGTAATGAAGAACTATGCACCTTCTTAAACACAATGCAGGTGACTATATAGCCATCTACAGTGGAAAACCAGTTCTGTCCTTCCTTCGTGATGGGGTTGATAAGTTGCCGGTAGAAAATTCTCTGAAACTTGGTAATAAGAGAATAATGATCTCGCAAATGAGCCCCGATACCGCTCATATTGAACCTTATGGTGGTGACGTTGTGAAAAACGATTCCGTGGAACAAAGAAGGATAAAGATCGAAATTGATCTTTCCGTGACGGATCGAATTTTTGGGCTGGGGGAGAGGCCATCCAGGATGAACAGGAAGCGTTCAAAACACCTTTTATACAGTACAAGTGCATGGGATTACAATACAAAGAAGGAGGAGATTTACAGTTCATTTCCTGTTTTCTACATTCTGGATGGAACAAACGCATATATGGTATTTCTGAACTATCCAGGAGAGATCGAGTTTGATTTTGGTATAGAAAAATATCACAGCATAATTATTACATTCCAGTCAGGAAATTTTGAGCTTTTTCTCGCACACGCTAAAACCATGAAGGAGGTAGTCGGCACTTATGTTAACATAACTGGCAGACCGTTTGAAATCCCAGAATGGGCACTTGGCCACCAGATATCAAGATGGTCATATTTTCCAGAATCATCAGTAAAAGATATAGCTGATCGCTATCTGGATAAATTTCCCGTTTCTGCCGTGTACCTGGATATTGATTATATGGATCAGTACCGCGTTTTTACCTGGGATTCGCAAAGGTTCCCGGATCCTGAGGGCCTGGTCAGATACCTTAAGAATAAAGGTGTGAAACTCGTTCCAATTCTGGACCCTGGAATAAAACTGGATCAGAATTTTGACGTTTTCAGGAATGGACTGGGAAACTACCTGGAAGATCCATCAGGTTCATTGTATGTAGATACTGTTTGGCCAGGAACCTGTGTCTTTCCAGACTTTCTAAACGAGAGTGCACGCAATTTCTGGTCGGAAGAGATAGTAAAATTCTTAAGGTTCGGAATAGAGGGCATCTGGCTCGACATGAATGAGCCGGCGGTACACAACGCCTATGAAAATGGAAAGAGGAGAGCGACCATACTGAAGGATGCAATGCACAGGATGGATGATGGTACCAGGATAACTGATTTCTCTGTACATAACCTTTATGCGTATTACGAGGCCCAGGCTACTTATTTTGCTATGCTATCTAAGATAGAAAGGCCATTCATCCTGACTCGATCAGGTTACCCGGGGATACAGAAGTATGCTGCAATGTGGACGGGCGACAACCTTTCCTCATATGAGGATGTTAAATTGCAAATATCTATGGTTCTCAGCCTGTCAATATCCGGAATGCCATATTGCGGATGTGATCTGGGAGGGTTCTGGGGTGATTCCGACCCTGATTTGCTGTCAGTCTATTACGAGGCTGCTCTCTTTTTCCCGATCTACAGGAACCACAAGATCAAAAATGCAAACGAACAGGAACTTTTCCTGCTTCCGGCATACTATCAGGAACGGATCCTGAAGGCAATAAATACGAGATACAAGTTCCTGCCTTATATCATGGAATTAGCCAGAAAATCATCCAGCAATGGAGAACCTATCATCAGGCCACTGTTCTATGATTACCCCAATGATTCCGACGCCTATTCGGTGGAGGATGAATATATGCTCGGGGAAAGTGTTCTTCATGCACCAGTTATTGGAAAAGATCAGCGCGTCAGGGGTGTTTATCTTCCAAAGGGCAAATGGGTCAGTTACTGGACGGGGGAGGTTTATGATGGACCCACTGTAATTGATTCGAAAGAAAGAATGGGCATATACGTTAGAGAAATAGATGTTGAAAGACTTGCTTCTTATGGCATAGAAATACCGCAACAGAGCAGCTAAATTTTATGCTGTTTCTCATTGGAAAGATAACAATAACGCAATGCAAAAGCGATAATTTTAATTCAATACTAATATCAAAGGTGGAATGAATAAGGATTGTGAAGACAAATATCTGGCCTTTGAAGATCTGAATAAGACAACAATGGATTTTGCTGCCATAGAGACTGAAAAATTCCGGAATGCTTTCAGGGCTGATTCCAAAAGAATAAGGAAAGAGATAAGGGAATTCAGCGACGTCGTTAACATCATGCAGGTAAAAATTAACGGAAAGCACAAGGCATTGCTTTACCGGGAGAGGGATAGCTACTGTATTTCGGTTGACGGCAATGAGGTTGTAAGATCTGATAATATAATAACATGGTTCAGCACAGATGAATCCTTTTCAATGCTTTCATATTTCGAGACAGAAGGATCCGATCTCGGTGATCTATACATACTGGATTCGGGAAAAATAATCCAGAAATTGCATGGCTTTTTCGGTGGCGTGAAATTTTTCGGCAACCGTTACTATATACTTAAGTCCTTCAGGGGAGAGGATCAGGCTGAGGGTGTCGAGAAGAATGCTGAACGGGTGATCCTTGATGGGAAGATTGTTTGGGGGGATGGGATTAGCAATACGGAATTCATAGACATTGATGTTTACGGGAAAAAGTGTCTTGTTTCAGTCGGAAACTGGATGAAAACAACTATCTACAGCGGCCTGATTGAGGACCCATCTACCTGGGAAAAACTATACTCTTTTGATTCACCTGCACAGCCACTTGGTATAGTAGGAAACGATGTTTACATTCTTAAGTTCAGCAAAAACGGAATGGTTTTAAAAAATGGGTCAGTGATTATTGAATCTGAGCACCCTGTTGAGAATGTTATCAAAGTGAGCGATGGGTTGTTAACTTTCATTCTGAAAGACGCAAGGCTCAGCACTGTATTATACGATTTTAATGGAAAAATTGTCAAGGAGATGCAACTCGAAGAGGCTTCT
>JAKAAI010000076.1 GCA_021797055.1 Thermoplasmata archaeon | reverse complement strand
GCTATCGGCAGATCATCCCTGGCCAAAGCAATTAAAATAGCAGGCGAGATGGGATTCGAGGTCATACATGGAATAGTGGATTCTCTCTGGATAAGGGGTAATGGGGATGTGGGCGAGCTTCTCTCAAGGATAAAGGATTCCACAAGGATAGATATTGTCGTGGATGGCCACTACAGATGGATAGTGTTCCTGCCATCAAGGAAAAACACAGGATCGCCGAACAGCTACATCGGCCTGAAATACGATGGAACATACAAGCTCAGAGGCATAATGGCAAGGAGAAGTGATGTTCCTGACATGGTCAGAAGGATGCAGGTTGAATGCCTTGATGTTCTCAAGGAGTGCAGGGTTGCAGCCGACATACCCTCAAAAAAGAAGGATCTTCTTGCCATACGGGATCGGTACCTGAAGGATCTCGGCAGATCAGGCAGCAGTGATTACATGGTGCATTTCAGGATAACCAGGCATCATGATGAATACAGGGTCAACAACCTTCAGAAAAGTGTTCTTAAGGCATACATGTCCAGTGGCATGGATATAAATCCGGGCGAGAGCGTTGAGGCAGTAGTAACGGATGGATCCAGGCATATCGTGGATCCATCAGGAAATGGAAGCATAGACCGTTCTTTCTATAAGAAATACATAGAACGCGGTTTTGAGTGCTTCGCCTTCATCCTATCGCTTTTCGACAAGGAAACTACCCTGTATGATCCAGTATACTCTCGACCTTCTCAGCGAGTGAATCTATCGGAACATCATTGATCATAAGTATCTTCTCCACACCCTTCCTGTCTCCCTTACCCTCAAGCCTGCTCTCTATGAGGCCATAGGTCTCAAGCCGGCTAACTGTCCGGTAGAACTTCTGCCTGTCCATCGGAAGGAGTGAATATGTCTCACTGATAATCCCGAACCTTTCCATTGCAGATGAGATGCCTGCGGACATGCCATCCCTGAGGCAGTAGGCTGTCGCAAGCAGAACGGCCAGTTCATCCCTGTCAAGACCATTGAGCTTGCTTTCAGTGAAATAGGGATTGATCAGTGCCCTGGCGCTCCTGACATCCTCTGCCAGGATCTGATCGGAAAGCCTGTGCTTAGCAATGAAAGCCGCCTTCTGAAGCATTTCAATAGCAACCCTTGCGCTTCCGAGCTGTGCGGCTATATCAGCTATCATTTCAAGAATGCTGTCGTCAAAAGCGGTGCTGTAGAGTGCCTCGGTTGCACGATCCCTCAGGATCACAAAAAGCTCGTCCCTGGAATACCTGCTGAATTTAACCGGGACATATGAGGATACAGACCTGGCACGTTTCTTCCTCAATATTATGTACGGATCATCCAGGGAGATGAGAATGGATGACATCCTGACCGAATATATCTCCGGTGCCCTCAGGATAGAATAAAAACCCTTCTGGTCCTCTCTGAGAAGATTGGTGCATTCATCAACAACAAGCAGTATGCCACGACCCCGCCTGGACTGTATCCTTGAAAGCATCTTCAGGTAATCGCCCGTTGTGTATGTTGATACCTGGTCAAGTTTCGTGAACGTTGATACTGCGGATCTGAGCAGGGATGTCAGTGATGGAAAGGAGAGTGCATTCAGGTAGATATAATCGAGATTTTCAGCGATATTGGAAATGAATTTTGCAGTTGCAGTCTTTCCAGTACCGGGTTCGCCGTATATTATTGCGGTACCACCTATGCCGCTAGAAAGTGGATCAATAATGGCAGTCTGGAGTATCTCAATCTCCTTCTCCCTGAATACAAGTTTATGCGGTACGAAAGCAAGATTAAGGTACTGCTCGTTCCTTATTATCTGCATCCTGAATTATTAAGCCCGGGCCATTGTGCTAAGAGAAGTTATCTCCTTCTTTCCATCAAGGGAATAATTCTTCACCTTGTCTATATCAACACCGGCCTTCGATGCAATGCGCTCGATCCATTTCATCATGAGAAGCCCGCCTCCCGCTATAATGGAACCGGTGCCCGCACGTGCAAAGAAGTTGCCGTTGGTGTTGCTGAAGCCATCTCGAGCAGCCATCTTTGCCAGATGCCTGTAAGATGCGTAGTAGACTGCAAGCTGATCCTTTGTAAGCACGTTCTTGTTGAGCGACCTCGACTTAATCCTTCCAAGCGGAACGTTTACCAGCGGGGTAACAGTGAATTCAAAAGGCCTGCCGTCGACAAATGAGTTACTCAGGATGTTGATCATTGATACGGTCTCCCATAGATCTTCTGGGGTTTCTCCCTCCTGGCCAACCTGCAGAGTAAAAGCAGGTCTCCAGTAGTACCTGGTTTCGTTATAGACACCCTGCCACACTATCTCAGAAAAAGTCCCGTCTGCACCTATCCTGAGAGGAAGAGTCTTGTTCGGCATGTGCATCATCGCAAGCTTGTCGCTACCGGTTTCGACTCCAGTCTGGACACCTATCCAGTTAGAAGGTCCAGCTTTAAGTATCTCTGATAATTTTTTTATCAGATCCGGGTAGGCGGCAGGTATCGATATCCTTCCGTGTGTTGGGTTGGCTGTTTTCAAGCCCTTCACGGACATAACGGCCTGCATAAGTTCTGTCAGCGCCTCGGTATTTGGTTCATACCTGTTACCATGCTTGTATGCAAATATCTCATCTGAATGCAGCCATGCGTTATCCTGTCCTGCGGCTGTATTGATAGCAACCTCTCTGGCTACAGACTCTGGTGAATAGTATCTCAGCGGTCTTAATGTTACTTCACAGAAATCGCAGCCCACACCGCATCCCCTCATGACCTCAACCATGCCTTTCATTGATGGTTCTGTTATGAGCGGTATATCCTCAAGTCTCGGGTAAGCAGATGTCTCGATACCTCTGGCAATGTAATGTGGGTCCTTGACTATTACCTTCCTGAATTTATCATCATATGACATGTAGCCCCTGTAGAACAGCTTCTCGTTGATGTTGTTATCAACTATCTCCTGGAAGAGTTCAGGAACAACGTCATCAGTTTCTCCCTGCACAAAATAATCGATATTCATCCAGCCAATTTCATCCTTCAGAACGGTAAACTCCCAGACACCGGGCCCACCGACCACCAGCTTTGCCTTTTTCCCTCTTCTCAGGGCATTTACCTTCTTGATCAGGTTATCCCATTCCACCCTGACCCACGGTCTCATGTCTCCGCCCATCAGGACATAATACGACATTGTTGTAGGCCCTATACCAAGCGGATCCATTGTCGTTATTCCAATAATTTCAGTGTCATCCTTAATGAACTGGTCAAGGTGATCCTCGTGCGCGACCGCAATATCACTCGGCTTGTATTTCCTCAGCAGGCTGGCCTGAATTTTCCTGAGAGAATAAGGAGCGAAGAGGCTCTGCCCATCTGGCTTTGCTGGCAGCCCAGGTCCTTTAAGGAAGCGGTATATGCTACCCGGGATGGCACGTGACGGAGCGCAAGGGAGGAAATCGAGAAGTGGAAAATCCCTGTAATTCGAGCTTAAAGTGTAGTCGGATACCAGTACAAATTTAGTCATTTTAAACTGATTTACTAATATATGGCTGATTTATAAGATTTTTGCAAACCTGATAGAAAAACTTAAGTATGGTTCCATCTGGAAAGCTTAGATATTAAGATTCAAATACTTTTTTAGCAGGTCTGGAATAAAATTATCCAAAAATATCAGATCATAAAATGAGAACGAGCCAGGTAAGTAGCAGCAAAACCCCCGCCCCGGTCACAAAGATCCCAAGAACCAGGATACCCAAAATTAAAAGGACTATGCCAATTATTAACGATAGATCCCTAGCACTTGAATTTACCCTCTTTAACCTGTTGAAGATAGAAGCATATGTTATAAAAAGAAAAACGAGGGTTATCACGATAATAACGAAAATCGCAAGTTTCCCCAATAGAAAAGAGCCAAATGCATCAAAGGAACTCAGCGCATCCTTAACGGGTGTGAAAAAACTTATGATATCATATATGAGTGCAATCAGAAGCAAAAGCAGTGCCAACCCAGAAAGAAGCCTGGCGACAATGACCCTGTCTTTTCTTGACATAGGTAAACATTATGCCTTTCTATACTTAAATAATTGCACAGCATTTCAGATTGTCACGACTACAAAAAAGATATATCTTCGATAGTTAGGGATTGAAAATGGAAGGTCCGCCATTAAGGGTACTATATAAGAGGATATCTCATTTCAATGGCCAATACTGCAAGATTTACCGGAATGGATCGGTTCTGTCGGGCAACATAAACCTGATACCATATGGAAAGAGGCTCATAATAAAATTGCCAGAAAGATATATTGTGGTCTTCTTCGGGATGTCAGGCACTGTAAAGATAAAGAACATTACTGGCGAAAAACCAAGCATGGTGATTGTTAGCAAAAGATCAGTTTCTTTATTTTTTTACAGATGCGCAATATCAGAAAAAACGCCTAATGAATTCTTTGGATATTATGATCCCAGAAAGGACATAATGGATCCACAGTGGGACCCTTTAGGAGCCATTACTAAAATTAAAGCATTGAGAAAAACAGATTCCATAATATCCGATATACTGCTTGACCAGGAAATATTCTGTGGTTCCGGCAATATAATCAAGAACGAGGTTCTATGGAGAACAAAGATCAGTCCTGAGAGAAAGGTCTCAGAGATTAATGACATCAAAATTTCCGAAATTGTTAATGCAGTCACTGATTTCTCAAATATATTCTATTATGCAAGGCTTAATCACTCGAAATTAACAGGAAGACTTTATGTTTACAGGAAAAAATCTTGTCCCGTGTGTTTAGGTAGGATATCTGTCGGGAAGGTGGGTATAACCAAAAGAATTACATTCTGGTGCAATAATTGTCAGACTTTATAGAATGTTAAGATTGTTTGTACCAATATGCTTATAAAGACAGGTCGCAATCCATGGGCAATGAAAAAATTTGGAGCAGCAATTATAGCAATTGCTGTAGTATTGATCATCATCGGCGGATTTTTTGTCTATAACAGCTACGTCTCAAATTCGAACAAAACTGCAACAGTAGACATGGAGGTTGCGGATTTACCAGTTATGAATGCATCTGCAGTATACATAACATTTTCTGCAGTTGCGCTTCATGGCAACAATAACACTGGCTGGAAAAACTATACTCTTCCCCATGGAAATGAGACTGTCAATATACTCGGCCTGACAGCATCGAATGCATCTCTGCTTTCATCCGTGAAACTGACTGCTCAAACATACACCATGTTTCGGTTGTATATTACAAACGTAACAGTCGTGATAGCTGGTGTTGCAATCAATTTCACACTTGCCTCGTCATTCGGCTTCCTTAACCACCCGGTCACATTAACAGCGGGTTCGACGTCAACGATCGTCTTCGAATTCAATTTGACACAGGACTTAAACCTATCAAGCCATATATTCACTCCGAACCTCGGCATTGAGGTAATCGGATAAACTTATTTTTCTTTGAATTTATATCTGAAAAATTATAACATAAAAACAGTTGTTCTAAAAGTTAACACTCTAATTATTTGCCACGCATATTCAATTAAGCTGAGGCATGATCATTAAACCATAAATAAAGGGATGCTTGCGTGGTATTCTCAAAAGCCTATGAAAACATCGGTTAACCTGAAAGACTATCCTGTCAATATCTTCATGAAAACATTAAATTAAGATCAATTATCTGAAGCGTCAAAATATTTATCCAGCGTAGAACTTGGTGTCAGGAATCATAGCATGTATCCTGACTTGACCCTTATCCTCGTGCTAATAACCTGGTTTTTTCTGTATAGTCTGGCATTGTTGGAGATCCTGTCAGGGATAGTCAAGAATAGACGGGGCATTGCCTACGACGAGAAAAGACCGACCATTAGATCATTCATCTTTCTGCTGATAGGTGCATTAGTGGTGATTGTTTACTTATTCTTCTCTTTTTTTCAGGCTCACCAGTTTTATTCAACAGAATTACTTCTAGAGATTATCCTCTTCCAGTTGCTTTTCTTGATGGTATTGAGAGCAATACAGAGGAAAGGAAATAAAAACGCCCAAAGTATAGTATATCCAGTCGATGTAAGCGAGCAGGTACAGGAAAAGCAGGTCAGGATTATTTTTTTCTCGCTTTTAATTACGACGGCTTTCTGGTCCCTGCTAAGGTTTTTCAACATTATTCCGGGGAGTTATTTAACATCTCTAATCCTCACACCTATCCTGACTGGCATGACAGTTATTACATTTATTTTCTGGCTTGTATTTCTGTTTGCTGTCAAGCCCTGGCGTAACCACTGATTTATTTAAACATTGAACCCCCGAATCACAGGTCACAGTATAAATACGGTTTGCAATTGGGGCAGCAGCTTCAGGTCAATACGGTGATAACAAAATTGTATCCGTCGCAGTCAAAGTAGTATAACTTTATTCCGTTAGTTTTCATTGTGTACATATGAACGAGATCAAGGTATACTATGATGGTCATTGTCCTGTCTGTGTCAGGTCGATGAATTTAGTCAGGGCTGCCGATAAAATTGGTCTCGTTAATTTCACATCCTTTCGTGATCTCAATAAGGCAGATCTCCCGGTTCATGAAGATATTCTTGAAAGAAGCATCGTTGTTGAAACAAGAGATGGTAAAAAGTTTACTGGGATGCATGCTGTCCTCAAAATACTGTTGCGGATGCCAGATTTATTCATCCTGGCTGCGTTAGTTTTTTTTATGAATACCGTCGGGATCGGAGAAATTACATATTCTAAAATTTCCGCTTCCAGGTATTCTATACTATCAGGCGGCTGCAGTGGGAACTGCAGAGTCACGGAAACCAGAAGCAAACACTTATAACACGTTTTCATTGTGGGTGTTCCTGTTTGAACGACAGGAAAATCTTTCTGGTAAGGCATGGGGAAACCACCTGGAACACACGCAAGATATGGCAGGGCCAGATCGGCGGCGGTCTGAATGAACTTGGCAGGAAACAGGCTGAATCAGCAGCGTCGAAATTACTTGGTAGAAAAATATCTGCGATATATTCCAGCGATCTCAAGAGGGCACTCGATACTGCAAGAATAATCTCTGAAAAGACAGGCATCAGGATACAAGAGGATCCTGAATTCAGGGAGAGGCATCTCGGTTTGCTCTCCGGAATGGAAGAAAGCGAAATACTTAAGAGATATCCAGATTTGATTCTGGAAGACGGTTTCCTCGGTAGTAATGACATTGGGAATGCCGAACCATGGAAGGATTTCTGCAACCGCGTCGCGTCAAGGTTCATGAAGGTATCCAGTGAATCGGATAACGACATCTGTATAGTTACGCATGGCGGGGTGATTTACGCCATTTTCAGGTATATAGACACTAACTTTCACAGAACAGTTGTTCCAAATGGCAGTATATCTGTGGTCAAGCGCGGAAAAGACGGCACTTGCTCCATAGAGGGCATAGACATTTAATTATCCCATAGGATTTATCGTCCTTGATAGAAGAATAATTACTTTATTATGCGAGTAAATATAGCGACGGAATGGCAATAAGTTTCAATGATTTTTTAAAGTTAGATATGCGAATTGGGAAGATAATAGATGTCCAGGATTTCCCGGAGGCTAGAAAACCAGCCTATAAGCTGACGATAGACTTTGGAAACATGGGGATCAAAAAATCCTCTGCCCAGATCAGGAACTATAAGGCATCAGATCTCATTGGAATGAAAATAGTGGCTGTTACAAACTTCGAGCCAAAACAGGTTGCAAACTTCATGTCAGAGGTTCTCGTTCTGGGTGCGATGACAGACAATGGAGTTATACTCCTTACACCAAGTATACCAGAGAATACGGTCCCAGGAGATAAGGTAGCTTAGATCCACCAGATATTTCCGTATTGACTGGTAATCTCTGGTTTCCGGGTTTCATGGGTGTTTCGAATATTAATTATGCAGGGGCCTTCACTGACTTCGGAAAAAAACGCAACTAAGAAATATTTTCTGCTCTATTTCTGCAATCATCAAACATTTCATCAAGCAAGATTAATATGATATCTACCGCGGGAGTGCTCTAAGGATTCCATTTTCTATGTATATCTAAATTCCGGCTTTTTATTGCTATCAAAAAGAGCATAAAATGCAACCACATGAGTGACCAAGGATCTGCCAGATTCGAGATTGATGATCTTACCATAGTTTGTTCTGAACTAATTACAGATAATGAAATATCGGGTGAACATCTTTCTGATACCTCTTATTCGTTTAATTTTAAATTGAAGATTCTAAGGGCTCGTTTTTAGTACGAAATTGTTAAATATTGCACAAGCATTATGCGCCTTACGCATTGGGGAGCATTGAAAAATGCTTTATACTCCAGCATTTAAGGCGTATAGGGGGAAATAACCCAATGCATTGATGAACCCTTATTTCCAATGCTGGGAAAGATGAGGTAGTGAGGAACGACAGAGCTCATTGCTGATATGT
>JAKAAI010000075.1 GCA_021797055.1 Thermoplasmata archaeon | reverse complement strand
TTGGGAAAAGGCTTGATGAGCTACTTGTTTCCATAGTAAATTCTGTCAAGTAGCTAGGAGCATTCCTGTATTGATAACAAATGGACTTCAGGCGGAATCCCCGCTCTGATCAAATTTATTTTTTAATTTGGTTGAATTATTAAAAGGGGCGTTATTTGCTTGCGTTACTTCGGTGTGTTAAGTTGACTGCCTGCTTCACTATAGATACCAGCGCAGCAGGATCTATTTTGCTGTTTTCATAATAATCCACCGCACGAACAGTCCTGCTGTCGATTCTGGAATTGAATGTATTTTGTCTATCATCGATTGCAGCACCTTTTGGGAATGTCAGCCTGACAGATTTCTTTAAAACGTTCGCAATGCATATTATCCCTCCTGCAGACCACACAGACACACCTGCTGGATTTGAAGGTTTTTTCCATTTGACCTCCTCAATAATTGAAGGATCTGCATTTCTTATTATTGAGCGGAGTTCCGCAAGGGTCTGCCCACGCCATTCGTTGAAGGATGCTATTATTTTGTCGATCTGGCTTGACGCAGGTATTTCGTCATTTACGCAACCAGGCTTTCCTTTTATGGAGCCTGCTTTTTCCTTCTCGTTTTTTCGGTTTTTCTGAATGCCCGCACCTTTCTTCATAATCAAACCTACTTTAGAACACCACCAGATGCATACTGGATATCTTCAATTTACCTAAAAGGCCTCCAGTATACATAAATATCCTCATTGTGTTGCATATCTTGCCTTGAGCGCTTTAGTCTATTAGCTGCGGGAAGACAACGCGCATTAGTAATTTACGAGCGCGATTTCAAACATTCAATAAAAATGATTCAAACAGGCAATGAATCTGAAATATGGATTCTTGTATTTTCCCGGTACATGAATTTATAGGATAATGCACCAAGCGTGCCTCCAATGATGGGTGCAACCCAGTATATCCACTGGTAATACTGTTCCTTGAAAAGTATACCAGAAAGCACTGCAGGGCCAAATGACCTTGCAGGGTTGATTGATCCACCACTGACTGTTCCAAGCATGAATATCATTATAGAAACATATATGCCAATGACAACTGCAATTACAGCTGTGTTAGTAGTCCTTGAAGTTACTCCCATTATAGTCCAGAGGAAGAAGAATGTCATTACAAATTCACCGAAAAAAGCAACATACGGCCCTCTTATGCCGGGAATCGTTGCACCGAATTGCACAGCATCGGCAGTGCTGTAACCAAACAGCACTGATACAGTCGCCGATGCAAGCACTGCACCAAGAAGCTGCGAAATGATGTATGGAACAACATTTTTTCCCGGGAACCGTCCAGCAACAAATAGCGAAAATGTGACCGCAGGATTGACATGTCCCCCGGATATGTTAGCCACAGCCATTATTGCAATAGAAATTCTAAGACCAAAAGTAACTGCGAGATAGAAGAGTGTAGATGGATTCAATGTCTGGTGAAATGCAGCTATGAAAGCGACAACGCTCCCCGGGCCAAAAAGTACAAAGATATAGGTACCAACAAACTCAGCTGCTAATTTCCTTAAAATGTCCGCCACTTGTTGAGCATTTAATCACTGTCCTCCTATAAAACAATCGATCCATACTGCCGGTTTCAAGTGTTGAAATTGGTTCATCGCAATTGATTTTTTTTGCAGTAAACCCTGTCTCCAGCAAAGATAACTGTTGGTTGCTGAATTATATTGATCTCATACCAGATATTTTCTTGAAATTTTCTCGATTATCCCCTCAATATCGGGTGGAAGAGGGGTCTTTTTTAACCTGAGACCGGCTTTTGCCCCGTTTAAGCGCAGGCAGCTGTTTTTCAGAATCTGAAGTGTTTTGTAAATATCGTAGTTCAGTGATGCCTCATCAGCGGCAAGGGAACTGAACTCATGCTTCAGGTCATCATACTTCTCGCTCTCGTATCTTAATGCGGCAATGAGATCCCTGATTTTCTGGTATTCCCTGTTGAACTCTTCCATGCCAGCATCATCCATTGAAAGGAATGCACTGATAAATCTCAGGTCATCGATCCTGTCTTCTGTCATATTTAACCGTCATTTCATCTATCTGCCTTAGCTTTTTCAAATCCTCAAGCATATCCGTGAGCTTTTCCTGCATTTCAGAAACCTTTGATTTCTGCAGTATAATGTCTCTCTGGAGGATCTCATTAAGCTGGCGCACCAATTCGATTTCCCGTGTCAACCTTTCCCTCAATTCAGGCAACTTCAGGCACTCCTTTTAACAGCAATATAATGGTGTTTTGCTATTCCGGGTTGTTATAGAATTCAATTAACCAGTTTCTTATCTATAATTCAGGTAGAAAAGAAAAAAATGAATGTCAGGCAAATCCGGAGTATTTAAGGATCAAAGAAGTTTGAGTTCCTCTATCTTCTTCATGACTTCAACACCATGTTCTTTTGGAGATACCTTCTCATAAACATGCGCAATGGTGCCGTTCTTGTCGATAAGATATGTAACCCTCTTATCTGAGCTTCCATTGAATGTACCATAAGATTCAGATATCTTCTTGTCTGCATCTGATAACAGTGTGAAATTCAAGCCATATTTATCATGGAATTTCTTGTGTGAGTTGACGGAATCCACTGATACGCCGAGGACCTTGATTCCCTTCTTCTCGAATGCCGCATTGTTGTCCCGGAAATTACAGGCCTCTGCAGTGCATCCTGGTGTGTCGTCCTTCGGGTAAAAGTACACAACTACCGGTTTTCCTTTGAACTGGCTCAATTTCACCCTGTTTCCATGCTGATCTGGCGCCTCGAAATCGGGCGCTTTTGTTCCAACTCTTAACAATTCGGACATGATAATGGATGTAATCGGCGATTAAATGTTTTGCTGTTTTAAATATCATGGCTGCTTCAGTGAAAATGTCCTTACAGCCTCGCCGCTTTTGGACCTGATTTGAGGGTCATAATCCACCATGGCCTTTCCCGTGGCTATGAATCTACCGTCCTGATCTGCAATGAAGACATAATCATCCTTCCTGATATCCTCAGACATCGAAAGGATTCCACGAGCAAATACATTGGCGCCGTTCAGTATATGCGGAACTGCCCCTTTATCGACTTTTATCACACGGTTCGACGGCCGTATAATATTCAGGAAAGCAGGGGTTGGAAGCAATTCTCCCTCTTCAATAGCAACCTCCTCCCTGCCAAGATAATAAACGGATCTTCCCTTTGTTTCGTCAACCTGAACGTCGCCGTTATCCGGAAGGGAAAGACCCATAGATGATAGTTTCTCCTGGAAGTGCTTTATGTCCTTTTTCGAAAGATAATGTTTGCTCACAGTTCACCTTACCAGCTGCCTCATCCTGAGTATCTTCTCGTTTATGCTTCCGTCCCTTGTTGCAATTATGTCTCTGATGCCATCAGCAAGCTTCTCGCCGAGCATCATCTGCTCTGAGCTGAACCTCCACTGCTGATTAGTTCTCTCGTTGAGGGATATGCTGAAAGCATAGTAGATGGAATTGAACATGCTGGACTGCCCGACAAATTTTTCCCATTTCCTGAGCATCTCAGAACCACCGACAGAAAGATAATCCCTTACCATGTTTATGAGCATCGATGAGTCAGGCGACCATGGTTCCACTGTAACAAGGCTGGATGCCCTGGATTGATCGATTTTCCTCCTGATCATTTCAATCTGCTTGATTGGGTCGCCTGCCTGTGTCTTCAGCGCATTCTGGTCGATGTCGGGAAAATATTCCCTGAGTATATCCTTTCCAAACTTTGGCCACAGTATCTCCAGGAGCTTCCTCGCGCTTTTGGTATCAATTGATACAGGACCGTTCTGCTCGAGATATTTTTCCAGAATCTTCGATTCCTCGGGATCGAACATCTCTCCAAGAAATGCAGATGGTGAATTGAACACCCTGCCTTCGAGCAGGTAAAGACCCTTAGAGAGTGCAATCTTCTTTCTGTATTCACTGACATTCTTTATGAAATTCCTCGCCTCAAGCTGGCCGCCAAGGTATTGATTCAGGTACTGGGCAGGTATCTCGCTGGATACATCCTCAAGGAATGGAACCTGAATGGAGATAGTCCTGGAAATATCAGGGACAAGCATGTGCCTGAGAAGGATCCTGATCACATTGCTCTTTGAGTCCTGGTATATCTTGATACGTATCTGGTTGCCTATATTCAGGATCATATAGTCTCCCGAGGTGCCGAATATTATCTCTTCTTCGTTGACAGAGATATCATCTGTCTTCTCAAACTGGAAAGCATCCAGTATGAACTCCCTCGGAGGTGGATTGCCCTTGCAGCTTGCAATGTAATAATGCTCAGAACTGTATACTGATACCTTTTTTGTCTGCACCAAAGAGGAAAACGATAGCATTCTCCAGACGGTGCTGGAAAAATTCTGAACTCCAGCGAGAACCATTGGATCGGTGCTGCCCCTCTTTGCATAATCGACATTTCCATAGGGTGTTGAGATCAGCCCCATTATAGGAGCAGATTCAGATTCCATTACACGATATGTTTCGCCTATTGCACTCAGAAACTGATCAGCGGATCCTGAAAGCTTCCCTATCGCGGACCCAGAAATGCGTGAAAGTTTCTTCTTGTATGAATCGAAGGGGCAGAGGAGGGAATTATCCATGCAGTCCGGTACAAGTGATAATAGATTATCAGGTTTAGAGAAGAAATCCTGAAGCTTCTGGATGAATTCGGTTTCCTTTTCCTTTGACCTGTATTTTAGCTTCATTTTGAATTTATTTCGTGTCCAGCATCCTTATGGCTTCAGCATTTACTGTCACGGGTATTGGGACCATTGACTCTATCAGCTGCACGGTAACCTCTTCCTTTGCGGTGTCTATGGACATTATCTTGGCTTTCTCGCCCTTAAAAGGCCCGTCTATCAGTTCAACAAAGGCACCAAGCTCCAGTCCGGTAACAGCAGGCTTTGGTTCAAGATAGTGCTCTATTTCCTCGATCGATATCTCGCCCTTCACCTCTCCCTTGTATCCGCGTATGCCTTTGCCTATAGAAGGGATCCTGTCAGGATGCATTGTTTCGACGAATATATATCCCTTAACTTCCTTAGGTGCCATTATTGCAAGGATCTCGCTCATTGCATTCTTGATAACAGCATTTCTCTCCTCTTTGTCCTTATCCCCTTTTTTTGCCAGGTCTCGTGCAACAGAAATCTCGTTCCCGACGGTCGTCTTTACTGCAACGATGACTGGTATAAGTGTAATGGTGAAGCTCCCCTCAAATCTGTTTTCATTATCCTGAGAAGTTATCGCAATGGATACAGTAGCACTGTCATCCTTGAATGCGCCCTTAGGTGTTGCAACAACAAGCCTTACATCCCTCTGCTCACTCTTTTCAAGCGAGAAAACAGAAGATATGCCCTTGTTTTCACTTGGTGAAAGAGTGAATTCCTCCTTCTTCTGAGTGGATGATGCTCCCGACAGCGAAAAGAACCATTCTATAAGGTCATCCCTCTGCTTGAATTTTACCGATATGCTGACCGTAAACGTCTTCTTTGCATTGCCTGTATTCCTTACAAGCATTGATGTGTCCACTGACGTACCGCAGCCAACCATCCTGTCTTTCAGGGTACCCTCTATCCAGCCTTTTGATTCAGTTTCTTGCATTAAATTCACCTACGGAACATGGAAAACAAAGCCCATCAGATAATATATCAGAAAGCCAACAAATCCAAGAAACACTATGCCAGCACCCGTTATCAGGAGGACCTTCTTGTATTCCTGCTCATTGGGTTTCTTCGCCATCTTGAGTATCCTGGCGTACTTTCCCTTTCCTATTCCGCCTACTTTCCTCTCAATGCGTTCCTGAATTTCTATGGCCTTCTCTTCCAACGGCATCTTAATCCTGTACCTCATTCAAATTTAACAGATAAAATCTTTGATCTTACGACATTGTCAACATTTAGTTTATTTTCCTTCCAAATGGAGCGTTTAAGGGAAATCATGAAACATGAGTGAATCATGCAATAAGATGAGACTAAGAAATGCGCCTTTCACTAAATTAGAGAAGAATAACAACATCTCTTGATGATTTCTCACCATTAGGTGCCTACTCTATATTCATAATAAAGATCATAACAATGATTTATATTGAATCTAGGAAACATGATTTCACAGGATACATAAATCACATTTATTAACAGTGTCATCCGAGAAACATTTTGAGGGATGTTGCCTGTATAACGAAACCCCGGAACTGAGCATTATTCATGGTACTATCCCTGCCTGGAATGCAGATCCTCTTTTCTGGCAAGACCACTCGATTATGGTCATGGAAAGCCTCATACTCCTGATATAAAAGAAAAGGAAATACGAACAATACACAAAACCTCTCTTACAAAGATTTAGGAAATTTTTCAAACACTTGAAAGGACCATTATATCTCATGAGACATTGAGGATTCATATATCTTTTATTTTCATAATCAGAACTCTGTTATGATATTATCTTGTTGTGGATGCTTTCCGCTTGGATGTGAAAAAATATCAGACTGAATAGGTTCTTTTATTATTCAGTCAAGGTTGAAGAAGAATTCAAAGCTTAAAATAAATGTGATTTGATATTTTTGTTTAGAGAGGATTTAATTCTTCTTCCTGAATACGAAGAAACCAGCTGCAATTCCTGCAATGACACCTGCTGCTGCAGCTATTGCAATGAATAGATCATTTGAGGAACTTGGTTTTGATGTCACAACAGATGATATCTTGTTGAATGTAAGATTGACTGTCATGGAGGATCCATTCACAGTGATTATGATATGTGTACTATTTCCGGTGAAGCTGGATGAATAACCTGTTGACATTGCAGTTATGTAGTATGTTCCGTTTGGTAGATCAATTAGGTTGTTTGACTGGGATGCTGCATATAGCGAGGAATTGTCCACTGCAATATACCATGTTGTGCCTGAGGGAAGACCTGATTCTGTGAATGTGATCTGGTACTTTACTTCTGAGAATGCCACGGATGATGAATATGCATAACCTGATATTGTGAATTCACCGCTTGATGGTGTTGACGAATATGCTCTTCCTTCCATGGATGATACTGTGTAATGATAGGATCCATTCGGTTCCATGAAGGATATTGTATTTGTTGTGCTGTGGAAAGATTGACCGTTTGTTAGGTTAAGGTACCATGTGGTACCTGAGGGAAGAACTGATTCTGTGAATGTTACCTGATACATCAGCTCTGAGAATGTGATGCTTACATTCTGAGATGCTCCATTGACTTTTACTGAAGATGATGCTGGAGATGGTTCATATATCTTGTTTGATGTTGCTACTGTGTAATTATAAGTTCCATTAGTAAGTGAGAATGAGAATGATGTTTCTGTTATTGCTTCAGAATGCATGCCGTTGCTCAGATTCACGTACCATGCAGTTCCTGTTGGAAGACCTGTTTCATTGAATGTGACTGGATACTTTTTCTCCTGGAACAGTATATTCACGACCATATTGCTTGAAACATTGAATGTTCCTGTTACTGGAAGGAAGGAACTGTTTGAACTCATTGCATTGTATGTGTATTCTGATGGTGTCAATGGGATGGATATTATATTCCCGTCAGATGTGTAATGTGTTCCTGATATTGTTAGGTTCCAGGATGTTCCGGTCTGGATACCGTTTTCATTGAATTCCACGGTGTGGAAGGGGATGTCATGAGTGGAACTGAGAATGGAGACTGTTCCGCTGAGGCAGTTAATGACATACATGTAATTGTTGTGTGGATCAAATGCGATTCCGAACGGATTGGATTGGACTGATATGTTCTTGATCACGACATTTGATTGATCGATGACTGAGACTGAGGCGTTGCCGAGGTTAGTAACGTACATGTAATCATTGTACGGATCAAATGCGATTCCGAACGGATTGGATTGGACTGATATGTTCTTGATCACGACATTTGACTGATTGATGACTGAGACTGTGGCGTTGCCGTAGTTATCAACATACATGTAATCATTGTAAGGATCGAATGCGATACCACATGGGTGGGCTTGGACCGATATATTCTTGATCACGACATTTGACTGATCGATGACTGACACATTATTGCTATCACAGTTTGGAACATACATGTAATCATTGTAAGGATCGAATGCGATACCACATGGGTGGGCTTGGACCGATATATTCTTGATCACGACATTTGACTGATCGATGACTGACACATTATTGCTATCACAGTTTGGAACATACATGTAATCATTGTAAGGATCGAATGCGATTCCGTATGGCAAGTTTTGCAAATGGATATTCTTTATAACAACATTTGACTGATTGATGACTGAGACTGGGCCAAAGTTATTGGATGTAACATACATGTAATCATTGTAAGGATCGAATGCTATCTCATATGGGCATACAACAGATATGTTTTTTATAACAATGTTTGACTGACCTATGACTGAGATTGTGCATTTTTCGGAATTATAGCAACGGACATTAGTATCTGATTATCCTTAAATACTATTTTTAATTATAGCTTCATGGTTGATGCCGAAATTGAAGACCTGAAAAATCGATATAAAAGTGAAGGGGACGCTGAGATCAGGGAG
>JAKAAI010000074.1 GCA_021797055.1 Thermoplasmata archaeon | reverse complement strand
CCCCTTCATTACTTCCAATTGGTCCTGCATTTCTTTACTCGCTCAAAACCGAATTATGCTGGGAACTATCAATTTTACAGAAGAGGCAAGAATGCAAAAATAATCTCTCCCATATGAGAGATCAGAAGGGAAAAAGGGGTACAATAACGACGTGTATAAAGGAGGAATTGGTAACTGGAAGAAAGTGTATACACACGGAGGCTGGTTAAGGTTGTATAGGATCTTTTTGAAATTACAGCAACTTATGTACATTATCCACAATGACTCCTGGAAACTTTTTGATTTCTTTATGCTTCAAAATAATTTCCGTCATAGCGTTCCGAAAAGTTAGACAATAAATGATATAAAACAATCACCCCTGTGAACATCAAATTTATTACTTTCTTTCATATTAAATGCCATTATAATGGCAAATGGATCTGTAGACAATGTATCGGGATTATTCAAAGGGGCGGAACCTGGCAACCCCCCCCGATTCAGATATCGAAATCTTTACTACATCACTCACATAGACAATATTAGTTCCATTCTCGAAAATGGCATTCTCTCGCACAAACTGATTGAAGAAAAAGGAATAAAATACAAGAAGATATACAATCAGGAAATTGTCAATCTTAGAAAGAATAAACTAACCCCAGATAAAAAATCCTTGTGGCAATATGCTAATTTTTACATGCAACCTAGGAATCCAATGCTATATTTCGTCAAATCCAATATCGGTTCGGCGAATTTGGCAGTACTATCTTGTTACATTCTGCCAGCAGTGGAAACTCTAGGAGCTTTGGTAACCGATGGAAACGCTGCCAATGGGCCTACAAGGTTTTTTCCCGCGTCTGAGTTCTTCCATGTTCTTGAAAGTTTAAAGGATGTCGATGGGCTCGAGTACTGGAAAGAAGAAGATGGCTCAAAAAGGAGGATCATGGCAGAAACTCTTGTTCCTGACAGGTACCCCGAGGATCAAATTCATACAATACTTGTGTCAAATCAAAAAACTAAGGAGAAGGTGGAACAAATAGTAGCCAGGTCGAGTATTCATCCTCAGGTCGTGGTGGACGAACGAACTTTTTTCGAGCCTGATTACGAGCATCCCTTGACCAAAAACCTGACGCTGGTAAGAGGAGATATGTTTTTTTCTGGACTTCAGACCTTAACAGTAAGTGTAAATACAAAAGGAGTTATGGGAAAAGGACTTGCATCCCGTGCCAAGTACCAGTTTCCAGACGTCTATGTAAAGTATCAGGATGCATGCAGGAGCAAGACACTGAGAATGGGGCGGCCAGTCTTATACAAGCGAGAGGGAGGTCTTGATGATCAGTTGGCTGATTCCCCATCATATCTGAAGAAGGGGCCGAACCACAACACTTGGTTTCTGCTTTTTCCTACCAAAGATGATTGGAGACGGCCAGCATTGAAAGAAGGCATCATAAAAGGACTCGAATGGCTAGTGAATAATTATGAGTCATTAGAAATAAAATCACTTGCTATCCCTGCATTGGGATGTGGTCTTGGAAATCTTAAATGGAGCGAAATGGGGCCAATTCTTTGTCAGTATTTGAGAAAACTAAAAATTCCTGTGCAACTCTACATACCTGCAGAAAAGCCAGTACCTGAGGAACAATTGACTAAGGAGTACCTTCTTGGCGTCAAGGACTCTGAAAGAAATTGGTTTTAGAACTCAATGTTTTTATTGCTATCGTTGTTTTAGCTGAATCCCCCCACAACACACACAGTCCCCTTATTCTCCATCCCTAGATCGTAATCATCGTAGTGCTGTGATGTTCAGTCACTTTATTCCGGACTCCAGAAATTCCAATCATTTCAGGATAGATCGCTAATAGGTTCAAGAGATAAATTGCTTGGTCATTATCCAAGCATAGAATCCCGAAAGTTGTGTAAAGGTAAGGATACCTCTCCTGAAACCTACAAAAAATTTGAGACACTTTCTTGTCACAGGAATCACGTTAGAGAGGTTTTGATCTGAGAGGAATTAGTAATGGAAGCGATAGAAGACCAGAATGGATACATAATGAAGAGAACTTCAGAGTACGGGGCAACGATCAAATTTTGCGAATGGTTTTGCTCTATCAAAGAGGGCAAGAACTTAGAAAATGAGTTTTATCCTAATGGGGTGCAGTGCCTGTTGCTTGTGCAGGTTGCAACGGATTTTCTATGCTTCACTTTCACCTTTCCTTTCACGAGAGGATAACTCTCTAATGACGTTTTGCTCGCTGATTTCCTCACCATTAACCGTGTGCCTAATAATACCAGTGTGATTCTCATTGGAAGTTTCATAAGTATATGGTTTCACTTTTTTGTAAAACTTCAGGTAGAAATCGTCGAAAGTGCCATCTTTGGCGGATATCTCAGCGAGATCCTGACACTCTTTCTTTAGCTTTTCGATGTCAGCAATGCTCGTGATCGGTATGTATTCCTTCACAGGCCTCCATGATGCTAGTTTCCAGCCCGACCCGGGATCATGGTATTCTATTATGTCTGCAAAAATCTCCATGATTCCATTGAAACTCTTCAGGATTAATACATTTTCTGGTCCAAGCAAGCAATTGAGGAGAAATTCCCCGAGAGATTCAATCGTCTTGTCAACGCAGGCAACATTTTTTCAGAAACCCTTCGCCCATTTCCTCATCTATTTCCTGTCATCTTTCTCGAACGGTATGTTCAGGTAATGCTCATATTGAGTTGAGGTGGTGCGTCCCTAGCTCAGCGTAATCAGAAGCGCCTTATCGGGATAGTAAAACACGAGCCATGATTCACAGGTCTTCCTGAATGTCTTGTTATTGAGAGGATTTCCATCCAGGGTCCGTATCGATAATCTTCTAAGCTTCATGTCCAATGCTGGCAGTTCAGGTAAGGGATAAGGAACCTGGAACAAATCCGGTAGCAGGGTCTTTCCCATATCCGACAATCTGACTACCCGTTCCCTCTGTTTTGCCTTGACCTTCAGCATGGATCCTCTAGGAAGGTAAATGAACTTCCCGTCGAGCCATTCCGGGTTCTCCCTCAGTCTCTGGAGCTCGGCATACCTCATTCCAGTCAGGAGTAGAGATGTGCAAATTCTCCTGGTATCCGGATCCATTGCATCTCTCATGATTTCAAATTCACTGGGCCTGAGTATTCTCACCTGGGACTTTTCTGAAGATCTGACAATAGCTCTCAATTCCATTGTTAAGTTTTGCCATAAAAGTTAACAAGGATCAAACGAAGATTCCTTGAACCTTCTTGCACCAACAAATGGTAAAGTCGGAACTGCGGCATTGATTTTCTGCAATTCTAGGTATCTTTTGCTGATATATTCTCTATATGTTTGAAACTGAAAGACTGAATAAAATTGTCTGCATCCTTGATGGTAATCCGACTATGAGATAACCCGATTAATTGTCCTCTTATTGGAAATATCTGCTTCCCTATATTTACAAGTACCCTTACCTCGACTTTTGAAGGGGTATTTTCAATAAAGTACTCGTTTATGTGGGAATCAGTGATTCTAGTCATAAACACAACAATTGACCAGACGAAATACATAAGACTCAGGAGAACTGCGCCTATTATGTCTAATACGATCGAAATCGGATCAAACGAAAGTTCTGAATGGTTTATTATTACTATGGCAACCATCGCTGACAAGAAACCACTTATAATAAGTACAAAGGTTAAGACCAACATCAGGTTCGCCTTCAATTTTTGGTAATCCTCAATTCTTGATAATACCTCCTTGTTATTTTTTTCCAAGGGGAATTCTTCTGCATTATGCAGGATGTGTTCCATTTTAATAATGCTAATGGACTCCCGTCTTTGAATAATGGGTGCGAGCGACATAAGGCACATCGCGATAATAATAAGAAAACTACCAAAGTTGTTTGAAATCTCACTGGCGTACTTTTCAAGGCCGAAGTAAATTCCTAAAGCAAAGAAGGGAGAGAAATACCTGAATATCGTATATATTGCGTAATATCTTAAATGCTCATTAAGATACTCATACTTCACCCTATAGAGTTTAGTGATAACATCGCTTCTGAGGTCCATGAGAAATTCAAGAAATTGCATCTCGTTTCTGAATCCATTAGGGGGAGTGACGGAACGACTTACTTTCCTTGCGATTATACTGGAATTGTGCCATATTCCTAGTACAGAATAAATTACAGTCACTATTATTACAACTAAATCATAGTTGACCACAAAAATGTAACCTCCTCAAGCTATTTACTCTGCTAATATAAGACTTCAGTGTAATCGGTTGTTTGGGCATTTTAAAGATAGCCGCTAAATGCCGAACACTCAGGAACTTGATTAGACTTAGTTTTGGATAAACAGTCTGTACAATCTTATAGAACATCAAGCACCTGGTTTGACATCTCCTAAAGTGAAGATATTGTTTGCTCATTTTAACTTGAATCATAGTCCTGGCCTCAGATCTTGGACGAGATCTCGTTTATCAACAACCTTGCATTGTTCATAACGCGGTCAAGGTTCTCCTTTCCCAGACTCCTGCCCTGCTCCATGCTTGTGTGCAGTCCTTCGCGGTCTCCTTTCTGCATCTTATCGAATTTGTCGATGCATGCTACTCCGTTATTTGCGAGAATCAGTATTCCGGGGACAATGACACGCCAGTTTCCAATATCGGCGATAGCTGCTGTGATGCCTGCCTTGCTGGTATCGGATATGTAGTATGATCTTTCTGAAAGGACTTTCTGGGATATGAGAAGCTGGGATTTTCCCTTTCCAGGATCGCCGGCGAACAGTATGTGGGTCCTTCCCCACTCAGTGAAGCTTGATCTCTTATTCTCTATCCCGCGCACTGCCTGCAGGATCATCGCCTTCTTTTCGGCCTCTCTGCCTATTATCTACGAGGCAAGCATTACTGCCAGCCTGTCAAGAACATCCGGATCCCTGGACATCTTCATTATCTCTTCCTGATCCTTCTCCGTTATGGCGATGCTCTTCTTATCGCTCTTCGATGCCGATAATACTTGGATAAGATAGGTCATTGTCGCTTTCATGGGGATCTTCACGCCCCTCACAAGCCCGGATGCTGTGATTCTGTCTCCAAACGTTAACTGATTTATCAATGAACCGAAGTAGTGCATCCTCACCGATGCCGCCGATCCTGCAAGATCCTCAACGTTCTCCTGCAGTATGACCTCATGAAAATTGCGGGTTATGGTGAGCTCGCTGTCCGGAGCGAATTTCTGTTTCCTGCTGCCGCAATGATCGCATGTTCTAGGTTTCTCACCGTCGGTCACTGTGTATCCGGAGCATTCCTGGTAGAGGTATGCCATCTTGACAAACTCGATCTCAACCGGATCCGAAAGGTAGAGGAGAGTTCCGGAGATATGAACGAGTTTCCCACTGTCTGATGAGAGATCAAGGCTTCCTATCTCCCTTGCGTACCGCTTCGCATTCTTTACAATGAATTCCGGAACGTAGAAATCCACGTTATGTTTGTCTCCGGGACTGTATGCCCATTGGCTCATTGACCGATTGAGCGCGCGGATCATGTCTTCAGGGTTGCTGTCGAGAAACCTCAGCATGTCCTCCGCAGCCTCCTCCTCGAGGAAGAACGGATATCCCGTTTCAATCAATGTATCAATAGCATCCTTAAGCCTGCCTGCGGGTATCCAGGAATCCCTCATGTTCCTGAATCCGTCCGTTTCCTCCTCGTATCTATCGCGATGATTCACTGCTTTCTGAAGGTCTTTGATATCAAGGTAGTACTCCCTCAGATAAGTCTGTGATTTCATCAGCTCGAAATCTGCCCTGCTGGTGATGTATCTCTCGGCAGTTTTCTCCATATCGCTCTGAGGTGCGGACATATCCACGGATTTCCTCCTGATATTTGATCGGTTGGTGGACGGAGCGCCATTCGAGATATACCTGCTTAAAATTGTACGATAAAAATCCATCACAGAGCATCCCACTCCTTCCAGTAGTTTCTGTTCCTGTTCTTCCTCTTCGATTTCGTTTTCCAGTTCTCTTTCTGGCTGTTCTGATCAGGATCGGTGAATACTGACGCATACGCACTGACTGTCAGAGGTGAAAAGGAAAGCATTGCACAGTCATTTGGGTGTCTCTTAGTCCATTTAAGGAGTTCGTCGTGCGCCTCGACAATGTCCATAAAGAGGCCACAGGCAAGGAGTTCTGAGCTTGATAGGTCCCTTCCTCCCTGTCTCTCCATGTACCTGTCTGTTCTGGCTGCAGGATCCCCGATGGAAATAAGCTCCCGAACGGTGCTCATCTGCTTCTCTTCCTTTCTTCAAGCCAGATCATCGCCCCGATCAGTATTTCATCGTCATTCCTCGGGTCCCTGCTGAACGTTGAAAAATAGGCTTCTGAGCCAAATCAGACTGTGTCCGGATGCAAAGGGATAATGAGATTGGAACTGAGCGCCATAACCTCTCCCGCGGCGCTTAAAAACTTTAAAGATAATGAAATAGGTCAATATTTTTCCAGAAAACAACATTATAATTCAAAAGCAGTCAATATGAAGAGAATCCACTTTTTATGCGGTATAGAAATAATAATATTTCCAAGAGAGAAGTTCAAAACTTTGCCTAGGTGTTCAAAGAATTTCAGAATTTTATTGTCCGAATGAATCTATCAAATTGTTCTGCAGAATATGTTCTGAACATTTTTGGCCTTCATATATGTACTATTTTGTCTCAGGATCAGAGATCATGGTTGATAGCCTCCAATAAATAAATGCAATAGATACTAGAACGAAAAGAAGCACTAAGATGAGATACAACACATCAAACTTGATTATTGCAGTCCCATAAACCATGCTTACAACCCCAAACGCGTAATATGCCCATACAAAAGCGGTAACTACCTTTACCTGCGAGATGAAGGCATGCATCAGATACGAAATCAAGGCAAAAAGAACTGCAATCAATCCTATTACAACAAATGCCTCCTCTTTGTTCCCGATGTCAATATAGGAAAGATAGAACAGGAGTATCGAGATTATGACGACGATTAGCGCGGCCACAATTCCAGTGAGTTTTCTGGGCGATGCCATATCGATGGAATGCAAACCATTCTATATATTTGCCTACCAGACCTACGAGTTCATTAGATTCAACAAAGCAGGCTATGAAGTAGTCCGAAACCTACACAAACAGTTTAAACGATAGTGCGTCAAAGATATTTAGTTTTATTTTTTGATCTCTTGCAGTAACAATGAAATCTGATGTTTGCCTTCTGAAATTTATCTTTCAGGTTCATCTCACTTGTCTGCGGAAAGAGAAAGTTTTAATTTTATCCTTTCACCATATTTTGCCCCTATAAATCCTGCGATTACAACAGCAATGATTGAAAGACAGAACCAAGCTATCAGATCCAGGAACAGGCCAAGCCAGCTGAATCCGAAAGTCAATGAAAATGAGGGTGGTAGACTTCCAACAGGCATCTCTGCTCGATAAAAGTCAAAGTAAAGGAAGGGATATCCAAAGTAGTAAGAGGGGCCTGTGGAATTTACAGCGGATCCTTGTATGCCGCCGGAAATCAGGGTTGCAAGGAACGAGGTTATTATAGGGACGACATAAAATTGAAATTGCTTTCTAACTGCTTTTCTAACTATGACAAAAAATAAAAAAGGAACAAGAAACCACAGGACGATAAAGGTGACTGCCAAACCACTAAAACCAGCATTAAAAAGTCTGCTTGAGTAGAAAGTATAGGTCAATCCAAAAGCTAATGTTACAATTATTCCAAAAACATAGAAAAGCTGAAAAAATGAGTTTCCCTTGATCGGTCCAGGAAACTTGAAGGATCTGCCTTTCGGCCTTGTCCTATCTTCCAATGAATTTGTGAGGTTTTTGTAAGTCTGATCAGAGAGACCTATAACAAGATAAACTCCGTCTAAATGGAGACCCGCCTCGCCCTTTATAATGCGTGCAATCGCTTCCCTGTTATTCTTACGGGAGAAATCTATGTGATCCTCTGTTATAACGCGGATTTTTGGTTGACCTGATTCATTTTTACGCAGTGCATTTTCGAGATTTGGAGACAGTTCAGGCTTCATTCCTTCAGAATTGAGCTGAATGCAGGAATTATACAGTATGGCATTCATCTCATTAAGAACATATGACTTTACAAGATAATATCCCCTATTCCCCCGGGTCATCAGCAAACGAATATCGGCAACAACTGCATCAGGTTGTGCAGAGCTCTTGAGCACGCTTCCTTCGTGATGATCACCTACGCCGAAGTACTCCTTGAGTTCAGAGTCAAAATCGGGTGGAATCGGTCCACTATCAGGCATCAAGGTATGGATTATGTTTCAGTATATATTACTGACATGTTTCCACAGCTGCAGCCTCCGGTAGCTCTAAGGTCTCCTTTTTCTTACTTTGCCTCTCTATGAAACTTCCTGTTTGCTTCCTTGAACATTCCTTTTAGCAAGTTATGATCTCATGAACTTGGTGAGAACTTGCGACTGATATCTTTAATAAAATTGTCCTTTGAGAATCATACATTTCCATTTTCCGAAAATTTATCGAGAATGCAGATTCTTTTCTCTCCAATACATGAGAAAATGCAGTGGCATTTCACCCAAACCTTTCCGAAAATCACAATGAAATCTTTTATGTTCCAATCGGAAAATTAGGAATTTTAGCTGTAATCTAGTAAACGATTATATAAAATGATTACAATGATGTATTATGCAGATATTTAAGAAAGATCTGGTTTTACAAACTTCTAAGGACGTAAATAGCTTAACTTCAGACTTTGAGA
>JAKAAI010000073.1 GCA_021797055.1 Thermoplasmata archaeon | reverse complement strand
TCTATAGTCAAGGTAGTTTGTCGTTGTTACAGGTTTTACAACAGGTGCTACTAATGTTATGTTGTCTCCAAAGATGGTAGCATTGTTCGAAGTTGCACTAACTGTTATACCAGCTAGGTCCTGGGTCAGCAATGTAGAACTGATGTTACCGGTTGCCTTGAAAGTAAAGACAGCTATTCCTGCTGAATTAGTAGTTAGAGTAAGTGGTGATACTGCTGACATGTTTACAGGGTTCGACAAGGTTAGCGTCAGTGTTGCGCCGGCATATGGCGGATCAGATGTCCCGTTCACAGTGTCAACAGTAAACGTTATTGTCCCAGTTTGTCCGGTAGTGTATGACTTAGCATTCACTGAATAAGAGATGTGAAGGGCAACACCATTTACTAGAAGTATATTTATTGACGATATTCCAGCTCCAGTTTCAGGTGCATTGGGTTGAACTGCTGCGGCTGTTATAGTCACTGTTTGGTTGGTAGCGGTCACGACAGCTCCAGTAGCATTACAGCTCTTCATATCCTCAGCGAGGTAGGAAGCCACATAGTATTCCCAGGTTGCCTGTCCCTTGGAGTTGGTGACGAGGTTATTCGAGGTAACATTTATTATACCTCCATATGGAGCCGAGAAACCGACAGTCAGATCAGCACCGGCTACTGTGCTTGTGCCATTCCAGACTGTGAATGTAACATTACCATATGTTCCAGCAGTGAATGTAGAGCCGGAGTCAAGTACTTCAGTTACCGATAGATTGTATTTGGGCTGAACCACTGTAGTGTGGTGCGTGTGTATTGAAAAGAACTGCCAGTACCAGTAGATATAAAGTGCATTAGTCTCAGTAAATGAGTAATTAGTAAAGGTGGTTGTCTGCAGTGGAACAAGGTCGGTTCCGTATCCTATGTTTATCATGAAAGCCTCATCTATCATAAGAGACTGGAGGTATTTTATGTCATGCTGAGCAACTGAGAACGTGTTTGTGTTTGCAGCCTGTGTTGTTAGATTGTCAAAGAGATTCTGGACCTGTGTTCCGGTTAAGTTCTGTCCATTGACGCTCAAGGATGAGAATGGGCCCACATATTCATTCGTCGGTATCCCGTAAGCAGGATTGACGAACTCCTGGCAACCAAGTGATGGATTTGCAGATGCAGTAGATATTCCCAAAACGGCCATATCATATCCATTGGTTGCACCGTTTGATGAAATTGTACTGTCGATATTTGATATCAAAGTTGTAAAAGCCTCCTCCTTGATTATTGCTTTAACTCCAAGCAGGTTCCAGTCCTGGATTGCAGCTTCTATATCTTCTATGTTGTTAGGAGCAACTGCACCGACGGTTGTCTGTATGACTATACAGACCTGTGTGCCATTATACAGTAATCCATGGGAAGTATTGGTCATTCCGGGAATCGAATCGATCAGTTGAGCTGCTTTAGCCAAGTCAAAGGTGTATTCAGGGGCTGAAGCATTCACGAACAGTGTGTTTGAAGGATTAATTGGGTTGGAGGACAAATATCCGTATCCGTCAGCTATCACACTTGCCATATATGATGTAGGGGTCGCATAGTTAAGCCCCTGCCTGAAAGCTGTTATATTTAAAGGAGCATCTCTGGTATTTATCCTGAAATACCCATAAGCGCTTGACAGCTTTTTGTAGATGACTGAACCGGGGGTAGTGGAAACCTGTGGAAGGAAGCTTGGATCCGGTGAAAGGGATGTTGTATCCACCTGTCCCTTTTCATATGCGCCTATTAATCCGGATTCTGATGAATAGAACGGCATCGCTATTTCATAGAATTTAGGTGTATACTGTCTAAGCCCACTTGATGCGTTTGCATACTGCACGAAATAGTGCGGGTTAGCATAGAATTTCTCGCACTGAGACGGTATGATTTCTCCATTTGGTATTCCGTAATTGTTTGTTACCATGAATGGTCCAGTACCGACCAGTCCAGGAACCGCACCTGTTGCAACACTCCATCCAAGATTCCAGGAATAATATCCCGCAGTCTGGTTAACTACTGTTGTGTTTGTTGTGCAGTTCCATAGGCCAACATCATTGAAATTATGGTATCTCCAGATATGATATGGAAGTATATCATTTGTCAATGAATCTGGCAATATCAGGAGTGTTTGCTTTGTGACAAAGACCTTGACTGAAAGGTTACCGTTGGGTATGACATTGACAACATTTGCCCATATACCAAAACCAGCCTCCATCCTCCAGGAACAAACAACATCAGCTGATTGCAGATAGTATGTTAGCATCTTTGTCGGTTTGTAAGATTTGAATGTGTGGGTTGTCAGATTGCTAGCCACATAGTAAGATGTAACATTTGAAAACATGTATGACTGGGTTGCATTTGCAGCGGTCCAGTCAGTCCACTGCACATTTGGCCTTAAGTTTATGGTATAAACGTACGAATAATTTTCACTGCAATTTGTTACGACGTCAAAAGTTGTGTTGTTTGTGGTAACATGCGTAACTGTATAATTAGTTGCAAGCCATGGAATAGTTGTGCCGTTTGGCAGGTCGGTGAACATCGAATCGTATATTTCATCGATTGCATAAACGTCGCAGTACGTATTTGCCGGGAAATAGTTCAGCGTGTTTACGTTACAGTCGATACCCATGTAGAAAGTACCATTTGTATATCCCGGTTCATGGTACGTGTTTGTTGGGTACGTCCAATTAGCCGTAGTTGTCGTAAACGACCTCGCTGACGAAGCGCCGTTGACTGTTGACGCCAAGCTATAGCTCTTCACATTGCTACTAGACACATTCCCTGCTCCACTGACCAAGGCAAAAGCGGTGCCCACCATCAGTACAGACAGGAAAATAGATATCACTATTTTTCTGTGATCCATGCCAACCACATACTAATTAATGTTTATAAATATTTCTAAGGCCCGGAATCTGATGGGAGCAATAATAATACTTGATCGTTAAGTAACACAAGAAATATAGAATCACCACTTAACCTGATAATTTGTGATCAATCATCTGTCATCTGAACAATTTCGAAACGTTGGTCCGTGATTTATGACTGATATTATTAACAATTTCTCAATTCGCAATAAATTGAACCTTAAAATTCTCTCCCTTCAGCCAAACCTATTTCTTTAATCTTAACCGATTGGAGGTAAAGTATAAAATAAACGTTTCCTTTTAGGTTCAGAGATGAAATTATCTGCATTCAAGAAAGAAATTTTCTGGATTATCGTTAATTTTGCTGAAATAATATTGGTTCTTCTTCTTTATGAATACTTATATAACAGTATAACACCCAAAGAACTGACTGCATTTGGATCTACTATTCAATGGGCCGCATCAATCAGCTATCTCATCTTTATTTTCTCAATTGTTGCAATACTGGTCCAGGGAGTAATCTTTGCCTTAAAAATTGTATCCGTTGTTCTTAAACTAGATCAGGCGAACTGATGCTTTACATTTGATACATAAAAGTTCAGTGGCTGATGTCTGGTTAAATATTTTTGAAAATGGCAGATAGAGCTTAGTAATATTTATCACATAATAGAGGCTACCTTATTAAGTCACAGTTACAGTAATAATTAAACCCCCTGGATTATTGTGGAAAAAACAAAAATTTATCCCACAGGCTTTCTGAAATCAAGATCATGCTGCATTCTATTTATGTTCACAAGAGTTGCCTCGTCGGTCTCGAAGCGAAAACCAGATTTTGAATATATAACCAGAATGTCCTTTCTATCATTTTTTTTCCATGGAAACTCCGAAGCCTTTCTAATCAGCGAGGTTAGATCATCTCTTTCAACCGGTTTATCTGACCAGACTGCTGACATAAAATAAACCTTTGAATCCTCGTTGCTAACTGCAACACCATCTATTTCGATGTCCCTGTTCCACCACTGACCAATAATAGTTTTATGGTTGTAATTTACACCTGATATCATGGATAGGTGCTGCAGGGCAATTTCAGAGAAGACTGGGGCAACAAAATCATTTAATCCTGCCATAATGGAAGATACTGTAGTTTCGTAGTCTCCGAGCAGAAGATCATTCCTGTATTGTGAAACAAATTTGAACCAGAATCGGTTGAAATTATCTTCTATGAAATATTTGAAATTTCTGCCATGCACGGAATCAAGTACCGGTCTCTTCTTTTCGATCAGACCATTGGGATACAATACCTTTGATATTATATTCGATACCTCCTCCCTTTCTCCACTCAAGGATTTTGCGATTTCCTCAGAGGTAAATATTTCCTTTGATATCATTTCCAGAATGGATTTAGCCTTGTTCATATATTTACCCATGTCGCTTATCCTTTTCAGTGGCAGGTCAAAAAGATAGCCCACTGGATGCAGTATCTCACTTTTAATTCTATCCACCAGGTATCCTTCCCCTGAAATTCTCGATAATGTTAGAGGATATTTTCCAAACACGGCGTAGGTTGCAACAGCATCTTTTGGAAGAAAACCCGCCATTAAGGGAAGACTGTCTTTGTACTGGATATAACTTAAATTGATAACTAGGTCTGGAAGAACGCTATCAGGCTTATCCCTTCTTGAAATTGAATCAAAAACGCTTGAGACAGGTGAGATGAGCACTATCATCAGATTAGCCGAAACATTCAGCCCGAGCCACCACATCCTGAAATCATGTATAAAAGAAGGCTCAAATTTCTGTACAAAATCGAATTCATCTATAACAACAAGAAGCCTGCTTAAAACTGCCATCTCCTGGAGGACAAGAAATAGATCCCTTGGGGTTTCCGGTTCCTTGCGATTGATATTACTGTCATATCTTTTAACCTGAATCCACAGGTTATGGACCAGGTCTCTCTGATTATATCCAGTAGGCACCAGGTAGATATATCTCGTTTGTGGTATAACCTGCTTAAGGAGTTCAGTTTTTCCAGAACCGTGTGGGCCAAAAACTATTACAAGTTGTTTGTCGCCCCTTGCATAAATCTGCTTTAACCTGGAAATCTCATTCAATCTGTTCAGGAACATCTGATAATATACAATGCGCAAAGAGAATATCATACTTTCGATGAATCCTGACTTTCGAAAAACTTCAAATGCCAATTTAGAAAGGGATAATTTCTAAACTGTAACCTATTGGAATTTTCCTTAACATTCATTGAAAAAATGAAAAAGTAAGTGAAGACTATTTCTTTAAAAAATTTGTTCTAAATAAAGCATCTTGACTGCATATTGAATCTATGAATGAACATTAATAGAAGTCAAATGTTGCAATGAATAAGATGGTGAAATTATTTTATTGAGTATACCTTCCTTCTCATATCGTGCAGATCCGGTCTCTCATGGATTCTGCCATCAGTAATCAGGTTACTAAGGGCATTCTGGATAGTCCTTCTTGAAAGGCCTGAGATACCTGCTATTCTTCCCTGATCCATAGGCCCGTTTTGCTGTAAAAGAAAAAGTATGAATTTGGATGCAGGCCCACCAGAAGTTTCGTCTGAGCCAGTGCTGATACCGAATGTATCACCGCGAAGGCCAAGCCTCTGGCTGGCCAAGGCAAATCCGCTTGACATAGCTATATTTCCAAGGTTTATTTTTGCGCCCAGACGGACCACAAGTTCAGCCTGTTGCACTTCATCCGGAGCCTCAAACATCACATCTGAAAGATCAATATTCCTCAATATTTCCTCAACCCAGTCCCACTTGATGTTTCCATTCATGTCATAGATCTCGACCCCTTTCCCGGTTTCTCTACCCTCTATTATAATAACATCCGGATCAAGATCTTTTGCTGCCTGAATCCTTTCAACTGTTTCGTCCAAAGATAACTGGTTTTTAGTATTCTTGCGACCAACCTCCACAAAAAGGTGCATATCGCTAGATCTTGCATAGTCACGTATTTCTAATTTAGTTCCAGTGGGCAAATCGAGAACCCCCTCACTCATTTCTATTGTATCGAAGCCAGCTTGCCTTATCTTTTGAAGTGCCTCTTTTAATCTTCCTTTTGAGAAAGCAATTTCCAGCAGGGTACCACCGTTACTTACACCAAAACCTGATTGTTTATAGTCAGAAATTCTTCGGCCAAGGAATTTTTCGTCGCAAAGAAGGGATAGACCCCAGCCTATTTTGACGGTAGAAACAAATTTGTTGTTCAGGTTCAGCAGTGTCGATGGATCAGTGCCCATTCTATCTATAATCATTGTCTTTCCAATTTCCGTCTTTCCGGTCTCTCCAACCTTTTCCAGGAAAAAATTCATGATATCTATACTGCAAACTAATATACATATATTATGTCTATTAATCAACTTCTTGCACATATATTGCATATAATATACTTAATTTGTGCCTTTGATAAACTAAAGATGTGTGTTATTTATCAGGAAAAGGCAGGAATATGATAGATGAAAAAATGACACAGCTGGAAGAGTTATTAAGAGATGTAAGGGATTCATACGGAAACAAACTGGTGCAGGTAAGCAGCTTTGGTGCTGAGGACATGGTGATCTCTCATGCGGCCTGGATTAATTCAATTCAGATTCCAATAATATCCATGGATACTGGAAGGTTGCATGAGGAGACTCACAATTTTATACAGCGTGTTGGATCCATTTATGGACTAAAAGTTAGGATCGTCTTCCCCGATTCGCAAGAACTGGAAAAATTGCTGTTTAACAAGGGAACCAACTCCTTCTATGCTTCAGTGGAGAACCGGGAAGAATGCTGCTTGATAAGAAAAGTCCATCCATTAAACATGTCACTTGCAGGATATGAGGCATGGATTTCAGGCATAAGGGCAGACCAGACAGTTAACCGGAAAAATTCGTCGTTAATTGAGAAGAATTTTGATTCAAGTGGCAGAACGAAGATAAATCCCCTTTTATCGTGGACAAGATCAGATGTATGGGAATACATAGAAAAAAACAAAGTGATTTATAACGAACTATACGACAGAGGATTTGCCAGCATTGGATGTTCACCCTGCACGAGGCCTGTTAAAGAAAGCGAATCAGAAAGGGACGGAAGATGGTGGTGGGAAAACGGCCAGAAAGAATGCGGCATTAATGTGAGGAAATGACTATGGCAACCAAACCGCATGGTGGGAAACTGGTCAACAGGCTGACCGATAAACTGCCGGACTGTGGTTCGGTGCTGAATATATCAACACAGAACGCATTAGATCTTGCAAGAATTGCAGACGGTAGCTATTCTCCACTGACAGGTTTTATGAATTCCGATGAGCTGCGGAGTGTCACTGATAATATGGAGCTCCCAGGAGGTGAAATCTGGCCGATTCCTATCCTCCTTCAGGTAAACGGCAGATACTCTTTTTCTGCTGGAGACAGAATTGCTTTGAGGTATAACGGGGAGAAAGTTGGCTGCATCGATGTTTCTGAAGTATACAATGCAGATATGAAGCGAGTAATTCTCAAGACTTATGGAACAATCGATCCTGCTCACCCAAACGTAAACCAGACATTGAGGCAGGGAAGCAGAATTATCGGAGGAAATATTTTAGCCTTGAAGAAAGATGAAACAGCTAAGTTAACAAGTCCAGAAGCCATAAGAAAATTATTCAGGGAGAGGAAGTGGGAGACAATAGTTGCATATCAGACCAGGAATCCACCACATATGGCTCATGAGTATATTCAGAGGCTGGCAATGGAACTGACAGACGGACTATTTATCAATCCTGTAGTCGGTGAACTGAAGACAGATGATTTCAGCCAGGATGATATCATGGGCGCCTACAGACTGTTTGTGTCGAAATATTATCCGGATAATAAGGTAGTTCTGAGTCCATTAATGATTTCTATGAGGTATGCAGGGCCGAAGGCTGCACTCTTTTTAGCGATAGTCAGGAAGAATTATGGATGCACCCACTTCATCATCGGCAGAGATATGGCTGGGGCGGGTTCTTTCTATCGCCCTTATGCTGCTCAGGAGATGCTTGAAAATTATGACATAGGCCTGCAGGTAATAAAAATAAGGGAGGCATTCTTCTGCCGACAGTGCAATTGCATGGCAACCGAAAACACCTGCCGTCACCCCTTAAGCAATAGAGAAAGCATGAGCATGACAGAAATTAGAAACAGGATAAGATCTGGAATTCCTGTTCCAGAGATAATGATGCGCTCTGAAGTCACGGCGTTTCTTTCATCAAGGCACTCAAAAAAGTCTTTTGTGGAAATGTTATAGGTGAATTAAAGAAAATACCATCCTCAGTCACCAACGTATATTATTGAAGAACCAGTAAAATCAAACCCGAATTTTTCTTCCCTTAGTTCCTTCATCTTATTCACTATGTTTTCTCTTTTATCGGGATCAACGACTAGGAGAAGAAAACCACCACCGCCTGCACCAACCAGTTTACCGCCATATGCACCTGCCTCCTTGGCTCTTGAATAGAGTTCAGATATTGTATGATCTGTGATGCCGTCAGCAAGAGATGACTTCAGTTTCCAGTTAAGGTCCATTAATCTCCCCGCTTCCTCAATGTCTCCTTTGTTCAGGATTGCAGGAAATTCGCTGGCAATATCCCTCATCTTCTGGTATGTCTCAATTTTTTCCTTCATGTTAAGGGACTGCCTCTTATGTATCTCAACAGAGGATCGTGTTTTTCCTGTGAACAACAACAGCAAGCTTTCCTGCAGTTTCCTGATATTGCTTTCATGCATTATGACAGGCTTTACAGTTACACTCTCATCCTGGTTGAAGGTAAATGACCTGATGCCACCAAAGGCGGATATGTACTGATCCTGCTTCCCTCCCGCCTCTTTCAATATCTCTCGTTCTATCCTCACCGCCTCTTCTGCGAGCCTGCGTGCAGATGCAAATTCCCCGATATATGCATGTAATGCATTCAGGAGACTTACGAGAAAGGTGCTGCTCGATCCCAGGCCTGTTCCCTGTGATGGTATATCAGAAATGCTCACTATCTCTATTCCACCATCTATGTTCAGGAGCTTAAGAGCTTCCCGCACTGTCGGATGCCGGATCTTGTCAATGGAATCAACTATTTCTGTCTGTGAATAGCTTACCCTTATATGCGAATCAAATTTTTTATTGACCAGTACGAAAATGTACTTGTTGATGGCAGCAGATACGCATATT
>JAKAAI010000072.1 GCA_021797055.1 Thermoplasmata archaeon | reverse complement strand
CAGTGATCTGTCCGGCGTGTCACTGGATGAACCGTTCCAGGCGGAATTCCTGAATTTTGATGGTTCAACAATAACAGTCAGGACAGAAAAATACCCCTGCCTTAAGATAAATATAAGCGACCTGGAGGACATTGTCCCACTGGGCACAGCTTAATCAGAGGGCTACCCAGTTCCACACGTCCCCGGAGTACGGCCTTGCCGCAACCAGCGTAAAGCCGGAATCGGGACATTTTCCTGCTGCCCTGTAAAGGATTGAGAGGTGCATGTCCCTCATTGCGCGTGGAAGGAACGTGAATGATCTGTATACTCCGTCAACCGGCCTGGCCAGTATTGCCGCCTTTGGTATCCTTGCCTCAACCGAAAGCCTCTGGACCTCCCTGAGGAATGGGGAACCCATACAGTATTACAGGGGAAATCCTGAGGAACTTCTCAGGATAAGGGAATCAAAGATTGAGAGGGCAAGAATATTAAGGAGGGAAAGAAATATGAAAGAACGAAAGGGAGATGAAACGGCAGGAACTGCCTCTTAACTATTTTCACGAATTGTCCAGAACTGAGAGAAACATTACAATGGTATCACGCCATCCCTCTTGTAGCTTTTAATGAGCGCAGACGAAATAATGTGTTTCCTTATTTCGGTTGTACCTGCACCAATCTGACCAAGTACAGCATCGCGAAGCAGCCTCTCCACTCCTGAATCCTTTACATATCCATATCCTCCGTGTATCTGAATTGATTCTCTAGCTATGTATTCTGCACTTTCAGAAGCATGAAGCACAGCAGATGCCGCAGCCAGTGAATCCAATGGATTGACCAATACCTTTTTGAGTGCACGCTCCAATAGCAACCTGCTGGTAGTATACTTAACATACATATATGCCAACTTCTCTTCAATTAATTGAAATTCATACAGGTATCGATTCGATTGTTTTCGTTCCAAAGAATACTTCATAGAAAGGTCAAAGGCCTTTCTTGCGATACCAATCAGAAGAAATGATACTACGATACGTTCGTAGTTTAGCCCGCTAAGCATTATTTGTTTCCCGTCACCTATTTTTCCTAAAATACGTGGTGTGTCGAGCTCTATTTTATCAAAGAATATAGTTCCTGTCGGCGATCCTCGCATTCCCATCTTTGAAAACTTCTCTCCTCTTGAAAAGCCTTTATCTGTGCTAAGTACGGCAAACGCTGAGTATCCTCCCCCTGTCTTAGCGTAAGTGAGAAACAGATCAGAATAGGGTGCATTGGTAATTAAGGTCTTCGATCCGCTTAGGTAGTATCTGCCATTTTCCATTACTACCTGAGATTTCATTGCCAATGCATCTGTTCCGGATCCGGGTTCCGTCATTGCCAAGGAACCTATCCATTCACCAGAGCATAGTTTTGGAACGAATACTTCCCTAATTTCTTCGCTGCCGTTTCTGTAGAGGTTATCAAGACAGAGATTGCTGTGGGCTGCGTAAGAAAGGGCGAATGATGCTGATCCATAGGCTAGCTCTTCGGTGACGATACCCTGCGCAAGATAGTCCATACCAGACCCACCAAATTCCTCCGGTACCGTAATTCCCAGCAATCCCAGTTTACCCATTTCTTTAAAAATTGCCAATGGAAACTCATCACGTTCGTCAATTTTTGCTGCTATTGGTGCAATTTTCTTCGAGACGAATTCTCTCACTGTGTTTCTAAGTATTTCATATGTTTCAGACGACTCATCCTGTACCATTGAATGAACATGAGAAAAACATTACTATTAATTTTCGGCTCATCCTACAATATTGGGGATAGAATAATAATATTTGTCCCATTTCAATGCATGTTCCCTAATATCTTCCTAAGGTCATTCTTCTGTATTTTGCCAACCGAGTTTTTTGGGAGTTCATCGATAAAGAAAACACTTTTAGGGCATTTATACCAAGCAATATTAAACTTACAAAATTCTATCACTTTGCTTTCCGTAAGCGTTTCATCTCTTCTTACAATGAACGCTACGACTTCTTCACCATATTTATCATCAGGCTTTCCAATGACGGCAACTTCGGATACTCCAGGAATTGCGCTGATTAGATTTTCTATTTCCTTTGGGTACACATTTTCTCCCCCGCGTATTATCATATCCTTTTTCCTATCTACGATATAAAAATATCCATCTCTGTCCATGTATCCAAGGTCTCCGCTGTGAAGCCAGCCGTTCCGCATAGTTTCTTCGGTTTCAAGTTTTCTGTTTAGGTAGCCTTTCATTACATTTGGTCCTCTTATAACTATCTCTCCGATCTCTCCTGGAGATAATTCTTCGTCATTATCAGAAAAAATCCTCACATCCTGTCCATGCATAGGTATTCCTATCGATCCAATTTTCCTTTCACCGAATCTTGGATTTATGGTTGATGCCACCGTACCCTCAGTCATCCCATATCCCTCTATTATTTTAATTTCGTAGCGTTTCTCAAAGTCCTCAAACCATTTAACAGGCATTGGAGCAGCTCCGCAAATTCCGATCTTCAGCGAGGATAGGCTGGCCACATGATCAGGGCTTGCTAAATCCGAAAGAACCTTGTAAATAGTCGGAACGCCAGAAAACAATGTTGGTTTATGTTTCCCTACATTTACAAAAAACTCATCAGGGTCAAACTTTCTAAGGATTATTAAAGATCCCCCTCTCAGAATAGAAGCAATGCTAAACATAAGGTTATTTACATGGAAAAGCGGCAAGATTATTATCATTCTATCATTTTTTTGCAGACTAACCGACTGCTGCAGCTGAATTGCTTCCATAAATACATTCATAGCTGTAAGGATTGCACCCTTTGGCTTTCCAGTGGTTCCCGAGGTATAGATAATGAAAACATCCTCGGGATTTTGAGGTATGGCATTACTGTCAATGTTCCCATAGAAAATCTCATTATAGATACTGTTCGAGTTATCAGCCTTATCCAAGTCCAATATTACTTTCTTTACATTGTTGCCGGATTTTTCGACAGCTTTTTCGATTTTTTCTCCGTATGACAATTCTCCAAAGATTATTCTAGCGCCAGAGTCTTTAAGCTGGTACGATATCTCTTGCTCTTTGAGGTGAACATTGATTGGAGTAACGGTGGCACCTGCCATCCATGCACCCATAATTGTTATGAGCAGCTCAGGTCTGTTAAGAAGATCTATTGCTACAACGTCGCCTTTGCCTATTCCCAAACTGGAAAGGTACTTTGCAACTGAACGATACATTCCAACAATTTCTTTGGACCTATAGATCTTTCCATAAAAAAAGAAAGTCTCTTTATCATCCGAAAGGAGACTTTCCTCCATCATCTGAAGGAGTTTGATCACAGGCATTTGAACTACTCCTTTACTTCATACCAGAAGTCTGATACCACCCCTTTTCTTTTCTCCTTGAATCTTGCAATAACCTTAGTACCGGGTTCAATGGTCTCCATCCCCTTAAGATCTATTCGCTGAAGTATCCCGGTATCTGCATTAGAGGGTTTAATATAACCCACCGCGTATGGAACTTTATCGAAAAATTCGGAAGTTGCATACCACGATGTTGTGCTAGATAGAACTGTACCTTCATGGCTTACCTTTACCCAATCTGTTTCACCATAGCATTCAGAGCAGACAGATCTGGGAGGAAAATGTACCATTCCGCAATTTCTGCACTTCGAACCAAAGAGTTGTGCATGATTCGTGAGCTCCGAGAAGAAGAATGACTGCTCGCCATAACTGTATTTATAAAACATAACCATCTTATCGGGAACCTCAAAATATTTCTCACGTTCCAGAACGGATGGGTTGAGGTCAAGTTTCTCGGATATTATGTTATCTATCACGCTCTCCAAGGGCTCAGATTTGAGCTCCTTCCTGAGAGTTTCTTTTGCCTTTTCCGTTGATGTCTTCATTTTATTCCGCCCCCAAAACAGAAACAGAACAGTAAGATGAGCCTGGTCCACCTATGGAATGTGCCAAGCCCACTCCGTTCTTTATTTCTACCTGCCTTTTTCCAGCCCTATGTCTTAGCTGGTTAACAATCTCGCCTATCTGCATTACCCCAGTTGCACCGACTGCATGTCCGGCTCCAAGTAAGCCGCCTGATGGTGAAACTGGAAGGTCTCCTCCTTTCATTGGTACACCGTCCTCTATAAATTTTCCACCTTCCCCTCTGTCACAGAACCCCATGGCTTCGTAAGCTTGTATCTCGGTCAGACTGAAGGCATCGTGAAGTTCAGCAACATCAACGACTTTCCTCGGGTTTTGAATGCCGGCCATTTTATATGCTTGTACGGCAGATTCATAGTGATTCCTGAGGTCAGCTATGTCGCCGTATTTACCCATACGGTCATTTATAGTTCTCGATCCTGTGAAAGATTTGTCATTGGACGATCCAATTCCCATTACCCATACTGGATCTTTTACAGCCAGTTTCTTGACTTTTTCTTCACTTGCTAGGATAAGTGCGTATGCACCCTCAGTGTAAAGTGAGCAATCAAGCATCTTGAATGGATACGATATCATCCGGGACTGCATAACATCATCAACGGTGATCTTCATAGGGCTCTGGGCAAATGGATTATCCATGGCATTTCCGTGATTCTTTACGCTCACCAGCGCTGCCTGCTCTTCAGTTGTCCCATATTTCTTCATATGTGCCGATGCAAGTATAGCATACGATGAAGCCGCCGAGGTACCCAGAGGGAATTCCCACGTCATATCTGCACTGTATGCGATTGACTTTATCACTTCAGGCGTTGTTTTGCCTTGCGCCCAATCATAGCAGTCTTGTGCCTTTTCAACACCTATCACCATTGTAACATCGGAGAGCCCGGAAGCCACCTCAGAATATCCTGCTCTAAAAGCATACCCTCCAGTAGCTCCCCCCGTCGTTATTCTGATTCCCGGTTTTCCATACATTCCTATATAGTCATGCACATACGTGTCTGGCATTATCTGTCTCTCAAAAAGATCATTGTATATACCATAGACAACAGAATCCACACCACCTGGAGCAATTTCTGCGTCCCTTATCGCCATCATGGCAGCCTCCATTGCAAGTTCATAATAGGTTTTGTTCGGGCTCCTGGCTTCGAACTTTGTCTGCCCCGTCCCGATGACTGCCACTCTTTTCTTTTCATTTTTCAATTCTGTGTATGATTTCATGCTTTTCTCTCCTTTTTATTTAGATCTTTCCAAATGCTTGGTGACGAATTCCATCACGCATTCCTTATTCTGGTTAAACGTCTTCGCTGTAAGCTTAACAGTTTCCTTGTCTGCTTTCATTCCGGAAAGTTCCGTTTCCATCTGGTACGACACTGTCAAGGTATCTCCAATCTTTACTGGTTTAAGAAATTTAACGCTTTCTATGGACTTAAGGGCTATGAAGAGATTTGTGTTTATAGCTCCCGATCTTATCACAAGACCTAGAGCAACCGCCAAGGTAAGGTACCCATGTGCGACACGTTCCCCAAATGCGCTTTTATTGGCTTTCTCCTTGTCAGTGTGAAGGTAAGTCCAATCTCCAGTGAAGTATGAGAACATAACCACATCAGTTTCTGTTATTGTCCTCCCTTCAGTGATCGTTTCGCGCTCGTTCATTTTTTCATCCCATCATTTAAGTAGAGATCCTTGAAATTTTCCCTGAGATCTTTTTTGAGTATCTTTCCGCTTGCATTGTGCGGCAAAGAGTCTAGAAATATAACCTTCTTTGGAACTTTATAATTTGCTATTCTTCCTTTAAGATACTCAGTAAGTTCTTCTGGGTCTATATTCTGACCTTTCTTGGCTGTGACAAAGGCCGTAACAGCTTCCATCCAGTAGGAATGCTTAATGCCTACTACTGCAGCCTCAGCTACGGATTTATGAGTGAGAAGTTCCCTTTCAACCTCTATTGATGGGACATTTTCTCCACCAGTACGTATTATATCCTTTTTCCTATCCACAAAGTAAAGGAAACCGTCCTTGTCCATTACTGCAAGATCTCCGGATTTAAACCATCCCCCTTCAAAGGAAGCTTTAGTTCGTTTTTCATCATTAAAATAACCCTTTGCCACAGTTGGGCCCCTCATTAAAATTTCTCCCGTTTCACCTACTTTTGCTTCAGTCTCATCCTCCTTCACAAGCTTCAACGAGATATTAATATGAGGTTTACCAATTGATTCTTTCCTCCTCTCAAAATCATCTGGTAGAAGGGTTGTTCCCATTGGTGTTGTCTCAGTCATCCCGTAGTAATTTCTCCACTGAACGCCCGGAAATATTCTGGAAACTTCATTGAACTGCGATTCACTTATAAATGCCCCGAAACTTATGCACTTTTTAACAGAGCTAAAAGGTACCCTCATGACCTGTGATAGCCCGATAAAAACAGTTGGAGGGAAAATAAGATATGTGACATTATATTTATTAATGAGAGAAATTATTTCGGTCGGATTCGGGATAGTTTCAAGCACAATTTGCGCACCTACATTCATGAATCCCAAAAATGTATACAAACCGGCAACGTGGTACAACGGAATGCTTAACAGGTAAATATCTTCATGTCGCCAGTCAAGGTCGTGTATGGAACTGATCAGTGAACTATACCAGTTCAAATGGGTATTCATGACACCTTTAGGATTGGACTCAGTGCCTGATGTATAAAGAAGCGTTGAAACTTCTTCCGGCTCAGTCTCCTTCAGAAAAGAGTCCGTATCAGAAAGATTTACCTCTCCAAATCCTACAATTTTTGTGCCTAGATCAGCCTTTAATGGTGAATCGGTGAACATTATTGATGGTTTGGAGTTATTTACAAGTATCTTCAGCTCATCAACTTTGAGGTTGAAGTTATATGGGGAAAAGATCGCACCTATACGGTTTGCAGCCATCCATAGCTCAAGCATCTCTGGCCGGTTCTTTGAAAAGACAGAAATTACGTCCCCAGATTTTATGCCAGCTTCCCTTAAATAGGATACCCACCTGAGAACTTCCTCCCGAAAATTTCTGAATGTGGTTGTTCTGTCGTTAAAATTGATAAATACCTTGCCAGGCCATTTCTCCGTGGATCTATCAAGAATCTCTGAAATATTCAGCATAAAGCTATCGTGTCGTTATGGCATTCATAATTTAAAAATATTTCTGGGACGCGATTACATTCGATATTTTTTACTACATTTTATTATCTGCATGCTATTCAAATTAAGATCTCCTTACCACAATTCTTAATATTTCTTGATTTCATGTTAATTCAGGTAAAAATGGTTAGTCTTGCATCGTACCTTGATATATCAGTTATGGAATACGCTAGAAATATTGCTGTAGAGGAATCTGGAAAACAGATTTCATACTACGAGTACGGAAGAATGGCCGATAAATTGTCGCAATATCTGTCAAATAACGGCCTCTCCCGAAACGACAGGATCGGCATATTGCTACCCATGTCAATAGATTATCTCGTATCATTCTATGCTGTGTGGAAAATCGGTGCTGTCGCAGTTCCAATAAACAACAGATTTTCCATTGAAGACATACAGTTTGTCATAAAGGACGCACATCTGAAGGGTCTCTTTCTCTCTACTGCGGACAGAACAAGACTTGCACCCATATTAGGCTTAGATCAGTCAATAAAACTTGTTGTCCAAGGAAACGAAAATGAAGAAAACAGCTTCACCCATATATATGCTAGGGAACAATCAATGATTTATCCGGACGGAAGTTGGGCCCTGGACGATGATGATGCTATGATCATGTATACCAGCGGAACTACAGGAAAGCCAAAAGGAGTCCGACAGAGTCACAGAAATAATTCTTCATCTGTTCACATGGTAGTGGATGCTTGGAAATTAAATCAAACAGATATCCTCCTGAACAATGTGCCGTTATTCCATGTCGGGGGGCTTCAGTGCGCAACACTTCCGGCACTGTTTTCTGGAGGGAAAATAATTCTCCTACCGAGGTGGAATGCATCCGATTGGATCAACACATCTATAAATAGGAAAGCTACCTGGTCTGGGCTTGTTTCCACAATGGTAGTGGACACTGTTAACACTCTAAAGGTCCAAAAAAATATACAACGAAAAGAATTTAGCTACAGGTTTATTTTCTTTGGAGGCTCGCCCACTCCTGACCCAATTATTTCATATTTCGAAGAATTTTTCAAGATACCGCTAAGAGAGATATACGGCCTTACGGAGGCCTCGGGTTTTGTTGTATCTTATAGGGAAAAGGAACCGTGGAAGCTAGGATCAATGGGGAGGATAATGAAGCAAGTAGCAAAATACCGAATAGTAAAGCCACAAAACCTGAAGGAGGGGGGCGTGCTGTCCGAAAGTAACGAAGGTGTTCTGTTACTTAAGGGCGACACAATAATATCTGGTTATCTTAATAGACCCGAATTAAATCGCGAACGTTTCACAGAAGAAGGCTGGTTCAATACTAAAGATATCGTAAGAGTAGATGATAATAATTTAATGTATTACCTTGGAAGGATGGATGAAATGATTATTTCTGGAGGTGAAAACATATATCCTCAGGAAGTGGAAAGCTTCATTGCATCACATCCAGATGTAAAAGAAGTAGCTGTAATAGGGACACCCCATGAAAGATGGATTGAAGTAGTGACTGCCATTGTTGTTCCACAAAGAGAGGGCTTGTCTCCCGAGGATGTAATAAACTACTGTAAGAATAATAGTTCATTGGCATCATACAAATGCCCGAAACGTGTCTTTATAACAAGCGAACTTCCGAAAACCGGAAGCGGAAAAGTGAATAAGGCAACTCTTAAAGAGATCTATATGAATAAGAGTTAATACGTGAGTTTGCATCGATCAGTTTAACTCATTCCATAAACCCTTATTTCACTGAGTTTTTCTTTCGCACCATAAGATGTTATTTAACCTGGGATTCTTCAGTTATTGGTTTTTCCATTATAGTTGCTATTCTCTGGTTAATTTTTATGGGCTTTGGGACAATATTATTTCAGGTATATTTCCCTGAAGTGTGTTGCATAATTCCCCTGTATAATGAAATACAGGGGAGTGATTGGTTTGTATGACTCCAAAGCCAATCACGGCTACAGGCAATAGAAGCAAAAGAAGATATTGGATCGGTTCGAACAGAA
>JAKAAI010000071.1 GCA_021797055.1 Thermoplasmata archaeon | reverse complement strand
CCGTCCAGCTCTGCAAGGTTTTTCTGGGCATTTTCTATTTCCCGATCTGACACCGATATTCCAAACCCTCCAGATTCCTTTATAGCCTTAATTGCGTGGTTTGCTCCGAAGTTGACTCTAAGGGCACCTGCTATCGTGCTGGGAGTACCGGTTTCCTCAACATGGTCAAGGTTTTTTTCTAATGCCTGAACCAGTGGGCTGGCATTATCGCCCTGCACTGTCACGATTTTTGGCATTTTGTCAATAAGGTTCATGTTCTTTAGTTCACTGAATCCCTTGAAAATAGAGAAGAGAAGATCCCCTCCAGCTGTTGGAACAAATACATAATCCGGAACTTTCTTCGAAGAAATCTCGTATGAAATTGTTTTTACCCCATCGGCGGCCAGAGGATTAAACGGTGCCCAGACGAAACCGTTCCTCCAGCCTGGGAGCAGCGTCTCAACTCTCTTCAGGGATTCCATCAAGGTTTGTTTGTTGGTGAAGAGTTTCTTTACCCTAACAATTCGTGGATTATAAGCAGAAATCTGCTCCAGTTTGGAAAGGGTTGAATCCTCCCTGACCAGTATTAGACATTTAAGCCTTGCACGAGCAGCGAAGGCAGCTAGTGCTGCAGCGGCATTGCCCGAAGATGCAGTAAATATTCCAGCGCACTTCCATTGCTTCGCAAGTGATACCTCAACACTAGCAGCCCGGTCCTTGAAGGATCCGCTTGGATTGCATCCCTCAAGTTTGGCCCAAATATTTCCGGCGCCAATCATGCTGCCGTAGTTTTCAAGCCTTACATATGGAGTATTCCCCTCATCCAATGAGACCTGGTTTTCAGGAAGAACCGGAGGCAAAACTGGTGCGTAATTCCATATTGAATGTTTTTGCTCCTTTATGTTAATTTTGAGACCTGTAAGATCATACTTACCTGTTAAGACGTCGCCACACGTTCTGCAAACTGTGATCTGCGGGTCAGAATAGACTTCTCCGCACCGAATGCATTCCAGCCCTATAAAACGAGATTTTTCCACACACTTGAATGACTGATAACCTAATTAATATTGAGTTCGGCACAATGGATAATATCGCATTCCAACCGAAACTTTTGTATGATTTCCATACAAATTATATCAATTTACCTTTACCGAAATCCCTTTCTAATATTTTCAAGTGCCTCCCTGGCCCCGTTCAAAAGGAAATAATCGTCAGAGCCGATTGCCATTATCTTGAATCCTTCACCTATGTATTCTCTCGCCTTTTTTACATTGAATGAAAGTGTACCTCCAGGCTTGTCTGATCTCTCTGCAATCTTCAGCATTTTTTTCATTGCATCTTCAACAACGGCTGATTCAGGCTGGCCCAAATGGCCGAGAGAAGCGGCCAGATCGTTTGGTCCTACAAACCAGCCATCAACTCCATCCACTGATATGATATCCTCAAAATTGTTGACGGCTTCCTTTGTCTCTATCTGTACAATGACGATAACTTCACTGTTAGCTGTCTTCAGGTATTCAGAATGCATAGAATAATACTGCGAAGCTCTCCGCGCTCCTGTTCCTCTTATGCCCGCCGGTGGATATCTGGTATAAGAAACTGCATCAGAGGCATCAACTTGGCTATTCACCATCGGTATCATAACGCCTTCACCTCCAGTGTCAAGGGCCTGCTTGACATACATGAGTGAGTTAACTGGAACCCTCACCAATGGTGTGATCTTTCTGGAAGTCGTCTGTAGTAGTGGTTCAAGTTGTGCTACTGTAAGTGGTGCATGTTCCATATCGAATAGGAACCAGTCGAAGTCGTTAACAGATAATATCTCAGGTATCTCAGCGCTCGATATCGTTATCCATGATCCGAGGACAACTTCACCATTTTTGAGTTTCTTCTTCATCTGATTATTCATGTGTCAAGGCATGTAGATTTAACTATTGAAATTATTGAACCTGCTTTACTTCTTTTAAAGTGTTTAATACACTGTACTTGTGTTACCCGTTTGTATACTACTCTTGTCGAAGTATATGTTTCCCTCACCGCGAATAATTAGGAAACACATACACAGAACTAGATCCATTTTACTGGCGTTCCAAGAACTAATCATGCACAAGTTCCAATCCATTAAGATGGATCCCAGATCGGCTCTTCCTTTCCATGTCTTTTTTTGCGTTACTAATGAAATCTCTGAACAGATTTCAAGCATCATATCACGCAGGAAGCTCAGCTTTGTTGCGCCGAAGACGCCTGTATACACCGACTAATAGATTCCCCCTACCCCGTTCCAATCGACATACCTGTGCTTGAGCTTGATGTCCCCGCCAGAGAAAATATACATGATCCTTCCAGTGAACAGGCTTTGTTTTCATGTTCAATGAGAGGTATCCTTGGGATTATAAATTAAAAAATCCCAGATAATTGTTGCAAATTGTTTTATTTTCATTTAACGTTGTCCCTGTGATGCAGGATACTGAAACAGAAGCGGTTATATTTAAGTCGCTCAATTCGGGGAATGTTACAATTAAGAAAGAAGAGATTCTGGAACTTGGAAGAAACATATACGGAAAATTGTATCTCAGAGGTGATACCGGTTATGACAGTGCAAGGGAGATATGGAATGGCATGTTCGCGAAGAAGCCTTCAGCTATCATACAGTGCAGGGGTACATATGATGTGATTCTCGCAGTTAAGTTTGCAAGGAAATACAACATACTTACCACGATAAAATCAGGAGGGCATAATATTACTGGGTCATCGGTGATGGATGATGCGCTGACAATAGATCTTTCAAAGATGAATGGGGTTTTTGTCGACGAAAAGAACAGGATCGCTATGGCACAGGGCGGAGCCCTTCTCGGTGACGTTGACAGAGAGACACAGATATATGGGCTGGCAACACCATTTGGTGTGGTCTCAAAAACCGGGATAGCTGGATTGACACTTGGAGGCGGGTATGGTCATCTGAGACGAAAATATGGTCTGACAATTGATAACCTGATAGGTGTGCAGATGGTTCTTGCAGATGGCTCCCTCGTTTATGTTGACGAAAAGAATTACCCTGACCTCTTCTGGGCAATAAGAGGCGCCGGAGGTAACTTTGGAATCGTTACACGTTTTGATTACAAATTGCACAGGATCGGTCCGAACCTAATGTTCCAGTATACAGTCTATGACCTGAAAGATGCGGAGAGGGTATTCGATCTTGGAAGAAAATTTATGCTTAATGAAGCTCCGCCTGAGCTGTCTGCAGAATTCCAGCTGGCGAAGTTTCCAGCATCTGAAAATGTACCGGTTGAACTAAGAGGAAGACGCTGCGTTGTCTTGCGATCCGTATATTCCGGAGACCCAGATACTGGAATGAAGACGGTTGAACCGCTGAGGAACCTTTCTGATCCTGTTTACGATAACAGCAGTATTACCAGTTACATCTGGATACAGTCTTACAGCGACGGTGATCTCCCAAATGGATGGAACTATTATTCCACCGGCATAATGGTTCCGGATATCACAAAAGATTTGGTGGGACTAATGAAAAGAGAATATGAGAAGGTCAGTTTCAGTTACTCAGCGGTTACTGGAATATGGCACACCGGCGGCGCGATAAAATCAATTGCGCCTGAAGATACTTCATATTCAGCCAGAGACAATAATTTTATGATCGTCATTGACTGTGGATGGCCGGATTCATCAGAAAACGAAAAGCAGATAGAATGGGGAAGATCACTGAAGAAAAAGATAAAGACAATCTATCCGGATTTAGAGGATACCGGTTACATAAATTTCCAGACATTTGATAACATGAGTGCGGAAGTAAGGTCTGCATACGGCAGTAACCTTCCGAGGCTGGCTGAAATCAAGGCAAAATACGATCCAGATAACTTCTTCCGCATGAACCACAATATACCGCCTGCGAAGAGCCAGACGGTAAAATAAGCGATTCTGCCTCACTTTCATGGATTTCTTTCTGACTGGTTGGACTAAAATAGTTATATCTATGTCATATCCTTAACGGATAAAATGGATTCAGAACAAAAGGAAGTGATTGCTGAGGAGTCTGGTAAGACACTGATCCTTACAATAAACAATCCTGAACGCAATAATGTAATGACGCGGGGAATAAGAAATTCAATCTGGCAAATTCTGAGGGAAAACGAAGAAAACAACCTCAAAACTGTAATATTAAGGGGTGCTGGAAAAAATTTCAGCGCAGGAGCAGACATAAAGAACCTTCTGTCACTTGAGGGAGACCTTGCGGATGAATACACAACTTTTGTCAGGGAATTCCTGATCTATGTCCAGAACTATCCGAAAATAACTATTGGTGTAGTAAATGGTTTCGCAGTTGGCGGAGGCCTGGAGCTGCTTCTCTGTCTCGATCTTGTATATGCCGGTAAAACGGCAAAGTTCGGTCAGACTGAATTGAATGTTGGGATTATCCCAGGCGGCGGCGGTACCCAGAGGCTTCCTTTTGCTGCAGGAATAAGGAAGGCAAAAGAGATGATCTATACTGGGAATATAATCGACTCCAGTGATGCCCTTATTTCCGGTATTATAAATGGTGTTTACGATGATTCTTCTGTATATAATGAAGCGCTTAAAATTGCAGAAAAGATTAATGAGAAGAATTTTCTCTCACTGGTGCTTGCAAAACGATCTATTAATTCAGCGTTGAAAGATATGCCTGTGCACCTCGAAGCAGAATCTGAATTCTATAAACTGATACTGAACAGCAGCGACGGTAAAGAAGGCTTGAGGGCATTCCTTGAAAAGAGAAAGCCAAATTATAATGATGCGCATTGAAAATGATTTTGTCTATGAAGACCGGACATTCTATTAATATTTCACATCTTATGAATTCACGCCCGCTAAATTCTTAAATATTCTTGAGGAATGCTACAGGATGGGTCTTGATCAACTGCAAGGATCGGCATCACTTGAGGTGCTCGATCTTGTTTTTAAAAAGCGATCAGAGGGAAATAATGTAATTTCCTTTTACATAGGAGAGCCTGTTTTTGACACCCCCAAGGCAATAATAGATGCAGCGGTTGAAGGCATGCGATCTGGAATGACGCATTACGTATCCTCGTTTGGGATCGAAGAGTTCAGAGAGGCCGCCGAGAAGAAAGTGGCCAGGAAAAATGGGATAAAGTGCTCTGCAGATAACATAATTTTCATGTCTGGTAAGATGGCGATCTATGCTGTGGGGATGGCGTTGAATTTATCTCCTGGATCAGAAGTCCTGGTTCCGGATCCTGGTTATTTTTATTCCGAGCCTTCACTGATGGCTGGCCTGGTTCCTGTAACGTATGACCTTAACAGTGATTATTCCTTTAATTTCGACGATATCAGGAAGAAAATCAACAGCAGGACACGGGCGATATTCATTAATACACCATCAAACCCTACTGGCGTTGTATACAGTGAAAAGGAGCTGAGAGAACTCTATTCAATATGCAGAGAGAAAAACATTAAGATTGTAAGCGATGAAGCTTATGAGGATTTGGTTTATGAGAAAAGCCATTTCTCAATTGGGTCGTTCGAAAGTGAGCCTGATCTCGTAATAAGCATCTTTACACTTTCAAAGAGTTACTCGATGACCGGCTGGAGAGGTGGCTATATCATTGCAGAAAAAAACATTGTCAAGCGGATTGGGAAGTTCATGGAGCACGCTGTAACATGCTTCCCTGCATTCATTCAGCATGCCGCAGTTGTGGCCCTTACAAAGTGTGACAGAGAGGTAATGGATTTCAGGGAAAAGTTCAGGCAGAGAAGGGACCTGGCTGTCAGCCGCCTTAAGGAGATAGACCAGCTTTCTGTGAATAAGGTGGAGGGCGCTTTCTATATCTTCCCGGAATTCAGTGTGAAGATGACTTCAGATAAACTGAGCCGGGAGATACTGAATAAAGCCAACGTGGCGCTTCTTCCAGGATCAGCATTCGGAAAGAGGGGCGAGGGTCATTTGAGGTTCTCATATTCAGGCTCGCTTGAGGACATTGATGAGGGCATGAATCGTCTTGCAAAATTCTTCATTAAGCTAGTTAAATAGGCTAAAAATGCGATCATTAAGAAGATTTAATTGGATGTTTATCTGGAATTTTAAAAGAATAAGGATATTCTTTTATTTAGTTAATCAACTTTTTTTCACCAATTCCACTGGCAATGATCAGATTTACGTTTACTATGATATAATGTAGTGCTCTATGATTAAATACTTAAGTGATGACCATTACAAATCATTAACCTATTGATCAAAAGCCTATTCCAAGGAAGAATAAGGTGCACTGACATACCAAGATCGCTGACAAATCGTAGAGAAACCGGAAGATCATAGTCAGGACACTTAAAGGAAAGATCACAGTAAGACCGGAACCATGGAAGCCGAAAGGATACTGAATATCATTGTGAAATGAAATCCTTAGAGGAAGGGAAAAATCATACAGAAAATTAGGGAAAAGAATTTATCGTTGAGCAGGTGAATGGAACATCAATAAGTAATTAATTCCACAATTTGTATTGGAAACTCAAGTGTAAACTATTGAAGTTTTAGATCATTAACTGAATCAATCAACTCGATCCCTTTCAATTCGGATTGATTGAACTGGTATTCCTTGAATCCTGTCCCGGTTAGAATTACAGATATTGTTGCATCCTTTTGGACTCGCCCGTTTCTAATTGCTTTTTCAACTCCTGCAAGAGCGGCAGCAGAAGAGGTTTCTGCAAATATTCCGTCCAGCTCTGCAAGGTTTTTCTGGGCATTTTCTATTTCCCGATCTGACACCGATATTCCAAACCCTCCAGATTCCTTTATAGCCTTAATTGCGTGGTTTGCTCCGAAGTTGACTCTAAGGGCACTTGCTATAGTGCTTGGCTCACCAGTTTCTTCAACGTGATCGAGGTTTCTCTCTATTGACTGCACCAGTGGGCTGGCATTGTCGCCCTGCACAGCTACAACTTTTGGTATTTTATTAATTAAGTTTTGGCTTTTTAATTCGCTAAATCCCTTGAAGATAGAGAAGAGAAGGTCTCCCCCGGCTGTTGGAACAAAAACATAATCGGGTATTTTTAAAGCACTAATTTCATATGAAATCGTTTTCAGTCCATCGATTGCCAATGGATTGAATGGGGCCCAGACGAAACCGTTCCTCCAGCCTGGGAGCAGCGTCTCAACTCTCTTCAGGGATTCTATAAGCGTCTGTTTATCAGTAAAAAGCCTCTTGACTCTTACTATTCTTGGATTATAGGTTGAAATTTGTTCCAGTTTAGCCAAAGATGAGTCCTCTTTTACCAAGATCAGACACTTTATCTTTGCGCGAGTTGCGTATGCAGCCAAAGCTGCAGCTGCATTACCAGAAGAAGCCGTAAAAATACCAACGTTATTCCACTGTTTAGCTAATGAAACCTCAACCGTAGCTGCCCTATCTTTAAATGAACCAGTCGGGTTACATCCTTCAAGTTTAGCCCAGATGTTGATACCACCAATAAAATCCCCGTAATTTTTTAGATTCACATAGGGGGTATTCCCTTCGCCTAGAGATACTCGATTCGAGTGTTCGACTGCAGGTAAATAGTTCTTGTAATTCCAAATAGTATGTTCGTTCACAGGTTTGAGCACATTTTTCAATCCAGAAAGATCGTATTTTCCAGTTAAAATATCTCCGCATTTTAAACAAAATGTCGCCCTTAGATCTAAAACAATCTCTCCACATCGTGTGCATTCTAATCCAACTAAATGTGACGCAGTCATAGATTGTTAAATAACTAGTATACTATTTAACATTTCTTTTATCTGTCCTGAAGACCAGTTTAGGAGAAAAATTAAATATCAGATGATTGTTCACTTTTTAAGGAGAATAAATAGATGGTATCTGTAAAAAGTGTTGCGGGGAAAGAAAATGCGTCGGAAGGCAGTAACTCATTGAAACGCGACCAAGTCGGACTTTTTGGGTTGGTATTTCTTGCAATGGGTTCATTGGGTGCTGTAGCAATTTTTAGCAGTGCTATAAGTGGTGCAGCTTCTAGCGCCCTCGGTGAAACTGCCCTATCCTTTGTTATAGGAATGCTAGTTGCCCTTTTGGCCGCAAACACAATTTTTCAATATTCCAAAAGAGTATATGGTGCATCGGGATACTACGGCTACGTTAGGGATGGTCTCGGTAAACATACCTCTGTATTCACTGCTTATCTATACTTATTCTATGGCGTATTCAACATTTCATTCTTGGTTCTAGTTTATGCTTGGACCTTTAGCGGATCAATTAATCTAGTCCTTGGATCATCTTTACCAGATTGGACTGGATACATTTTCGTAGCGATAGTTCTTGTTTTTTCATATATATTCGTTTATTTAGGGTTAAAGCCCTCGGTAACATTTCTCGCAATTCTCGGTCTAATTTCGATCGGTGTTGTGGTTGTAGTTTCTGCTGTGTTCATAGCCCGTATTCCTGCTCAAACTTTGCTTCCGTTTGAAATACAAAAGACGCCGGGTGTCACTGGATTATTCCTTGGAGTAGTAACTGGAAGTTACCTATCTTATGCTGGATATGGGACAGTAGTTTCATTAGGTAAGGAAGCGAAGACACCAAGTAGAACCATCGGACTTGCTACCGTTCTAGTTCTTCTAATTGCCGGTGGTTATTACGCTATAGGAACGTACTCACAAACGGTGTTATGGGGCCTAAACAACATTGGAGCCCTCGCTGCATCCGGTTATTCGGGCGCCATTCTCGCACAGAAATACGTTGATTCTGCTTCTGCCGTTATTATAATATTTCTATACAATTTCATAATGTTCACGCCAATAATCGCTTTTTTCACAAGCATATCTAGAGTTATTTACGCTATGAGTTCTGAAAACATTTTCCCAAAATCGTTTTCTAAATTGAAACGAGGAGTTCCAGTTAGAGGACTAACGTTAGCTTTCGGTCTAGTCACGCTTGTCTCTTTGGCACTGGGTGGAGTATTTATTGCAGAATATGGGTTTTTCAATGGTTTGTTCGATGCTTGGCTGATTTGTGTTACTACAGCTACAGTTTCTACTTTAATTGTACATGCTCTTGCTAATGTCGCGTTGTTCAACTCAGCTCGCAAAAATAAAATTAGAAACTTTTTAACTCACTATGTTTTTCCAGCTGGATCTACGCTCTTTATTTTTATTGTACTTTTCTACTCATTAATGGGCATTTCCTACCCTTTGATTATAGCACCCATTATAGTAGTAATTTTAGATCGGA
>JAKAAI010000070.1 GCA_021797055.1 Thermoplasmata archaeon | reverse complement strand
CGAATCTATTATATAGAGATTAAACATATTAAACCGATGGTGGAAGAAAGAGGAGAAAATAATGTTTCAATTCAATCCACTGTAATATTACGAGGTGACAAACATGAATGTAGATCCAAATTTAACGAAGTACATGGTAAAAGCGAAGATAACTGCGGACGGGGTGGTTGAAAAACCAGATGTCGTAGGTGCAATATTTGGCCAGACTGAAGGTCTGCTCGGGGAAGAATTGGATTTAAGGGACCTTCAGAAAGGTGGGAAAATTGGCAGAATAGAGGTTGAAATAGACAGCAAGAAAGGAAGGACGGAGGGCTTTGTTTTAATTCCATCTGGCTTAGATCAGGTAGAGACGTCAATCCTTGCAGCTTCCCTTGAAACTATAGACAGAATTGGACCTTGCAAGGCAAAGCTAGAAGTTGAGTCGGTTGAAGATGTAAGAATACAACGGAGACAGAAGGTTGTAGAAAGAGCTCAGAGTCTTTACAAAAAAATGACACAGGGCTCGAAGAATGTAAGTGAAAGTATAGTCCAATCAGTCAGGGAAGAAGTCGAAAAAGGAGAAATTCTTACATTTGGTGAAGACAAGCTTCCAGCTGGGCCAGCGATAAAGGACTCGGACTCAATAATAGTTGTTGAGGGCAGAAGCGATGTCTTGAATCTTCTAAAATACGGGATCAAGAACACAATAGCAGTTCAGGGAACAAATATACCGAAAACAGTTCAGGATTTATCAAAAGAAAGGACAGTTACCGTATTCCTTGATGGTGACAGGGGTGGTGACCTCATTCTAAAAGAGATGCTGCAGGTTGCAGACGTTGATTTTGTGGCAAGAGCTCCACCTGGCACTGAGGTTGAAGAGCTCACATATAAACAGATATTTAAGGCACTAAAATACAAGACCCCTCTTGCACAGTATCTTTCTATGAAAGGAATGACCGGCGAACTGAAGGAATTACAGGAGAAGAACTCACAGGAAAAAGAAGAGGTCGTTTTGAAGACGCAGGAGAGCAGAAAGGAGCCTGATCATGTCAGTCAGCCCCATTCAAAACATGAGGAACAGGCACAGTCACAGCAGGTAATGGCAAAACCGGTTGAAGTTGATAAAGCTGGTACCCCGGTGGATCTAAAAAATAATGATTCCATTGAGAGAAGATTAGAAACACTGCAGAGGGAAAAGCTGACAGAGGTTTTTAATGAGGCGGGAGAGGTGCTGGCTTCCTTTAATCTTACTGAGACATATGACGGGCTGTCCAACATAACATCAGCGTTCGCAATATTGACCGGCGGGGTTGTTTCACAGAGAATGGTGGATGCAGCACACGACCACGGAATAAGACAGATTTATGGAATAAAAGTCTCGAATTTAACCAAAAAACCGGTTGATTTGAAGGTAGTTGAATGGGATCATCGTTCCTGAACACTGATTTTAAAGGTCTGATCGATACTTCACAAGTGAAGATTCCATCTTCTCCGCTTGACAGGATAATCGGTCAGTCAGAGGCGGTTCGGCTCGCAAAGGTATCTGCTAAGCAGGGCAGGCACCTCCTTCTGGTTGGACCTCCTGGTGTAGGTAAATCAATGATTGCTCAGGCCATGTCCTTTTATATTCCGAGGCCGACGGAGGAAATCAGGGCAGTGCATAATCCCCTTAGACCGGAAAGACCATTTGTAGAGATTAAAACCGCAAGTGAAATTTCAGAAGAGATGCAGGAAGATTCAAAGATTGAGGAACAGTTAGTTGATCCAAAAGATGCTCCTGCTTTTGTTTCAGAAAGGCTTGGATATCGGTGTTCAAGATGCGGATTCATATCCTCATATACAGAGACAGTGTGCCCAAACTGTAATTCACCAAAAGTTCAGGCAGGCACAACTGGTCCTTTTGGGGACGTTTTCAATGTTCTTGGGGCAGCTTTCGGTGTTCAGAATAACACTGACAGAGTCACTTCTACAAGGCGCATTAATGACAGAGAAGAGGTGGTTATTTATGAGCGTGCCGGGGAGAACATCAAGGTAATGGATGAGAAGGCATTGGAGAAGAAGAGAAAGCAGGAGAAAAAGAGTCCTAGTAAAGTTATAGTTCCCCTGGATAGAAATCCATTCATTCTGGCTACAGGAGCAAGTGAAACAGAGCTGCTGGGTGATGTAAGACATGATCCATACGGTGGTCACCCTCATCTCGGCACACTGCCATATGAGAGGGTTGTTGCAGGATCAATTCATGAGGCACATCAGGGAGTCCTGTTCATAGATGAGATAAGTCATCTTGGACCCATTCAGAGATATATTCTGACTGCTATGCAGGAAAAGTATTTCCCTATTACCGGCAGGAATCCACAGAGCGCCGGTGCCAGTGTAAGGGTCGATAAAGTACCATGTAATTTTATACTCGTAGCCGCATGTAATATAAACGATCTTCAGTTTATATTGAGCCCTCTTAGATCCAGAATTGTGGGAAGCGGTTATGAAGTTCTCATGGACACAACCATACCAGATAATGCTGAAAATAGAGGTAAATATATCCAATTCATAACTCAGGAGATAATTTCAGACGGAAAGATTCCCCACATGGAGATAACTGCCTGCCAGTTAATAACTGAGGAGGGCAAGAGGCGTGCTCGGGAAATTGATCACAAGGATAATTCTCTCACATTAAGGCTCAGGGAACTGGGGGGCTTAATAAGGGCAGCTGGTGACATAGCTGTGAGTGAGGAATCCAAGCTTATTGAAAAATCCCATATAATTGAAGCATTGAAAATTTACAGGCCTGTCGAGGAAAAGATAAAGAAGATCTATGGCAACCTTGGGGCAGCATACGACGTTGAAAACACACTATCCCAAAAAGCTCCACAGAATGATATGCCATATCATAATTACAACGAGGACAGATCCTACCTGTAATTTTACCACTGTGATAAAGAATTCAGCATAACTTGTTTTCTGAGCAGTAATTTCTGAATTCGTCAAAATGCTCGAGTATTTCCTTGAATGCCTGTGCATTATTATAGACAGTCTCCTTTGAGGCATACAACAATGTAATGTTGCTGTGCATCCTTATAGATTCAATCGTACCAAGCTTGTGAGAAGCACAGAGTTCTTTTTTATATAATTCCCTGAAATTATCCCACTTTTCAGGGTCATGGTTAAACCACTTTCGGAGATTATCAGATGGTGCGAGGTCTTTAGCCCATAAATCTATTCTAATCGACTCCTTCTTTATCCCACGGGGCCATAGCCTGTCAATCAAAACGACATAAGATGATCCTTGCTGGGGCGGATCATATACCCTTCTGGGTTGAACTAAAATTTCAGTTCCACCACGCACTTCTTGTCACCTGTCGAGAACTTTTCTGTTATTGCAAAGTTGTCTCCAATTGCCTTTTTAACAAGCTGGTTTCCAAGTGTGCCACAGATTGAGCCTGAATTTTCTCTTGCAAGATCATAAAATATGCAATTATATCTTATTATTCTCATCGAGTCACCGTCTACTTCAAGCTTCGCAGAGTAACCCATCCTGTTCAAAGAATCCACAAATGATTTCAGCTGAAGCATCCTCTTGTCCCTCTTTGATCCTTCAAGGTCGAGACCCTTGACTTCGTAGCTCTTCAGCATGTTTTCTGCAACGCCTGCCAGTATGTTGTTAAGTGCCTCATTTCCATACTGCTTCTTTATTTCCTGAAGCATGAGGTTAGCTAAGATTGAATATTTTTTCGGAAATAATTCAAGTCCTTTTTCTGATAGTTCAATTACTTTCTTTGGCCTTCCTGCTGGAGCATGTCTGAAATAGGATGTAACATAACCCTTCACCTCCAGACTGTCCGCATGTTCCTTGACCGCATTCTTGTTGATATTAAGTAACCTGGAAAGTTCGTCCATCGTAAGAGGGGAATAACTTAACTCTGTAAGGATCTGAGCTTTAACGGGTCCAAAAAGATCCTGTAAGTAATTTTCTTCTATTTCAGTTTCCGCTCTCATTTGACATCCTATGACATGAAAATATTTATAGTTTAGTCACTTTGAACACAAAAAAGTGTTTAAATAGGATTAATCAATATCAAATCGCAATATGACTAAATTAGAGGTAAAGAATCTGGCTGCTTCCGTTAATGGAAAGCAAATACTGAAGGACGTTTCTTTCACGATAAATGGTGGGGAAATACACGCGCTAATGGGCCCAAATGGCGCCGGGAAGAGCACTCTCGGGTATGTTCTAATAGGTCACCCAAATTATGAGTTGCTTCATGGTTCCATCAAGATAGATGGCGTGGAACTTGCTGACAAACTTCCTGAAGAGAGGGCAAGAGCTGGCTTATTCCTTGCATACCAGACGCCAGTAGCTGTTCAGGGTGTCAAACTTTCCACCTTTCTAAGACTCGCTTATAATCAACTTCATCCGGATGAAAAGATAAAAATTCAGGATTTTCACGCACTGCTTAAGAAATACATGAATGAGGTCGGGCTGGATGAAACTTTTATCTCAAGATCCGTGAACGATGGTTTTTCCGGCGGTGAAAGGAAACGCGTTGAAATACTGCAGATGATGATATTAAGGCCAAAGTTTGTGGTACTCGATGAAATTGACTCAGGACTTGACGTGGATGCTTTGAAGATGGTGGCAGATGAGATAAGGAAGTTTTATTCAAAAGATGTAGGGTTCCTTATAATAACGCATTATCAGAGAATCCTTAAAAATGTGGAGCCTCAATTTGTCCATGTTCTTGTTGATGGAAAGATTGCCAAAGAGGGCGGAAACGATATTTCGCTCAAGATCGAGGAAGAAGGGTATGACTGGATAAGGAGTGCATAAAAATGGTAGTAGAATATTCAAGAGAAGAGGAACTGGAGAAGCTTGTAAGAGAATTGAAGACAGTGAAGAGCTCGGACTGGGAATTTCATGATGTCAACAGGCCGGTTTATTCAACTGGCAAGGGTCTCAACAGAAAGGTCGTTGAGGAGATCTCAGAGATAAAGAAAGAACCTGAATGGATGCTGCGTCTCAGGTTAAAGGCCCTTGAGGTATTTGAGTCAAAGCCGGTTCCCACATGGGGGCCTGATCTTTCAGGTATTGACTGGGAGAATACATCATATTACAACAGACCTGATGAAAGAAAAACGAACAACTGGGAAGATGTCCCAGATCAGATCAAGGAAACTTTCCAAAAACTTGGTATACCAGAAATGGAGCAGAAATATCTTGCTGGATCTGTTGCACAGTATGACAGCGAGGGCGTCTATCACAATCTGAAAAAAGTGTGGGAAGACAAGGGCGTTGTCTTTCTTGATCTCGATTCCGCGGTTCAGAAATATCCGGATCTTGTGAAGGACTATTACTGCAGAGCTGTGCCCGTAAGTGACAATAAATTTGCTGCCTTGAATGGAGCAGTTTGGAGCGGCGGATCATTCCTGTATGTTCCAAAAGGTGTCCAGATTGATATGCCTCTTCAGACATATTTCAGGATGAATGGCGAATCAACCGGGCAGTTTGAGCATACCATTGTTGTTGCTGATGAGGGATCAAAGGTCCATTACATTGAGGGTTGCACAGCTCCAAGATACGATAAAAATTCCCTTCACAGTGCGATAGTTGAAATATATGTCAAGAAGGGAGCAAAGGCCAGGTATACCAGTGTTCAAAACTGGTCAAAGAGTGTATACAACATGCCGACCAAGAGGGCGTGGGTCGATCAGGATGCAAACATGGAGTGGGTCGGAGGTTCACTCGGTTCAAAAGTCACTATGCTTTATCCATCCTCATATCTAAGAGGACCAAGGGCAACAGCGTCAAATCTGAACATATCGCTTGCAGGCCCTGGAACAGTGAAGGATACCGGCGCAAAGGCTATTCATCTTGCTCCGTATACTACCTCAAAGATCGTTGCAAAGAGTATCAGCATAGAAGATGGTAAGGCAATTTACAGAGGGCTGCTCAGGGTGAACAAAGGTGCAGTCGAGTCGAAGAGCAAGGTTCAGTGCGATGCACTTCTTATCAATGATGAATCTGCTTCCCTGACTTTTCCGCATGATGAAATATATGACCCTACAGCAACGTTCTCGCACGAAGCATCGGTTGGAAGAATTGGAACGGATGAACTGACCTATCTGCGTTCAAGGGGATTGTCTGAGGATGAAGCATCTTCCATGATTGTTCTTGGTTTCCTTGACGATGTAATGAGAGAAATTCCAATGGAATTTGCAGTTGAAATGAACCGTCTTATTAAACTGGAGATGAATAAGCTCGGCGCAGTAGGATGATCGAATGGAATTAATTGAAGATGTCATAAAGAAGAGGTTCAACGACTCATCTTTCGAATACAGGGCCCACTGTTTCAGGGAGTTCCTGAAATCACCTGTGAGGACATTCAAGGAAAGCCCAACAATAAAGGATTATGTCCCCCTTGACGAAGATGATTTGAATAATCTTCTTCTGGATTATGAAGAATATGCGGAACTGCCTGACAATAATGTTGAGGCAGATATCCTGTTTGTTAATGATCATATTGAATCCGTCTCTGAGAACTTAAAGGGCATGGGAGTTAAGGTACAGGATCTTCTTTCGGTAGCATCAGAAACGTCAAACCCGTTAAGAGAGTACATTTACGCATATTTAGGGCTCGACAGGGAAGAATTTCTTATCAACGCGACATGGAAGAACGGATATCTCATTTACATACCTGATGGCGTGAGTAATCTTGAGATTTCCGTGGTGGTATTAACTGATTCAAGTAACCCGAGCGTCCTGAAGAATCTTATTGTTGTTGGCAATGATTCAAATTGCGTTATAAAGGATAAATACGTGAATTATTCCGCAGGCAAAAGTGTTCAGGGCAAAACTGTCTATATGCACATTGGAAAGAGATCCCACCTATCCTATCATTACATACAGGAGAAAAATGCTGATGTCACAGATCTGACATTTGTCAAATCATTCCTCGAAGAGTTTTCTGAATTCACTTTTTATCATGTAAACAGAGGATGTTCAAGAGTAATTTTCTCGAATCTTTCTTACATGAAAGGCGAGGGCTCTAACTTCAAGACATTTGGTGTTAGCTACAGTGACAACGATCAGCGGTTTGACATCAGGGACAGCAGTTTCCAGACTGGAAAGGCATGCAATGCTGATATACAGGTAAGGGGGGTTGTGAAGGGAAAAAGCCTTACTATTCACAGAGGTAATATCGATATTGAGGAGATGAGCGTGAAATCCACCGGATTCTATGATTCCAGGATCCTGCTCCTCTCAAAAGATGGATATGCGAACAGCAAGCCGGGACTGATAATTAGAAATAACGACACCAAATCAAAACATGCATCCGCTATCAGCAGCCTGGACAAGGAGCAGATATTCTACCTTAGATCAAGAGGTATACCGGAGAAACTGGCAAAAAGCTTAATGACCGAAGGTTTTCTGCTTGCCAATCTTGAAAAATCCAATGACTTGGAGATGGAGGAGAAGGTCCATAGATATTCAGAGGAGATCCTTCGTGAGCCTGATTCCTGAAAAAATCAGGAAGGATTTCCCCATTTTCAGAAACAACCCAGATCTAATATATCTTGACAACGCTGCCACCACACAGAAGCCTGATTCTGTTGTGAGATCCATAGTCAATTATTATGAGAATTTTTACAGCAACGTTCACCGCGGCGTCTACAGGATATCAGAAGAAGCAACATCAATGTATGAAGCTGCAAGAAAAAATGTGTCGGACTTCATAGGAAGCGGAGGGCCAAGCAATATTGTTTACACTAGAAATACAACTGAATCAATTAACCTTTTATCATACACAATTGGAAGAAAACTGAAGAAAGGCGACAGGATCCTTCTCACAGAGATGGAGCACCATTCCAATATCATACCATGGTATTTTCTGAAGGAAGCTGGAATAAAGATAGATTTTGCGAAGGTTAAGGACGATTTTACTTTGGATTATGAGGATTTTGCGAATAAGCTCTCGCCTGAAACGAAGATTGCCTCATTCACACATGTTTCAAATGTCCTCGGAACTATAAACGATGTCAGGGAACTCACAAGTATGTGTCATGAAAATTCCACCATTGCCATTGTAGACGCCGCACAGTCGGTCCCACATATGAAGGTTGATGTTAGGAAGATAGATTGTGATTTCCTTGCTTTTTCCGGACATAAGATGCTGGGTCCTTCTGGGATTGGAGTCCTTTATGGTAAAGAAGATCTTCTGAAGGAAATGAGCCCGTTCCTGGGAGGAGGAGAAATGATACGAGAGGTAGATTATACGAATGCAACATGGAATGATATTCCCTGGAAATTCGAAGCAGGCACCCAGAACGTTGAGGGGGCAATCGGGTTATCCTCGGCAATAGATTATCTTAAAAAATTAGGAATGGAGAATGTGATGGATCATGAAAGAAGTTTGATCAAGCACCTTTTCTCAAGGTCAAGTGAAATGGATAACCTGATCTCTTTTGGTCCTTTAGATCTGAAAAAAAGAGCAGCTGTGTTCAGTTTTAACATAGGAGATGTTATCTCCTATTCACTAGTCGAGGCTGCCATAAAAAAGAATATAAAAATATCCGAGTCAATACATCCTCATGATGTTGCAGCTTTTATGGATCATAAAAACATTGCAGTGAGGTCTGGCCATCATTGCGCCATGCCTTTGATGGGCCGCCTCGGCGTTGCTGCAACTGCTCGTGCTTCCCCATATATTTACAACACAATTTCCGAACTTGATTTATTCGTGGATAGCATAAGGGATTGCAGCAGGGAGATGAAAAGATGACTGATGAAACCTCCGCGGAATTCATTCTGGATCATTATAAAAACCCTAGGAACCATGGCGTGATTCAGAACCCATCATCTTCTATCACAGATATGAATCCTCTTTGTGGAGATACTGTTCACTTTTCAGTGCTAATAGAAAATGGAGTAATGAAAGATATAAAGTTCATTGGACAGGGATGCTCCATAAGCCAGGCATCAGCCTCTATCCTTTCTGAATATGTTCTGAATAAGAAAATATCTGATATCAAAAACATGGAGGAAACTGATCTTCTTGGTCTGATCGGCATGGATCTTGGACCGAATAGGGAGAAATGCGCTCTCCTTTCACTGAATGCCCTGAAGAAGATCCTCGATTCTTATTGATCAATTGAACTTCTTCTTTATATCCGGCAAATTGAGAATGTTTCCAGCCTGTAAAATCGAGTCCGTGGTAATTCGAATCTGAGAGGTGTCGT
>JAKAAI010000069.1 GCA_021797055.1 Thermoplasmata archaeon | reverse complement strand
CTGGTTATGGAATTCCAACCTGACCAGCCCTCTCCCTTGATCAGAGACAACGAACTGTTGACAAGGGTATGAATTATAAGGGTCGAAAGTGACCAGATTATCTCCAGTATGATCCAGGCAAAGAATATACCAGTCTCGAAACCGTATTCATACCAGAAGATGGAGCCCATAAGTATGATAACAGCTGTCACGACACCCACCAGGAACGTGGTTGCAGCGGCTGGCGTGCCGTGCTTTTTATGCACTCTTGACAGGAAGGAGGGAAGCAATCCCTGTCTGCTCATTGAAAAGAACATTCTTGAACCGGCTGTAATCATTGAAACGAGTGGCGTGAATATAACAGCATCGTAAAGGCCAATGACAATTCCTTCAGCAGGGACAGATATGTACTGACCGGCAAGAACTGCGCCCGGGAATCCAGACTGGGAAAAGAGATCCATTTTTGATATGCCCCAGGCAATTTCCATAGCGTAGGTTGCGAAAAGATAGGTTATTCCCATAACAATAATGATCAATAATACTGCACGCCCGATTGACTTATGCGGTGCCTTGACCTCTTCACCAAGAGGAACGATGCTTCCATATCCTGCATAGGCACCATAACTTCCGGTTATGAAACCAAGAAATACACCATGCCATCCGTCAAGTGCGTTAGCTGCATTGAATGGGGCAAGTGTCTTTGGCCCGGGTGAAACCAGGAAAACCGCGGAAAATGCGAAAACTACAAGGAACTGGACTATCCCGACCACCATAAGCGTTGAAACGGATAGCCTCAGTCCACGATACACTATGTAAAACGCAACGAGCAGTGCAACTGCTATAAACAAGATACCAACCATATTGCTGATATTGGTCCCGAAAACCGCATTTATAGAGCTGCTGAAAGTCCAGAAATATATCAGGCAGATGAAGGCCGGCCCAGAAATCTGGTATAATAGAAATAAATAACCCGTATAGGTCGCAAAATGCTTGCCTATCCCCTTGTTGACATATGCGGCATAGCCGCCTGCATGTGCAACATGTTTCGAAATCTGGTAGATACTGTTTCCAGAGAGGAGCGACGCGAGGAGACCAATAATAAATGCGAGAGGTGTAGCACCAAGGGCATAAGCCGCTGCTCCCGTCACCGATCCAATGAAAATGGCTATCGGCGCTTCCTGGCCAAGTCCCTGGAAAAACAACCCCCTGGTTCCTATATTCGTCCTTTTTAACCGTTCATTTGGCTGTGTTTCTGTCACGAACGGAATACATATAGTTTATATATAATGTTTTCGTCGGATATACCTCAAAGTGCCTATTTTACCTGTCTGAGTGCCTTCCATATTTTTTCCGGTGTTACTGGCATGTCAATGCTGGTTACTCCCCTGGACCAGAGAGCGTCAATAACAGCATTTACCACCGCTGTTGGGGCCGCTATAGTTCCGGCTTCGCCAATACCCTTTGCACCTATCGGGTTGTGTGGAGATGGTGTATAAGTAAACGCACTTTTTATCCTCGGAATTTCAACGGCGGTTGGTATACCGTAATCAGAAAACGTTGATGTGATTAGGTTTCCGGAATCGTCATAAATGGATTCTTCGTATAGCGCCTGGGCGATTCCCTGTGCAACCCCGCCCTGCACCTGTCCCTCCACAAGCATTGGATTGATCTGTGTACCGCAGTCATCGACGGAAACATATTTCTTAATCTTTACTTTAAAAGTTTCAGGATCGATTATTACATGACACATATGCACTCCGAATGGAAATACGAAGTTTTCAGGATCATAGAATACCGTTTCATCCAACCCGGGTGACATCCCATCCGGAAGTTCTGTTGCACCTGCGCCATAGGCTGCGAATGCAACCTCCTGGAACGTTTTGTACCTGGTGCTATCTGCCGAGACATAAAATTTCCCGTTTTTATAGTTTATATCATCCTTTTTTGCGCCAAGCATGAATGCAGCTATCTCAGTAGCCTTCTTCATTATCTTCCTGGAGGCAACTGCCAGAGCTCCGCCGGCAACCGGAGTGGTCCTGCTGCCGTATGTTCCCATGCCAAACGGTATCATCTCCGTATCGCCATGGTGGATTTCCACATCATCAAAATCTATGCCAAGTTCACCTGATACCAGCTGGGCAAAAGTCGTCTCTTCCCCCTGTCCGTGTGGATGCCCGCCTGTATATGCTGATACCTTTCCGGAAGGATGAACCCTCACTGTGGCGCTCTCCCATAGCCCGAGGCTGAATCCGGTTCCCCTCACGCCCTTCGATGGGCCAACACCACTCATTTCAATGTACGAGGATATGCCTATTCCGCTCAGGATGCCACGTTTTCTATCTATTTCAACATCCTCCTTGAGATCATTGTACCCGAATGTCTCAACTGCCTTCTTCATCGCTGCCTCATAATTGCCGCTGTCGTATAACATTCCAGTTACAACCGGATGTGGAAAGGAATCAGCCTTGATGTAATTCTTGAGCCTTAACTCCACTGGGTCCATATTCAGCTTGTGCGCCAGAATGTCGACCATCCTTTCGACCAGATAGGAGGCTTCCGGCCTGCCCGCTCCTCTGTAGGCGTCGACTGCAACTGTGTTTGTCAGAACACCGACGACATCACACTGCATCGCTTTCATGTCATACTGGCCGCTGAACATAAAACCGAAAAGTATGGTAGGTACCCCGGGCCCAGTTGTCGAAAGCCATGCGCCCATGTTCGCATATACCTTTGCCCTGATACCAAGTATTTTTCCCTCTTTCGTGGCAGCAAGTTCAACATACTGGACATGGTTTCTCCCATGAGTGGATGAAAGGAAATTTTCACGCCTAGTCTCCTGCCATTTAACAGGTTTCCCAAGATCTTTTGAGATATAGGCAATAACAGATTCTATCCCATAACAGGATATCTTGCTGCCAAACCCGCCACCGACATCGGGCGAGATTACCCTCAATTTCTGTTCCTGTATGCCAAGCATACTGGATATAAGAAACCTGTGAACGTGGGGATTTTGTGAGGTCATCCATACTGTGTATTTGTCGTCCGAAGGCGAATATTCAGAGATCACACCTCTAGTCTCCATGGGAGCAGGCTGCAGTCTCTGATTGACAAATCTCTCCTTTATCACAACTTCAGCCTCACTGAAGACCTTGTCAGGATCGCCGCCCCTGAGATGCCAGTTAAAAGCTATGTTATTTTTGATCGAATCATAAAGCATGGGAGATCCATCCTCCACCGCCTTCTCCTGATCAGTCACGCTGGGCAATACCTCATACTCGACCTCAATCAAATCGAGCGCATCATATGCTATATATGGATCAACCGCCACGACAACTGCAACTGGATCACCGGAATACCTTACTTTATCGAACGCAACAGCATGATATGGTGTAAGTTTGAGATCCGAATCCGGAAGCAGCCATGCGGTCGGTACCGGCTTTATGTGATCCTTCAGGTCCGAGCCGGTATATACCGCAACTACACCCTCAAGTTTCATCGCATTCTCTGTCTTTATTGCCTTGATAATCGCATGCGAATGTTCACTTCTCAGGAATGCGGCATATAGGCAACCCTTCAATTTTATATCATCAGTATAAAGGGCATGACCAGTAATCATTCTCAGATCCTCCCTTCTCTTCACCGACTTTATTTCTTCCTGTGTAACCTGTTTCTGCGTTTCGATCAGCACAGAATCACTCTCCATCGGCATCCGCCTCCGAAGACATATCCCTGGCATACATTATCGCATCCACGATGTTCTGGTATCCAGTGCATCTGCAGAGGTTTCCAGATATGCCCTCTCTTATCTGGTCCTCGGTTTCAGCTTTCTTGTTTGCCAGAAGCCATGCACCCTGCATTATCATTCCCGGGGTACAGAAACCACATTGAAGCCCATGTTTTTCCCTGAACGCAGACTGTAACCGGTGCAGGTTTCCGTTGGTGGATAGACCCTCTATTGTTGTAATTTCACTGCCATCACACTGAACGGCAAAAACAGTGCAGGATTTAACTGAATCACCATCAATAAGAACAGTGCATGCTCCACAGTTTGAACTATCACATCCAACGTGGACACCTGTTAATTCAAGATTGTCCCTGAGAAAACTGGACAAAAGAAGTCTTGAATCTACCTTTGTTATGATCTCCCCGCCATTCACTCTCACCTTGATCCTGTATTTCAGGGACTTGTTCATTTCAGTTGTACCCTTTCTCAAGAAAATCCCTCCACCATTTTGTGCGCTTCAGTCAGCGCCTTTTTGATGCAGATTTTTATCATTTCCCTTTTAAATTCTGCAGAGCCTCTTATCAGATCATCATACGGGTCTGTTTCCTGGGAACCTGATTCAGCAGCCTCCGAAATAATATCATCCGTAATCTGCTTTCCAGCAACATTTTTTTCAGCCTTTGCTGCCCTTATCGATCTATCGCTAACGGCTCCCAGGCCAATGCCGATATAAGAACACCTTCCATGTTGATCCAGTGAAAGCTGGACGGCAGCAGACGCAGTAGCGAAATCTCCTGCTTTCCTCTCAATCTTTACGTAAGAATGCCCTGAGGCTCCATCAGGAACGGGGAACATCACCCTCTCCAGTATTTCCCCTTCTTTCAGTGCCGTCGAAAACGGTCCAGTGAAAAAATGATCCGAATTTATTTCCCTTTTACCCTTAACAGAAACTGCAACTGCTGACCCCCTCAACGCAAGGAAACATGGACCCCAATCACCGGACGGATCTGCATGGCTTAACGAACCACCAATTGTCCCACGGTTCCTGACCTGTGGGTCTCCGATATTATTTGCAACTGCAGCAATCAGCGGGATTCTATCTTTTATTAATCCGGAGGATTCTATTTTCCTATCGCTTACCATAGAGCCAATGAAGAGATATCTGCCCTTTTCTGTTATTTTTTTAAGGGATGAAACCTGTCTTAGGTCAATCACCCTCTGAGGGCTAACAACTCTCATCTTCATCATAGGAATAAGGCTCATGCCACCAGCCAGGATCTTGGCGCTCCCATTGGAGTCTGATAGCATCTCAGCCGCCTTCTTTATCGTCCTGGGCGAAAAATACAAAAATCTCGAGGGGTACATTCACACCATCTAAGTAATGGAACAGGTGATTGATAAATCTTGTGATATCATTATTAAATAAAGGCTAATAAAAAGTTAAAAATAAATTTAACATAGGGGATAAAATAAAAAAATAACTCAGGACTTTTCTGTCAGCCCAAATTCCGCTTCCTTTTCCCTTTTTTCTTTATTGAGAGTGTCAACATCGACAAGGGACTGGCCAACTACGTACTCTTTCTGGGGTAGCCAGGCAAGGAATATTGCGAAGAATATTACTGCTATCACAACCCATGGAACCGTATTCCCGTATATTGGCAGGAGCGATCCGATAATAAGCGGAAGCAGGAAGGCACCACCGCCTGTTCCAAAACCCTCAAAGTGGGCGGACGCTGCACCAACCATCTGCACACCGTACCGGTCAGCAAGCAATGCAAATATTGGGCCCGCAATAAGGAATGGCCATCCGGTAAAGATTGTGATCACATACAGAAGAACAAGAGGTATGTGGACATATATCGTTGCCAGTACCACGCCAATCATAGCCAGGAAGCCACCACCCAGGCCGATTTTAATAAAGACGACCCTCTTTCTAATTCTATCGCTAAGAGGACCAAAAATCAGAATAAACACACCCTGGGATATACCCCATACAGTCCCTATTACAATGATCTGTGGAATTGAAAGATGCTGGATTGCACCAAGGACATCCCCAAGATAAAAGCCTGAAATGATATTGGCCCCTCCAATGACAACAAAGCCCGAAAGAATGGCAAGAATCATCCACTTGTACTTGTAGAGGGATTTTGACACTCCCCAGAAACTCATATTCTTGGATGGAGGAACGTCTCCCCAGTCAATATGTGGAAGACCTACCATAGGCCCATACGGCTTTGCAATGAAGAATGTGATTACACCAACTATCATTCCAAGAAGCCCGACAATAATGCTCCACTCCTGCCACCCGCCAGCGGTTGTTGCGAATGTCGGTCCTAGAAGCAGGTCAGCAGATATTGCCCAGCTGTATACAGCTATCATAATGCCAAGATATCTGGACCTTTTCTCAATGGGGAACCAGAGCTGTAAAGTCTTTACAAGACCAGACCAGGCGGCTCCATTGAAAATTCCCTCTAACACCCTGAGGACAAGCATCGTATCAAGGCCATGAACATAGGGAAAGAGAAACGTCGTCAGTCCAGCAAGAATGAAGCCAATAGTGACTATCCTGAAGGGCCAGTAAACATCATTCATGTGCCCCCAGAGGAAGTTTGTTACAATGAAAGCGCCTCCAAAAGCAGATATCAGCAGACCGATCTGGAATGAATTGAAATTGTTCTGCTGACCGATAAAAGTATCAACGGACGGAAGCCAGTACCAGATCAGTGCATACGTAAAAGATCCGAGTATGCTCCAGAACAAAATCACAAACTGTCTTCGTTTCAAAAGCTTTTTCTCATCTGGTGTCAACTGAACAAATGCCTTCACCGGGGACTCCGGATATGCCTTTATAGGATCTCCACTTTTCATGTTTCCCAAGCAATATACAATAAAACGTACTTAAATGTTTGGGCACATTTTTATATAATGGCTTTATGGAGGCAGTTCCTAGATTCGCAATTTGTTGCGATCAGGTAAGAGATTACAATGAAAAATTGTAATTGTGGTCATTGGCCATTTTTGCCTCAATTCAGAACATCTTGATTATCTTAGAAAAAAATGGATAAAATGATTATTTTAGAGCGCTTTCACCAGGCGTTCCATCCACCATCTACAAGTATGCTTGTTCCTGTCATCATATCAGAATCATCAGATGCCAGGAAGACTGCGGTTCTGCCAATATCACCCGGTTTGACAAGGAATTCGCCATTCTTTCTGAAAGGTGTTCTCTGCGCAAGTTCATTTAGACCCTCACTGTTTCCCCAAAACGGCCTGGTAAATTCAGTTTTTGTGGCACCCGGGGCAATTGCGTTTATATTGATTCCAAACGGTGCAAACTCCACGGCAAGTGCCTTTGTTAAACCAAGGACGGCAGTCTTGGATGTGACATATGCAGAGATATTTCCAAGCGCAGTGAAGGAAAAATTAGATGCAAGATTGATTATCTTTCCGCTTTTTCTTGATACCATATGCTTCAATGCGTATTTCGATCCCAGAAAAGCCCCTTTCACATTAACATCAAGAACTCTGAGGAATTCATCTCCGGTTGTTTCAAGTGCACTCTTTATAACGGTGATACCTGCGTTATTCACCATTATGTCGAGATTACCAAATTTGGATATTGCGGTCGAGACAAGCCTTTCAACATCGCCTTCTTTTGAAACATCCGTTTGAACAAAAAATGATTTGGAACCCATTTTAACAATTTCGTCAGATGTTCGCGCTCCTCCCTCTCTGGGGGCTTCACTTAAGTCACCTATGGCAACATTAGCACCTTCAGTTGCCAGTGCCACCGCGATCGCCCTTCCAATACCTGAACTGCCCCCAGTGACTATTGCGTTCTTTCCAGCAAGTTTTCCCATATCCATCACCAGATCTATTGATGCAGATCAGTCAAACTTTGGAACAGGGATGTCGTTTGTATCGTAGTACGGTAGTGGATAGAAGGGACTGACATTGAACGTCGGTGGCTTGATGTCGCTGAATATTGCCTGGTAAATGCCATCATAAAGTACCCACTGCAAAGATAGGAACCTTACCTCCGCTTCCCACATCCTGTTCTGGGCCTCCTTTGAAGTGGCATATTTTTTTACAAGATATACACCGATCTGTGTATGCCCAACATCCTCGGTAACATGCTCCTTATGGAACATTAATGAGTTTTCTGGTATCCAGCTGTAATATTTCTTGAAAGCTGTCATATAGAGCTCATGCCTGATCTTATTCACATTCTCTCCTGCAATTTTCTCTGCAGCAATTGCCTCTGGCAGTGGCAGGAATTTGCATATGTTATAGAATTCGCTGATCGCCGATACTGTGCCAGGCAGAAGTGGCGTGGAAAATATCTCCTTTTCTGTTACTCCTATGGCTTTGCAATATTTCACGTATAGATCCACATGGGATTCCTTTGAACCAGTTCCCATTTCTGTTACAAGTGGATCCATCAGTATCTGCTGATCCAGGAGGGTCGGCGCGTTTGCCGCTTCGGCCGCAGACCAGTATGAAGGTCCCTTATAGAACCAGTATTCCTGTATCGCCCAGACCCTTAATTGCTCCTTTGTAAGCTTTCCATCAAGGAATTTCTTTACCAGCGGGTGGTGGACTCCAGCCCAGGTCTCTTCAGCAATTTTCCCCAAGAGTTCCACAAATTCATCAGGTGTGTATGGTTTCTTCCGGTCAATATCATACTTATGTTTCTGCTCCATTTTTCCTCACTTGACTGTAAAATATTTATATATTTATGCTTTTGCCAGTACCATATCATCAGCAAGGATTCAATTCTATCCAAGCTTTTAGCAGATCCTGACTGATAGTAAAAACCTATTTTTAATGGCTCTGGAAGTTATTATCACATAATATGGTTTACAGAGGAATAATACATTTATTATATTTTTCTGGTCCCGTACTGATCTGTATTACCAATTATTTTAAGTAAAACCTTTAAATTTTGGTCTGGTGAAATTATGAGTTGGGGAAAAGCTCCGGGAAGTCCGGAAGTTGAGAATGAGGTCGTATGGAAAAGAAAACCTGTTCAGAACGGTAAGAGGTTGTTGGGTGAAAACGCAGTCGTTACAGGGTCGTCCAAGGGATTCGGAAGAACAATAGCACTCGCACTTGCCGATGAGGGGGCAAATGTTGTTGTCAATTACAATCATTCCGAGAAAGAAGCGCTTGCAACTGTTGAGGAGATAAAGAAGAAAGGTGTAAAATCGTTTGCTGTGAAGGCAGACATCAGAAAAAGGGACGAAATAGTAAAGATGGCCGATCAGGTATGGGAGAAATTTGGAAGGTGTGACATACTTGTAAACAACGCCGGTGAAACTGCTGCGACAATGAAATCCTGGCGGGAGCTATCCGAAGAGGTCATAGATGAAACACTGGAACTTGATGTCAAGGGGACCCTGATGTGCCTCCACGAATTCGGCCAGAGGATGCTGGACAATCAGAAATCAGGAACTATTGTGAATGTTGCATCCAATGTAATAACAACAGGTAGCCCGAGGTCCCCGGTATATGCAGCAGCCAAGTACGGTGTTATAGGTCTTACAAAATCATATGCTCTTGCATTTGCACCTTACATAAGGGTCAACGCTGTTGCTCCAGGATACATGGATACCCCTTCATTGAGGGCAAGGCAGGACTGGACACCAGAGAGGAGACAGTTTATGGTGAGCCAGACGCCTCTGAGGTCTATAGGCGATCCTGACAACATTGCGCAC
>JAKAAI010000013.1 GCA_021797055.1 Thermoplasmata archaeon | reverse complement strand
AGAAGATAAATAGCAAGTCACTTTGATATAAATGTCTAAATTTGCTGTATATATAAATATTAAAGTGATCGTGATACAAGTTTATACAGGTGGCACAAAAAATGAGTGAAAATCTTGAAACTGCAGTATTTGCAAGCGGATGTTTCTGGTGTTCAGAAGCTATATTCAACGAAGTCAGGGGTGTTATGGATGTGAAATCAGGTTATTCCGGAGGACATATTGAGAATCCGTCATATGAGGAAGTGTGCACAGGTACCACTGGGCACGCTGAGTCTGTAAGGGTAAAGTATGATCCGGACGAGATATCGTATGATGACCTTCTTGAGATATTTTTTTACACACATGATCCAACAACATTGAACAGGCAGGGCAACGATGTTGGACCGCAATACCGTTCAGCAATATTCTATATTGATGATGAACAAAAGGAAAGAGCTATCAAAAAGATACAGGAACTCAATGAAAGCGGCGAATTCAAGAAACCTATAGTAACACAGGTGGAAAAATTCACCAACTTCTATCCTGCCGAGTCATATCACGAGAAATACTTTGAAAGAAATTCAAGCCAGCCATATTGTATGTTCGTCATCTCTCCTAAAATAAAGAAATTCAGAAAAAAATTTGGCGAATCCTTGGCAACAGAATCATGATGGTACTTCAAATTGTCTCAATATTTTAAAATACCCTCCTTTACTGTCTAGAAGTATGCCAACCAATAATGACATTACCTTAAGAGTGGCAGAGGCTAATTCAACTGATCCAGGCATGTCCAGGGTAAGGCTTGACGAAGAATCAAGGATGTCTCTCGGAGCAGAGATCGGTGATGTTGTAGAGATAGAGAAGGTTAAAAAAACAGTCGGAAGAGTGTACCGTGCTAGACCGGAGGATGAGAACCGCGGCATTGTTCGAATTGATAGCGTAATGAGAAACAACTGTGGTGCTTCCATTGGGGACAAAGTAAAGGTCAGGAGGGTTATTGCTGAAGAAGCGAAAAGGGTCACTCTTGCACCGATTATCAGAAAAGATCAGAGATTGAAGTTTGGTGAAGGAATTGAGGAGTTTGTTCAGAAGGCGCTTATAAGAAGGCCGATGATTGAGCAGGATAATATCAGCGTACCAGGGCTGACGCTTGCAGGTCATTCTGGGCTTCTGTTCAAGGTCGTCAAAACTGTCCCTCCTAAGATACCGATTGAGGTCGGTGAAACAACAAAGATAGAGATAAGAGAAGAACCAGCATCTGAGGTCCTTGAGGATGTTTCAAGGATCAGCTACGAAGACATAGGTGGACTTAAAGACCAGCTTGGCAAGGTCAGGGAAATAATAGAGCTGCCTCTCAAGCACCCCGAGCTCTTTGAAAGACTTGGGATCCACCCGCCGAAGGGTGTTCTTCTCTATGGTCCTCCAGGAACAGGTAAGACTCTTATTGCTAGAGCAGTGGCAAATGAGAGTGGTGCGAATTTCTACTCAATAAACGGACCTGAAATAATGAGCAAGTATTATGGTCAGAGCGAGCAGAAACTGCGCGAAATATTTATGAAAGCAGAGGAATCCGCCCCTTCAATAATATTCATAGACGAAATAGATTCAATAGCACCAAAGAGGGAGGAAGTTCAGGGTGAGGTTGAGAGGAGGGTTGTTGCCCAGTTGCTCACACTGATGGATGGCCTGAAGGAAAGAGGTCATGTCATAGTTATTGGCGCAAGCAATAGGATAGATGCTGTTGATCCCGCCTTGAGAAGACCGGGGAGGTTTGACCGGGAAATAAACATTGGTGTTCCTGACAAGAATGGCAGGAAGGAGATACTTGCCATACATACAAGAGGTATGCCTATGGGAATGTCGGAGCAGGAAAAGGGGGAGTTCCTGGATGAGATATCCGAATACACTTACGGTTTCGTGGGCGCAGATTTAGCTGCACTTGCCAGGGAATCTGCCATGAATGCTCTGAGGCGGTATCTTCCTGAAATTGATTTGGACAAGCCTATTCCCGCTGAGATCCTGGAAAAGATGGCAGTCAAAAAAGAGGATTTCATGGATGCATTGAAGCTGATTGAACCTAGCAGCTTGCGTGAAGTCACAGCTGAGATACCTAATGTGAAATGGACCGATATCGGTGGCTTAAATGATGTCAAGAACGAATTGAGGGAGGCTGTTGAGCTTCCTCTCCTGAAGCCTGATGTCTTTAAGAAACTCGGTATCAGACCATCCAAGGGTTTTATCCTATATGGCCCACCCGGTGTAGGTAAAACATTGCTTGCCAAAGCAGTAGCGACAGAAAGCAAGGCTAATTTCATCTCGGTAAAAGGCCCAGAGGTCTTAAGTAAATGGGTTGGTGAAAGCGAGAAGGCGATAAGGGAGATATTCAAGAAAGCTAAACAGGTCGCGCCGTCCATAGTTTTCTTAGATGAGATCGACTCTATTGCACCCAAAAGAGGCACTTTTGGAGATTCAGGTGTTACAGAAAGAATGGTCAACCAGCTGCTAACGTCTCTTGATGGAATAGAGACGCTTCAAGGGGTGGTTGTCATAGCGGCAACTAACAGGCCAGATATACTGGACAGTGCTCTTGTTAGATCCGGGAGATTCGACAAGATGATCTACATCCCTGCACCAGACAAGGAGAGCAGGGTCAAGATTCTCGAAGTGCACACAAAATCCATGCCCCTTGCGAAAGACGTCAATTTGGAAGAAATCGCAGAGCGTACGGAGGGTTATGTTGGTGCTGATCTTGAGAATCTTTGCAGAGAAGCTGGTATGATGGCATACAGGGAGAACCCTGACGCATCTCAAGTCTCGCAGAAAAATTTCCTCGATGCATTGAAGTCTATAAGGCCGTCTGTTGATGACAATGTTCTTAAGTTCTACAAGAACATTGCACAGGAAATGGGAAAAACTGTGCAGGAAAAGAAGAGGCAGGTTGAAGAACTTGGGCTGTATCAGTAAGCAGGTTGATCTGTCTTGGTAGATCTTAAAAAATTTATGACCGACATAATCGGAAAGTCCGTTGTTACTACAACCGGTCAGGTTGTAGGTAAACTCGATAACCTTGTTCTGAACCTTGATACGGGAGAGGTGACAAACCTTCTCGTGGAACCAACGGAGGATACAGTCATTCAAACGCTGGAGAGGGACAAAGAAGGAAGATATGTAGTATCCATAAAGGGCATAAAATCAATGGAAGATGTTCTGGTTGTCGATCTGTCTCAATCAAAACATATCTGAAATTTAATTGCTCAATGTGGAACGGTGGCACCAGCAACGTATCTCAGTATGCCGGCAGCACCACCAAATGCCTTTTTGAGCAGCTTTCCCTCATCGCTTTCCTCGGAAATCAGCTCAACGGTCGTCCCGGATTCCTCGGCCATTCGGTAGAAAGTCTCAACAAGATCCTCAGATTGAGTTGCCTGCATAGTTGCACCACATTTCGGGCATGGGACGTCATCTTTATTTTGTCTGTATAAAACAGAATGATTTGAGCAGCTTGAGCACGTATATTCAACTCTGTACATATCGATACCTTCTGATAATAAAAGAATGTCAAGACTCTTTTGTTCCAATGCGGAAAGTATCGCGGGAATACCATAAACCCCCAAACCGCCATCATTCTTCTTTATTTCAAGCATGAACCTGTTCATAAGATCCTTTTCCCTCGATATCCTCATATCCTTAACAGTGCCGGCCGCCTTTTCGACCAGCTCTCTCAATCCTGTTTCATCTGTGTAGCCAATATCGAATAACTCCTTTACTTTCTGCTTGACCTCATTTCTGAGATAATCTCTTTCAAAAAAGAAATCCTTGGTGGATCCAGGGCCTCCGATAAAGACTGCCTTGATATCCTTGATTACTGGCACAAATGAATTATTCACAATTTCCCCGATCTTTTTGAAATATTCATGCGCCGCAATTTCAATGAGTCTTTCGTATCTCCTCGATGACTGGCCTCCCTGATGATGCTTGCTCGGGACAAGGGACTGCTCATTTGCAACAACCTGTATATTTGTGCCATTCAGGAAACCAACTGTTGCCTCCTTCCTGTCTATCACTATAAGACCGTATATCTCTTTTTCCTGAAGCTGCAATCTCAGCTGTTCCGTGTGAAACATTGAGTCACATTTGTACATAAAGGTCTGTATCGGCTCTGGAGGCTCAATGATTTTCGTATACATTTCAGTCTGGTCACCCCTGGTTGATACATGACCTACGAAAAACACTAATCCTGTCTCAGGCGGCGCTTTGTAGTACTTCAGCCGAGACATTATTGATTCGATTGCGGCGAGGACATTTTTTCTTGTGGATTTTGACTTGATGTTCGAAGAGGTTGAAAATTCCTCGCGCAGGTACTGCACTACATCTGAGATCTGCTTACCTGGAGGTATGTAAAGGGATATGAGCTCTGTGCCCCGTCCCTTAAGGCCTTCAAGCTCCTGCAGTGCTTTTTTGAATTCGTATCTTCTCATTTGCGATTCGTCAGTAGGCATTCGTGTGGAAAATTTATAATCGTATTTAATCTTAACCCGATATATTCAATGGAAAAACTTGTTATTTCGCTCGGAGGCTCAGTTTTCACAGATAATCCGCTCAGGATTGATTTCATCAGGGATCTCGCCATAACTGTAACAGAACTGAGGAAAAAATACCAGATAGGTATAGTTGTAGGCGGAGGGAAACTTGCAAGATCATATATTTCAGCACTGAGACCACAGAAAGTCAATGAAAATGTTCTGGATGAGATCGGTATATACGCTACGAGGATGAACGCGCTTGCATTCACATCCTTTCTTGACAATGTGAATACTAAGATACCCACGACTGTAAATGAAGCTGCTGAAATGATCGCCCTTTACGGATGCGTGGTTTTGGGCGGTACGGAGCCGGGTCACACCACCGACACTGTGGCTGCACTACTTGCAGAGCGCATTGGTTCAAAGATCCTGATAAATGGAACATCTGTAGATGGCGTATATGATTCGGATCCTGCAAAGAACAGAAATGCCAGAAAGCATGCTAAACTGACATATGAAGAAGCCATAGAAAAGAGCATAGTTTCTTCTGTAGGGGCGGGACCAAGTGTTTTTATGGATCTCACTTCACTTGTTATTGCGAAGAGATCTGGTATTAAAATATACGTGATAAAGGGAGACGATATCAAGGAATACGACAGGATCTGCTCTTCCGGCAAGACAAATGGAACACTGATCGGTTAAAGCAATACATCCTGCTTTTTCTGAGTCTTTTTCATGTTTGTGCATGAATGTAGATTTCTTTTGGTTTGTGGATCAAATGCGTAGTGCGTTTTTTATATTTCTACAGGAAAATCGTTGACATCGAATTCCTTCCGCATATTTTTTGATCCTGAACTGTTGTAAACACAGGTGTTTCATCGAATAAATGTTTTACTTTGCTGTAAAAAAGGCTCTTGATTAAATTAATGCTTTGAGGAAAGAATATAGGCATTACAGGTATTGCCATTTATTGATCAAACTGGAAGATATTTTACTCTCTTTAACAAAATCTATCAGAACATTCATATTCATGTCTCTTTCAATTACAATACCGTTTTTCCTAACCGACTTGGGCTACGATCCTTTAGACATTTCTCTTGTGCTCCTTGCCGCAATAGGTGTCTCGACTTTCTACATTTATTTCTATACGCTGCTGAGGATCGATATAAAGAAGAAGCTTATCCTGATGAGTTTTCTTCTTGCGGCCTCGCTTGCTTTCCTGTCCGTATACGAGTCCCTTGCCGGGCTTATTGCTGCAATTATAATAGGTGCTATTTCCCTTTCAGGAAAAGATATGGCGACCAATCAGTCCCTGGAGCAATATACAATAGGCATGGTCGAAAGGGATCAGAGGGGGAAAAATCTTGCTTTTTCTCTCTATAACTTTCTTTCCTATGGTTCAGGCGCGGCTGCGTCTGCGTTTCTTTACCTGACAGATCCCCGGAATTTTCAGTTTATATTCCTGACGCTGTTGGGGCTGGCTATCGCTCAGGTTGCAATTTACTGTATGGTCGGGTTCCCGACCCTAATTCATGCGGCTCCTTCAGGAGATATAAAGCAGGAGACACGGAGAAGAATCCAAACCATCGGTTCACTGTTTTTTGTTGATTCGGTGGGCGGGGGCCTCGTAAACACCTCAATAATTGCACTTTGGTTCGGGGTCGTTTATCATGTCACGCTATCGGAGGCTGGCCTGATCTTTATTGGAGTTAACATCATAACAGCTTTCTCGATTATAGTATCCGGCTACCTTGCCTCGTCGATAGGTCTGGTGCGCACAATGTTTTATACGCATATTATAAGCAACGTTTTCCTATTTCTGATACCGATATTTCACTCTCTCATCTGGAGCGAATTATTGCTATTCATTCGTCAGTCTACAAGCCAAATGGATGTATCTCCAAGGGATAGCTTTGTGAATTCTATTATTCCTGAAGATTCAAGGGTCAGGGGAAATTCATCTTTCCTGGCTTACAGGAACGCTGGTCAGGTGCCTGGCCCAGGGTTGGCCGGTATTTTCTTCGAGGTTTTTCCATCGGGCATATTTATCACAGCTGCGCTGACTAAAATAGCGTATGATCTTACATTTTACTTAAAGTTCCGGGATGTGCACACGTGATAAATTACGCCCTCAGAAATGTTTGGGGCCTTCTCTCCCTTGGTCTTACGCATTCCATGCAGAAAAACATTATTCCGCTAGAGATGGTTGATAGTTTCATAAAAAGACATTTACCGATGTTGTAATATATACCTATGGCAGAAGATGGTTTGGCAAAAAACACAGCGGAAAACATGTTAAAAAAGTTCAAAATATATTGGATAACTGGATCTGATTTCTTTCAAAATCAACTGTCAATACTCTACAACGGAACACTGGAAGATTTTCTTTCGATTGCTTATGATCTCGGAATAAAGATCATTTATGCCAATCGCACTGGCCAAGGAAGAGATGATGAAAACTTTATCCCTGCAAAAATTGGTTTCCTGCATGAGGGATTAATGCATGTGTTTTCGTCTGCAAACCATGAAATCGCGGATTCGAGAAGGGTTGAACAGCCGAAAACAATTAACGGGAATAGTGTACTGCATAGAATGGAACAAAACCCGGATGAAGAGGCAAAAAATATGGCAGTATGGGTTAAATCAAACCTTAACTATATGAGCCCGGACAGTTTCAATCTACAATATTTTTTCAAAAAATACTGGGAGAGATTAGGAATTGACAGAGAAAAGGTTATGCTGACAAATGAAAGATCAGTAATTGAAAACATAGAGAGGCTTGCGACCTCAAAGATAAAGACTCTGCAATAGAATAACCCCGATGTTTTCCTGTTTACCCAGATTCTGGCCAAAATTTTGCAATATTCGTTTTTTTAATTTTTTCCATTCATTTTCATAAAGTAATCAGAACCAATCTGGTAGGTTTCAAACCCTAAGTCAACCTGTGTTACTAAAAAAGTCCGGCATAGGGGTTTAATTCTATAATTTATTTTTTGCTTTAGATTTAGATTTTCTTTTCATATTAAAATCAGAGATGGTGTTCACATTCCCGCCATAGCCGGATCCTCCAGGCGTCATTATGATTACCTCATCTCCCGGAGCAAGATCTGCTGTAAACTTGCTGGGATATCTCTTTCTTTTGTTTTCGTGGACTATATATACCCTTCCGGTTTTACCGCTCTTACCCCCAGCAAGTGCATATGGCGGAGTTACAAACCTGTCTGCAAGTATGGATATTGTGCATGCTTCTTTAGCGATAAAAGAACGTATGATGCCATCACCACCTTTCCAGGTACCAGCACCTCCACTGTTTTTTCTGATCCTGTATGCAGTGAATAGGATTGGGTATTCCCTTTCTGCAACCTCAATCGGTGTATTCATGGTGTTTGTCATATTGCTGTGCACACCAGATTCACCGTTTCTACCCAGTCCAGCACCGTTGCCGCCACCTATTGTTTCATAATAGGACCAGAATTTTCCATGCCCTCTCGGACCTCCCATCATCACATTGAACATCGTTCCTGATGAAGCAGAAGGTATCACAGTACCGGCACATTCGCTTAGTGCGTGGTGTACGACATCAGCTATTCTCTGCGTAGTCTCTACATTTCCTCCAGAGACAGGATATGGACTTTCAGGATTGAGCAGAGATCCCTCTGGAGCATGGACTTTAAGGATCGAATAAAGTCCGTCATTTGTGGGTATTTCACCATTCATTGCACTCCTAACGGCATATGCTACGGCGGAGAATGTAACGCCTTTCACTGCATTGATGGGTAATTCCAATTCAGACGAACTGGCGGAGAAATCTGCAGTAATTCCTTTATTTGAGATATCCAGCCGGAGTTTCAGGTAAATAGGTAAATGACCTGCCTCAAGCACATCGGTTGCATAAAAAGAGCCGCGTTTCCATCCAGTAATCGCTAACAGAGCAAGTTTTCTTGAATGCTTTATGGTTTCATTCCATCCCGTAAGGATCGCATTCAGACCGTATTCTGCCAGCATCTCCCTGATTCTGGCAATTCCAGCATTGTTTGCGGCAATCTGTGCATTGATGTCACCTAATGCGGCAGATGGTTCTTTGAAATTGGAAAGAACAATTGAAAGAATCTCCGTGTCTATTATTCCAGCCTTTACAAGTCTTACTGGTGGTATTATCATACCCTCCTGATACAGATTTTTTGCTTTTGGGTTTAGGCTTCCAAACACCGGACCGCCAACATCAACTATGTGTGCTTTGTTAACAACATAAGCACATATCAAATCTTCATGCTGCACCGGCGCCAACAGCATTACATCATTCAGGTGAGTGCCGGTGATATAGGGATCGTTTGTCAGGATCATATCACCCTCCGACATTTGAATGCGATTTGACATGATCCATTGCAATAAGTTCATCGAACCAATCTTGAATGAACCAAGATGAACTGGTATGTGTTCAGCCTGAGCAGCTATTCTGCCTGACTTATCCAAAATGGCACAGCTGTGATCCATCCTTTCCTTTATGTTCGGTGAAATTGCAGATCGTTTTAAAAAAATGCCCATCTCTTCAGCTATGAATTGTGATGTTTTTCCAATCAGTTCCCAGTCTTTTATCACTTATTCAGCACCATCCTTATCTCACCGTGAGCACCGATCTTTGAAGACCATCCCGCTGGAATAAGCGTTGATGTTCCAGGTTCATCAATAATTGCCGGTCCCCTTGCAATAAATCCAGAAGGAAGTGAACCTCTGTGATAGACTGGAAAGGAAAGCCATCTTCCTGACTCTCGTGCCTTCCTTCTGTATGATCTTTTCTTTACAACAGGCAGTGTTTCAAATCCGGGTTTATTTCTTGGAAGGGTGCCAGTAACCCTCAACGCTGATATCTCTACCTCTCGTGGAAGAGTAAATCCATATGTTGACCTGTGAAGTGACTCAAAGTCCTTTTTTATCTTTTCCACTGAAACTGAATTGACCTGAACAGAAAGATCCGTTCCCTGACCTTTATATCTGCAATCGGCTGTAGATGAGATCTCGATTTCAGAACCCATCTTACGTATCTTTGATGAAAGTTTATCATAAACCTCCCTTATATCGGAAGGAAATGCGATAGTTTCTTCGTACTTCCAGTCTGCCTCTACCAAACCGATTGCACTGAATTCTGCAGGGTTGGTAGGGATGATCACTTCGGTCGAGCCGAGCAACTCCGCCACTCTGGCAGCATGTTGTGGCCCGGCTCCACCAAACGCGTATAGTATGAATCCCTTTGGGTCAAGACCACGCTCGTAGGTTACAAGGCGGATGGCTCTTGCCATTTCAAGATCTGCGAGTGATATCGCTTTCTCAGCGATCCTGACAGGATCTCCGAGTGATGAAAGGGACTCGATAGATTTTTCGATATCTAGATAATTGGTCCTTCCCGGACTTTCTCTGCTAATATAACCCAGAGCCAGGTTAGCGTCTGTAATAGTTGGCAGTTTTCCTCCAAGGCCATAACAGGCAGGGCCTGGATCAGAACCAGCACTTTTCGGACCTATGTTCAGGCTTCCTGCATCGTCTTTCCATATAATGGTGCCTCCTCCTGCAGATACCTCTGCAATATCAACAAACTGTGTCCTGACAGGGTAACCTGATCCCTTTATAATCCTGCCATGATTCGATGAACCGCCTACCTCGTATTCTGCAGTTGTTCCAATCCTGTTCCCAACTATTGCACTTGCCTTTGCTGTTGTGCCTCCCATGTCAAAACTTATCAGGTTCGTATCTCCAATTGCCCTGGCAAACTCATTTGCTGCTATCACGCCGGCCGTTGGTCCAGATTCTATTACCTTTATCGGTCTGGCAATAGCTTCATCCAGCCTGATTAGCCCACCGGAATTAGACATCATGCTTATCTGCCTGCATCCAAAATTTATCATTCTCTTGGACAGTTTATCCAGATAATCTGTCATTATTGGAGATAACGCAGCGTTTACAACTGCAGTAGATGTGCGCTCAAATTCCCTTGGTTCCGGTGAAACATAGGATGAAAGTGATATATGTTTAAACTTCTTTCTCATAATATTTCCTGCACGGATCTCGTTCTCCGGATTGAGGTAAGAGTGCAGGAAGCTTATAGCAATTGCCTCCACGTTTTGTGCAAACATATCAGATGCAACTTTTTCAAGAGATCTTTCGCTTACTTTCTTTATCACATTACCATCGGGCCCGATGCGTTCATCAACTTCATAACGAATCTTTCGGGGTACAAGTGCCACTGGTTTCCTGAATCTAAGATCATAGATGGAGGGCCTATTCTGCCTTCCAATTTCAATGACGTCTGCAAATCCACCTGTTGTAAGCAAAGCAGTTTTCGGTATCTCGAGATTGAATTGCCCCAGTATAGTATTTGTTGCAATTGTAGTTGCATGTATCACCTCATCAATGTGGCTGACGCCTGCTGACCGGAGCCCTTCGATAACCGCATCAGCAGGTGCCTTGACGGAGGTAGGAATTTTAAATGCCTTTCTGATAACGTTTCCCTGTATCAGGACTATATCTGTAAAAGTGCCGCCAATGTCCACGGAAAGTGTTTGCTTTAACATATAGATCGCATGGGTTGCTCACAATTTCGTTTATCAGGCCGGAATATTCAGTTTGCAGTGTCAACTGCCGGGGCAGGTGACAGTGATTTGAGTTTCTCAATCGCGAAATCAATGTGACTTTTTGGATCCAACTGCGAGTTATGAATGCCACGGATTTTCCCCTGTATATCAACAATGAACGTCATCCTGGATGGAATTAAGAAGCCTTTAGCGCCATACATGCTCCTGATCTTCTTGTCCTTATCGCTTAACAGAGTAAACTGTAGCCTGTGATGATCCTTGAAAGATTTTTGTTTCTCCTCTGTGTCAGAGCTTATTCCAAGCACGACAGCACCTAATTGCTTAATTGAATCCCAGTTATCCCTGAAACATTTTGCTTCAGCTGTACAGCCTGGGGTTTCGGCCTTAGGGTAAAAATATAGCACAACATTTGTCTTGCCTCTAAAATCGGAAAGTTTTATCTTGTTTCCATTCTCATCTGGTGCTTCAAAATCAGGTGCATCATCACCAACATTCGGAGCCATTGCTATGCATTCTCTTTTACCTTAAATATTTGATTGAAACCTTCTGTTCTAATGTTCCCTGATTGAAAGAACAGACATTGAAGCGCCTAAGCTTGCAATAATTATCATCAAAATTGAAAAAGATGAAATTGCTATACCTTCAGTAAAATGGACTGTCAGCAGGGTAAAAACCGGTATAAATGACTGCATAACTGATGCTATTGAGAAGCTGCCAATAATTGCTGATTTAAAGAACATTATGTATGCAATACCCATTGAAGTTATTCCTGTGAAAATCAGTGAGAGTGCAGGAATGAGTGTATCTGTGTGCACAGGTAGAGGTCCAATTACAAGACACAAAATTATTGTTACAAGACTTGGCCAGAAAAAGGTACCGGCCAGGGCATCTGTTGTCCCGTGCGTTTCTATTGATTTGTTCAATGTTAAGAACAGCAGAGGGACAGACCCAGCAACGCCCAATAATAACAAAATACCTTTTTCATTTGGAATTTTAATTGAATTACCATAACTGATTAATAGTGAGGTTGCAATAATCATTATCAACATTGAAAAGAGAAAAATTCCATATTTAATTTCACGTGTGTTGATCCTCAGTATAACAGCGAACAAAGGAGCAATTATTGCATCCCCGAATAGGATAAAAAGAGCTGTTATCACTGAACCGTTCATTTCCGCTGACAGAATTATGAGAAATTGCTCGGAGAAATAGAAAAGGGCGGTTAAAAACACGATTTTAATAAATAGAAAATTCAGGTTTCGTCTGGCAATAAACCCGGGAATAATAAAAACCAATGACCCTGAGAGAGACGGTATTGAAAAAATCATTAATTCTGTGTAAGACCTCGCAAAAAAAATGAAACTGTAATAAGTTGCCCAGATAAAGGCGGCGAAGATTGCGAGCATGGGGCCAAAAAAAGTTTCTGACTTCGTAGTTCTCACGAGTATTTAATGCCAGTTATTAACGCTTTTACTTAACTTGAGAAAAATCAAAGAAAAACTGGATATGTGGGCTGGAGAGTGGAGATCTTAATCATGATTTTGCCACATAATTGCTACCAGCATATTTATGATAAAATTGATCCACTGGACAAACAACATATGACAAAATCATTTATTTCGCTTCAGGTATTAAGGAGTCGTGGTTATTGAAAAGGTCAGGGGTTTTCGCGACATATATCCGGATGAAGCCGAACCGAGGAAGAAGATATTCGCCGTATCTGAGAATCTTGCTGAGCTTTTTGGCTTCAGTAAGATCGAGATGCCGAGTGTTGAATCCTTAGACCTGTACAGGACAAAATCTGGCGATGAGCTTGTATCTCAGTGTTTCTCTTTCAGAGATCGATCGGGCCGTGAGATTTCGCTTACCCCTGAAGCCACGCCAACTGTAGTGAGAATGCTGACTTCACGAAAAGATATATCAAAGCCGGTCAAGTGGTACAGTTTCCAGAAATTCTGGAGATATGAGGAGCCTCAATCTGGGCGACAGAGGGAATTCTACCAGCTCAATGCGGACATATTTGGCCCAAATAGTCCTCTGGCAGATGCAGAGGTAATCGGACTCGCTGCGTCTATACTTGATAAATTGGGTCTAAATGGCAAGTACCGGATTTTGCTGAACGACAGGCTGATTATGGACAGCCTTCTTAAAAGCTATAACATAACTGATATCTCAAAGGCATTTGCGGTTATAGATAAATACAGAAAAATCAGCACAGAAGAATTTGTTGCTAAGATGAAAGAGATTGGTTTTTCCGGAGGTGATATAAAATCACTGTTGGAATATCTTGACAAGCAGGTTCCCATTGATGAAGCTTACGATTTTTTCACTGACTCCATATCCGAAAGAACTGATAGGGTCGCTGTCAGTAGGTTTCTTGACCTTTTAAGGATTCTGAGAAAATATTCTAATGACTCCTTTTACGTTGATCTTTCGGTTGTTCGCGGACTTGCCTATTATACAGGGGTTGTGTTTGAAGCTTTCGACATTGATAGAAAATTCAGGTCAATTCTTGGCGGTGGCCGCTACGATGATCTCGCCAATCTCTATTCTGGACAGAATATTCCTGCTGTAGGATTTGGCATGGGGGATCTGATACTTGAAATGCTGATGAAAGAAACTGGAGTATTTGCGCAAAAAAAACAGAGGAAATTTTTTGTTGCTGTTACATCTAGGGAGTACATAGAAAAGGCGGTAGAGGTTTCGAACATGATAAGGTCTTTAGGTGTCATATGTTCCTTCGATATTTCAGAAAAACAGTTCAGCGCCCAGATGAAGGAAGCTAACAGATTAGGATATTCAGATGCAATAATTATAGGTCAGAAGGAGATTGTGGAAAATTCTTACACCTGGAAGCACATGGAATCAGGGAAACAAGTATATGTATCCCATACTGATCTGCTGAGCAAGATTAAGCTTGAATTTATGAGAGAATGAGGGAAAAGATTTATTAATTTACTAAGTATCTGAAACTGAAGTAATGTGTCTGTCGCATTTGTTCTTGTAAGCACTGTCCCTGGGAAGGAGATGGAGGTCTACAACAAGATTTCCTCAATAAAATATGTCGTTGAGGCCCATCCCCTTTTTGGTGAATACGATTTAATCGTCAAAATTGATGCCAGCGACTTCAGTGAGCTTGGCAAGATAGTTATTGAAAAGATCAGGACAATAGAAGGTGTTATAGACACTAAGACACTTACGGGAATCAAGATTTAGGGGATGAAAATGGTAACAGACTTTTCTTGGCAGTGGAATGTATTCTTTGCGATCATGCTTGCTCTTTTGGCAATATCCCTAGTAATACTTGGGATACTTACTGCTTATTTTGGAAGCGGTAAAAGCAGGGTGGTAGGCATAGTTTTGCTCGTAGTTGGTTTAATTGTTGGCCTTGTCACTATATTCACTGCTCATGACGTATTTAAACTTACAAACGGAATCCTTCAGGAAGTCATTATTCCAACATTCTTCTATGTTATCGCCGCCGTCATTGGAGTGGTTATAGGATTGCTGATTTTCCTTGGCGCAATTATGAAAACCTGATTACAGGTTACAATCCGATGATTATTTCTTATCTCTTTCCTCATTGAATCTTTTGCGCTTCGATTAATGTGAAAATGTAACATTTTAGGATTTTATATTGATGTTTAAGTATATTCTGGTCACAAGACCTGTCAGGATCTCAATCAGATTTTTGATACCAATTTTATCTGACCTGAAAAACGCTGGGAGGGAGATTCGAACTCCCGAGCTACGAGAGCACAGGCTTTCCAGACCTGCGCCTTACCAGGCTAGGCTATCCCAGCTAACTTCGGGCTTATGTTTCATTAATATTTATTCTTTGAGCAATTGTCGGTGAAATGGCACATCATACCGAGTATGAGCAGGCCTAAGTCCAATTAACCTAAATCTTTTGCCGGATCATGGAAAATACTGAATGAATTGGTTTTCAATACTCTTTTTTAGAGAAGTGTTACCTGGCAATTCAACTGTTTAACGCTTCTTTACTCGAAGATTCAGAACTTTCAAGATAAGTTTTTACTGTGGTTAACAGCGACATAAACATATCCTCTGAAAGGTTTCCCGTGTTTGTATTCCTCGGGCTTGGATGATAGGATGCATAGATCATAATATTACCGATTAAGTAACTCTTTCCATGTCCAAAGGTCATTTTCCTCGGCAACTCTGTCCCTCTGTATTTAAGATAAGAAACGTAGGAATCGAAAGCTATTTTACCAAGCAGTAGGACGGCCCTTGTATTTTCTAGTAATTTTAATTCCCTTGTCAGAAATGGAAAGCAGTTTTTCATCTCTTCTTTCGTAGGAATATTATCAGGCGGGACGCATCTGACAGCCGCGAGTATATAGCAGTCGTTTAATTTAAGGCCGTCATCAATTGAGATCGAATAGTCGTGATTTGCAAACCCTGCTTTATAAAGGCATTTCATCAGAAACTTTGCAGATAGATCACCAGTAAAAACTCTTCCCGTTCTGTTCCCACCATGAGCTGCAGGTGCAAGGCCAATTATGACCAGTCTGGAATCAGCAGGCCCGAATCCTGGTACTGGTTTGCCCCAGTATTCCTGATCCTGGTATCTTTTCGTCTTTGCCTTTGCAACTTTTTCGCGGAAAGATACTAAACGTGGACACTTTCTGCACGAAATTATCTCACCTGCAAGCTCATTCAATCCGATTGAAGCAAAATTGCGTCCATTTTTTTTCATATCTATCATTCTCTGCAATACAAATAGTATCATGAATGAGCTGGTTTAATCCCATATGGGATGGCTTACTCTTATTCACGCCTAGGCTTTAATTACGTCGGGGGGGAGATTTGAACTCCCGAGCTGAGACAGCAATAGATCTCGAATCTATCGCCTTACCGGGCTAGGCTACCCCGACTTTAATGCGACAAAATTACCTATTATTTATTGCTTTGCTAGTATCAGGCGTCAATGCTTATGCCTGTAATGTTCCTTCATCATGCATCTGTCCATGACAACATTCATACCATATTTCTTGGCGTTTTCTGCGGCAGTCTCGTTGATCACTCCTTCCTGGAACCATACTGTTCTGGCTCCAATTTTAGCCGCGTCATTCACTATAGGTATAACGGTGTCAGGTTTTCTAAAAATGTCTACTATGTCAATTTTATTTTCTTTTGGTATATCCAGTAAAGTTGGATATGCCTTAATTCCCTCCCATTCTGTTAAGGATGGATTCACGGGAAATATCTCGTATCCATTTTCCCTGAGATACCTCGAAACCCTGTAACTATCCCTGTCAGGCTTATCTGAAATTCCAACAACTGCAATATTCTTTGATGTGGTTAAAAATTTCCATGTTTTGTCGTTATCATAATCTTTCATACTCGTGCAGTGGTTTCAGTTTATTAATATTTTTTCAAACATTTCTGTAAATATAAGTTTCTGATACTTAGACGGATGGGTGCTTCTTATTTCATAGAACCATAATCTTTCCTTACCAGCAATTACTCATGCGAGCCATATTTCGAACCTAACATCATGCCGAACGAATAAAGGGTTAAAAACATGGGACGAACTAAAATCTTACAACATCTTTTGAAGCCTTTTTACTATGTCCCCAATGTGCACGGAAAGCAGTCTATCTGCCGATGTTTTATTAATCAGCGGGGTCAGTGTATCTGCAGTTGCACCTGCTTTGATCCCACCTTTGTCTAACCAAATCCTTGTGGGGTAAAAAGTGAATTATCCGTTCAAACCATAAGCAGAATCACCAACTACCATGAGACCTACAAACTTTAGGGTCATTTCTTGTCGACGAGAATGGTATGTTCCTTAATTCTCAGAGGAAAACCCTCAGCTCGTTATATTGTGTGGTATCTCTTATATTTTACAAATCAGGAAACGTGTTTACCGATTTTTCATCTTCATCAAGCGTTTCTATATCAGGAATAAGTAGTGGAACATTAAGTTGCGTGGATAGTATTGGTCTCCCCTTAAGTGCTGGTAGTTTGTTATTATTAAGGCCACAAGATCTGCGAGGATCTTGATCATCTGTACGAGCCGGGGCATTGCCACTGGATCGACCAGTACAGCTTTGTCCTCATTAATGAGAAAATGGAATACATAATAATGTCTGTTTTCGCGTCGTTGGTTCCCCAGCAAAATATATGTTTAGTGACGGCTCCAAACATATCTTTATAAAGACAGCACATCCCCTATAAATTCCGAGTTGTTTGTATTCTTAATTCAATTGATTTACTCTGTGACTCCCAAGTTTAGTATTTTGATAATGACAAAAAATATTATTCCATTACAGGTAACTCTGTTTTCTTGTAGCGAAAAATCAAACCTTTAAAGAGAAGCATGCATTAAAGGAAGTTTATATATTTTTTTGTAATATCTAAGTTCTATGTTCTGTGAAAAATGCGGTTCACTTATGTCACCAATAGGTGGAAAATACATATGTTCAAGCTGCGGCCATGAAGTGAACAAGAAATCCGTTGCAAAGGCCGACCGAATCGTCTCAAAATCTGCGGGGAAGGAGGTAATTCTGGTTAAAGAAGAAAAATCTGCAGAGCCGCTTGATTCAGATGCAGTCTGCCCGAAATGTCACCATTCCGGTGCTTACTATTTGCTCAAACAGACCAGATCCGCTGATGAACCTGAAACAAAATTCTATACATGCGAAAGTTGCGGATATAGGTGGAGAGAATACTGAGATTTACGGATCGAGTTCTGCATAAATAACTAATAGAGGCATTTAGATCAGGAAATGATATAAAATGGTGCTCGAAGGTTTTGCGTCTTCCCTAAGGGAGACTATAAGAAAAATATCAAGATCTTCCTATATTGACAAAGAAACAATCAAGGAGGTTGTAAAGGACCTTCAGAGGATACTCCTCAAAAGTGACGTGAACGTAAAACTTGCACTTAATCTTTCGAAGATCGTGGAGTCGAGGGCAAATGAGGAGAAGCCTCCATCAGGAATGGCTCCGCAGGATTTCATCATCAGGATCATTTATGACGAGCTTCTTAAGATAATGGGAGTTGAATCGAACATTGAACTCAAGCCTCAGACAATAATGCTTGTTGGCCTGTACGGTCAGGGAAAGACAACGTCTGCAGGAAAACTTGCAAGGTTTTTTGAAAAGAAGGGGCTTTCTGTTGGATTGATAGCTGCCGATGTCCACAGACCTGCAGCGTATGAGCAGCTTGACCAGATTTCAAAACAGGTTAAGTGCAGCTTTTATGGTGACAGGAGCGAAAAAAATCCCGTCAGGATAACCGAGCATGGTCTGAAGGCACTCGAATCCAGCCAGGTTAAAATAATAGACACGAGCGGAAGGGATTCTCTTGATAAGGAGCTGCTGGATGAGATAGTAAAACTCAAAAACGCTGTTAAACCGGATGTTGTTCTCTATGTGATAGATGCAGCGGTTGGTCAGCAGGCCGGACCACAGGCTACAGTAATTAACGGTGCTGTGGGAATAAACGGTGTAATAATAACAAAGATGGATGGGACGGGAAAGGGCGGAGGTGCGCTGAGCGCGGTATCAGAGATAAAGGCACCGGTTTACTTCATAGGAACGGGTGAGCATCTTGATGACTTTGAGATATTTGACCCGAAGAAGTTTCTTTCCCGGCTTCTTGGGCTTGGTGATCTGAGCAGCCTGCTGGAGATTGCGGAAACTGCTGAGATTACTGAGGAGCAGGCAGAAGAGTCTATGAGCAAACTCATGTCAGGAAAATTTGATCTCATGGATATGTATGACGTCTGGGAAAAATTTGCAAAACCAGGTCTAATGAGAAAGTTTGTTGATGCACTTCCTCTTGCCAAGTTACCTGGTTCCGATAAGCTAAATGAGAATGCTCTTCAGATGGCAGAAGGAAAACTGTCGATATATCGAACTATACTGGACAGCATGACGTACAAAGAATTGAAGGATCCGGATATTATCAATGCTAAGAGAATAGCAAGAATATGCAGAGGTTCCGGCAGGAGAGAGGAAGAGGTTAGATCTCTACTAAAAGAATTCAAGTCAATGAAAAAGAATCTGAAGCAACTGCAGGGAAACAGGAATTTCAAGAAGATGCTCAGGACACAGATGAAATCGGGTAACTTCGGTCTGGAAAACCTCGGTGCCGATACCGTTGCATAAATTTGTAAATAAATTTGTGAAAATATTAAATTAATTCTTCAAGTTCTGCAACCATTTCAGGATACTTTTCCTGTATGGCTCTCAGGATTTCTTCAACAGAGATTTCAGTCATCTTCACGTCGGAGATTATGTCGACAAGCTTGTCCAGACTCTCGTCAGATAGTTTACCAAGCTTTTCTTTTGCTATCCAGTTCCTGAGATGCTTTCTCTGGAACTTGTCCTTGACAAGTTTCTCGTACCTGTTCATCATCTCCTGTGAAAAGTCGTTTTCATCGATTGCCTTCTTTGAGATTTCAGCTGCATACTTGCCAGAAACATAGCCATTGGCTATTCCGCCTCCCGTTATCGGATCGATAAGTCTTGCAGCGTCACCCACCAGAAGCAGGCCGGGCAAAGTGAACTTATCCTTCACCTTTGAAACTGATACTCCTCCAGTAATCTGCTGTATGGTTTTTCCCTTAGCATATCCCGGGTGCTTCTTTATCCAGTTATCCAGATAGTTTCTAACGTCCCAGCGATCTTTCATTGCCGAAATAGTGACACCAATTCCAACATTGGCCTCTTTCTCGCCTTTTGGAAAGACCCAAATGTATCCAGCAGGAGCGCAAGTTCCAAGATAGAAATCAGTGAAATCTGTGTCGGAATCAACCCCTTTCATCCTGTATTCTATGCAGGAAATTATGTCATTTTTTGCAAGTATGACCGACTTAAGTCCAGCCCATCTGCCAAATTCGCTTTCGAATCCGTCGGCAGCTATGACCATTTTCGCCTTAACGTCAACCATGTCACCATTGTGCCTGACCTTTGCACCGACGACCCTGTTTCCTTCTTTTATTACGGAAAGAGCCGGAGATTTAACCCAGATATCTGCACCTTCCTCGGCAGCAAGCGCAGCCATCTCCTTGTCAAACTTGTCCCTCTCGATAACATAGCCCACTTCATTACCAGCGTTTTCGGCTGTTAACGTAATTGGCTTTCTTTCAGATGGCCCGTAAATCCTTGCCCCTTTTACCTCGTCAGAGATCCAGTGAGGGTTTGGCTTGACCTCATATTCCTTCATCCAGCCTTTTGAAACGCCTTCCCCACACCTGACAGGAGAACCTATATCTGGTCTCTTTTCTATCATTAGCGTCTTGAGGCCAGCCCGGGCTGCAAACCTCGCGGCCGAACTACCCGAAGGACCCGCTCCAACTACCAGGACATCATAATTTAGCATGGAACCACTCTGCCGTAATTGCCGCAGTTGGACAGCCGATAACGCAAAAACCACATTTTATGCATTTATCCTCATGAATTTCAATAACAGTGTCGTCCATGAAGATTGCATCTGTTGGGCACATTCCCACACAAGCTCCGCAATAGTTGCAAAGACCTCGATCCACGTCCATTTCTGTTTTTACCTTGAGTTCGACCATCTTATCACTCATTTCATCCGATCATATAGAAATGATCGTTCTTGGGTCGCAATCATAATAAGTATATGATCTTTTTGTCTCAATTTGTTTTTAAAAAGGTTCAGTGTAAATTAAAGAATAGAATCATAATCAATAGTTCAAATAACAGTCATGATCCTTTTGCCGTAGATAACGCTTAAAAGAGGCTTCTACATACTGAAGGATAATGAGTTCAGGCGAGCATTATGATGCCGTTGTTTTAGGAGCGGGCACCAGTGGTCTTGCTGCAGGAGCAGCATTACAAAAAGCGGGTAAGAATTACATAATAATAGATGCAAAGGATGAGATTGGGAAGCCTGTCAGATCAACGGGAGCAGTCTCAGCAGAATGGGTGAACCGCATAGGCATGCCAAAGGATCCCAGTATCCTCTGTTCAGACATAAAGAAGATAAAGTTTGCCACAGACCTCGGAAGAAGCGTTAAACTTAGGTATGACAATTCAGTCGGATATGTATACAATTTTGAGAAGTATGAAAAGTTTCTCGCAGAAAAATTCACCGGTAAATTGAATATTCAGATGCGAACTAAGGTTCTTGAAATATCAGAAAAAACTGTTCAGACGGATAACGGCATATTTTCTGCCGATTATGTAGTTATGGCGCTTGGACCGCAGTCAAGATTTGGCAAGAAGCTTGACCGGCAAAATGTTTTGGTTGCATACGAGGAGATCCGAAAAGCGCAAAAAAGGGATGATTTTGACATGATACTATGGTTCACTGATATGGCGCCAGGTGGTTATGTCTGGGATTTCCCCAATGATAACAACAGCCGCAAAATCGGTGTTTGCTATTATCCTGATCCTTCAAAGAAACCTAAGGATGTGCTGGCAGCTTTTACTGATAGATACCCAGAGATAGCTGGAGAGATGGAGGAAACCATGGCACATCAGATTCCACTTGGAAGACCAGACGACGTTGTCATTTCAGGAAACAGGGCATATGTCGGTGACATGGTAAACGCCGTACTCAACACAACTGCTGGTGGTCTGCAGGGCGCATTCTGGACCGGCCTGGAGGCTGGAAGGGCAATTGCCGCCGGTGACCTGTCGCTTTATCAGCAGAAGTGGGATCAGGAGATTAAACCCTGGCTGTTGAGGCACCACAATATCCACAGGTTCATGCATAAGAATGGCGTTAGATCAATTAACAGGCTAATGCTCTATTCTAAGTTCATGACAAAGAGCAGAAAAAAGAAAGTGTTTGCCGGTCTTTAATTCAATTTCCAGGTACCATCAGTTTAAGATATTTCTCTGAGTCGCATTCTTGAGATGATCCTGCAACGTTTTCATTCTTTGATATCCATTTTAGAAGGCTCGCAAGGGAGGAATTGAGATCTCTGCCGCTTTGGGTGAGCGAATATTCTACCTTAAGAGGTGTTTCATCATAAACATGCCTTTCAAGGATGCCTTTAGCTGATAGATGACTCAGCAGAGAAGAAAGAGTGGATGGAGATATGCCTTTCAGGGATCTATATATATCATTAAACCTCATAACATGTTTTTCTCCAATCATTGCAATTAGAAGTATGGCCCATTTCCTGCCAATCATATCGATTAAACCATCAAATGAACATTCGCAATATAAATTACCTTTTTCCTCCAATGCCACTATTGTGCATCGAAGTTACTGATTTAAGTGCTTCGATTTATGTAGTGTACTGATAACAATGACGACATACAAATTTGAATTCTGTGTTAACTGCTATGCGGATAAGGCTCTGAAGGATGTAAGAGACGTTTTACTGGAAAACGCACATTCAGAAGGTGTGGAGATTGTGTTGAAGCCAGGAAGACCCGGCTCTTGCAGCATATTAAAGGACGGCGAAGCTTTCCTTCCTGAATCAAATAAAAGAGGGAAAACCGATGAAAAAGATAGCACCTGCTGTTCAGGCTGCTGTTGATAAAATAGGTTTAATATTATGAAATACCTTTTTGTTTGCATCGAAAATGCCGGGAGGAGCCAGGCTGCGGAGGCTTTTGCTAAGTCGATAGGTATGGATGCCATGAGTGCAGGTACAATTCCAGCGAAAGAGATAAATCCAGTTATAAGAAGGCTGCTTGAAGCAAGGGGAATTATGGTTGGGGATGCGCGTCCGAAGCTTCTCACCATGGATATGATTGGCTGGGCTGATTTTGTTGTTACAATGGGTTGTTCGATAGAATCTGTATGTCCCGCTGTCATTATCAACAAGATGAGTGTGAAGAAGATTGCCTGGAATATTGAAGATCCAAAGGGAAAGAGCGAAAGAGAGGTAACGAGGATCCTTGATGAAATCGAAGAAAAGGTAAAATCGCTCAAACTGTCTGCGAAATCGGAAGAATGAATGGTTATCCTTTTCCTACTTTCAATTCTTATTTTTGCAATTACGCTTGCCGCTGTCCTTTACAACCCATGGAAACTAGGCATTGGTGTATGGGCAGTCATTGGAGCTGCCGCAGGAATACTGTCAGGAGTGACAAGCGTTTCAGATATTGGAATAGTATGGAACATCGTGGGGAATGCTACGCTAACCTTTGTTTCAATAATTATTATAACACTGATATTTGATGAAGCTGGCTATTTTGAATTTATTGCCTTAAAACTTTCCTCAAGATTTGGAGAGAGCAGCTTCAGGGCTTTTGTAATATTTCTCCTTCTGGACGCAGTTGTTGGTGCGCTCTTCGCGAACGACGGGGCTGCGTTAGTGATGACACCTGTTATCATATCGTTCCTCAAGAAGAGCGGCCTTGGGAAAAAAGCATGGATGGCATTCATTATGTCTGTTGGCTTCGTGGCAGATTCCTCAAGCCTGCCTCTTGTGACCAGTAACCTTGTGAACATAGTGAGCGCAACGTATTTCTCGATTTCTTACACTTCATATTTTCTTCATATGGTTTTTCCGTACGTAGTATCTATATTTGCAAGCATTGGCGTCTTGATACTCATATACAGAAAGGACATCAGAGGTAGATTAAACAGGGAGATCATTGAAGATCCACGTTCTGTGATAAATGACAGACTAATTTTCGTGCTTGCATCTCCAGTTATAATCGTAATGATTGTTGCGTATTCAGTAACAGGTTTTTACGGAATACAGGTGGCATATGTTGCCGTTCCGAGCATGATCGCCATATTGCTTCTTTATTCACACAGGCATTTTGAAAACTCAAAGAAGATACTCAGGGAAGCTCCATGGCAGGTTGTTTTCTTTTCACTCGGTATGTATCTGATAGTCTTTGGAATGTCCCAGGCTGGACTGCAGTCCATTCTGACAGGTGTTATTGCATACCTTCACGGGCCAGGAGGGCTGATCGGCACCGTTCTGCCCGGTTATCTCTTTGCCACGATGGCGGCATTCATGAATAACATGCCATCTGTTATGCTAGGAAGCATTGCAATTGCACATTCGTCTTACAGTTCTTCGTTGGTCTATGCCAATGTTATAGGTAACGACATCGGTCCTAAATTTACGCCTATAGGTTCACTGGCAACTCTTCTCTGGATATATTCTGTTAAAAGAAAGAGTGGAATTGTGATAAATGCTCGATATTATATGAAGATCGGTCTCATCTCAGCACTGCCAGTGCTCACTGTCACTCTAGCAATACTGCTTGTTTGAATCATGTTTCAATGATTTGGCATGATTTTTCCTGTAAAAATTGCAGAAATCCGTTATATTACAAATATCGCACTTTGGATTGACTGGTCTGCATATCTTCTTCCCAAATTCAACCATGACAGGATTGAAGCCGACCCACAGCTTCTTTGGAATGATCCTCATCAGGTCAGATTCAACATCGTCTGGTTTCTTTCCGGATGAAAGACCGATTCTTCTTGAAATCCTGAAAACATGGGTGTCAACCGCAATCGCAGGAATTCCCATTGAATCCGCGAGAACAACATTTGCAGTTTTCCTTCCTACTCCAGGGATTTTCATCAAATCATCAGCATTCATTGGAACGTTTCCGCCGTAATGTTCCTCGATAATCCTTGCAGCCTGTATCACTCTCTCTGCTTTGACCTTGTAAAAACCAACCTTGTTGATTAAACGCTCGACGTCTTCCGGCTTTGCACCGGATAAGCCGCAAGGATCCTTATAACGCTCAAACAGCCTTCTTGCGGCAGGATCAGTTACCTCATCCTTTGTTCTGTGCGATAGTATTGTTGTGATTAGGACCCAGAAAGGATCATGAAATTCAAAATGATGAGGTGGGGCCTTTTCTTTGATTCTATCGTATATTATTTCAATATTCTCCTTCAGTATCCGGCTCGGCATCTAAATCAAGCCTATCTTCCTGGCAGCTTTTTCAAATGCCTCCACCGTTTTAAGTATGTCATGTTCGCTGTGAAGTGCAGAAGGCATTAACCTTATCCTTGCAGCCCCAAGTGCAACAGTTGGGTACACTATCGGAGACGCAAATATGTGATGTTCTTCGTAAATTATCCTGCTTACCTCCAAAGTATCAGATTCCTTTCCAATCATGACAGGAGTTATAGGTGTTTTGCTGTTTCCAGTATTCAGGCCTATCTTTGAAAGTTCACTCTTGAGAAGCGAAGAATTGTGCCAGAGCTTCTTAAGAAGCGAGTCATCACGTTCCAGAATCTGGATTGCTTTCAGGACAGCACCAACCTCTGGCGCGTCCAAAGCACTGCTGAACAGGAATGGTCTGGCTCTCTGTTTCATAAGGAGCATCAGATCGGAATCACCGGCCACAAAACCCCCCATGGCGCCGATCGCCTTTGAAAAAGTGCCCATTTCTATGTCTACCTTTCCAGCCAGGTGGAAATGATCAACAATACCTCGGCCGTGATCGCCAAGTACTCCCTCGCCATGTGCATCGTCCACATATGTCATCGCATCAAACTCCTCGCCGAGTTTTACTATTTCTGGGAGAGGGGTTATGTCCCCATCCATACTGAAAACACCATCTGAAATTATTAAAGCACGTCTGCCCTCTTTTCTGTGCTCGGAAAGCTGCTTTCTTAGATCCTCCATGTTTAAGTGCTTGTACACGACCCTCTTTGCACTGGATAGCCTTACACCATCTATGATACTGGCATGGTTGAGTTCTTCGCTGAATACAATGTCCTCTTTGCCAACCAGAACTGGAATCGCAGCAAGGTTTGCCAGAAGACCACCCTGAAAAACAACAGATGAGGACATATGCTTGAAGGCTGCAACCTTTTTCTCGAGTTCCTCGTGCAGCAACATCGTGCCTGCAATTGAGCGAACTGCGCCGGCACCAACACCGTACTTCTCAATTGCATCAATCGCTGCCTTTCGGATCTCACTGTTTCCAGCAAGGCCAAGGTAGTTATTTGAACACATATTGATATAATCTTTTCCCCCTATACTGACATGAGCGCCCTGTGGTGTCTCTATTGTCCTTATTGGAACAAGCCGGCCAGCCTTCCTGAGGTTTTCAAGTTCCTCGTTTACCCATGTTTTAGTTTTCATGCTTACTATAAGGAATAGCTATAAGATTAACTTAACCCTGATATCTGGCAAGTAATATATCTGAACTTTGCATTTCCATACATGAGTAAAGTCCTGGTAACTGGTGCTTTTGGCCAGGTTGGTTCCGATCTATTGAAAGCACTGATCATCAAGCACGGAAAAGATTCTGTTATTGCAACGGATATTTCAGATCCACCATCTGTTTTCGGTGAACTGCATTCGGAAAAACTTGATGTTCGAAAACCAGAAATGCTAAAGAAGATCCTCCTGGAAGAGGACGTTCAGAAAATATATCATCTCGCTTCTATCCTGTCTGCAACCGGGGAAAAAAATCCATTTCTAGCTTTTGACGTCAATATAAGGGGAACTTATGATCTTCTAAGAGTCTGCTCTGAAATAGAGGGCATGTCAGTCATGATTCCAAGCAGCATTGCCGTTTACGGAGCTGATTCGCCCAAAGACAATGTTTCAACCAAAGCACCAACCAGGCCTGGGACAATGTATGGAATATCCAAGGTGACGGGCGAGCTCTTAGGCATGTATTTTTACAAAAAATTTGGTCTGGATGTCAGGGGGCTCAGGTTCCCTGGATTAATAAGCTATGAAACTCAGCCTACTGCAGGAACAACGGATTATTCAGTTGACATGTTTATTCATGCCGTCAAAGGGCTGAAATATACCTGCTATCTTAGGCCGGACACAATGTTACCTATGATGTATATGCCGGATGCAATAAAGTCCATGATCAATCTATCGGAAGCAGATCCATCCAGACTCATAAGAAGGATAGATTACAACGTTTCTGCCTTTAATTTTTCGCCCGCTCAACTGTATTCGGCAATCAAGAATATAATCCCAGATTTTAAAATGGATTATAAAGTGGATTTTAGACAGGAAATAGCTGATTCTTGGCCAGCCAGTCTTGATGTATCAGATGCCGTTCAGGAATGGGATTTCCGGCCTGAATATTCGATGGAATCGATGGTCGATGACATGATTATGAAATTAAGGAAGGATTAGCGATGGCTAAATACAACTGGTCATTCCTTAAGATGTCACATTCAGATCCACTAGTATTGTCTTATGGGAGTGACAATTACGTGCGTTCTTCACCTGAAAAATGCCTAAAAAACGTTCTTTCTGGGGAATCCATCAAGTCGATGGTTTCCCTTGTTTCCTATATTGAGAACATGGATAGAATAAAAATGATTGATGGTCCTTTAATATCCTTCAGAAACCAGTCAGTTTCAACTCTTTTGATCTCCAAAGATCGTTATCTTTCAAATGATATCGAAATAGCGATATCTGGAGATACTAGAACAACAGAATTTTACATGGAACGTGTGCTTGAATCGATGAGAATAAAATTCAATGTAAGGGAGAGTAATAAACTCGAGGCTTCGGATCTTCTAGATGAATCGCCCTATGCCCTTGTAATAGGGGATGAAGCACTTAAGGTATATGGCTCAAGATACAGGATCCTTCTGGACATTGGTTATGAATTTTCCAGGATATTCCAGATGATCCCGGTATATGCGGTTAGCACTGCACTTTCAGATTCCCCTGTCAACTCAGAAGATTTTTTCCTGAAAACCGATCAATTCAGGCCGAAATGTACTGATGACCTTTCAAGTCGTCTCGGGATATCCAGAATGATTGCATCCAGATATTACTCAAACCTGAGCTATGTGCCTTCGTTAAGCACAAAGGCAACAATAGACTACGTCTTATCTTTCTTCAGTTGATAATGTTTCAAGATAGAATGATACGAGAACGGTCTTGTCGAAATAAGATTGAAGCTAGGCTTTTAATAGTTCCTTCCTTGCCAGAACCTTTTGTGCATACATTTTTGCACCGAGATGAGTGAATAATTCCATTGCTTTATTCAGTGACTCATCTGATTTATTGAGGTTTCCACTACCGTGGTATACAGTTGCAAGAAGCAGTAGATCACGTCCTGCAAAAAACCTAAACCCGAGTTCATTCCATATCTTTGCTGAAAGGGTTAATTTATCTTCAGCTTCGTTAAATTTTTTTTCTTGCATGTCTATAGCAGCTCCTGCGCGATAATGTAGCGCAGCCAACCATTTTTGATTCAGCGAAGAAGCCATTTCTCCTAACAAGTTATGTCGCTTGCGTGCCTCGTCCAGTTTACCGTTCCTGGCGAGAGCTTCTGCAGACGTCGAATATATCATGGCCCTCGGTAATAATGTCTCGCTGGTAATAGGCTTATCTCTGTACAACAGTTCTGCCCTTTCGAGCGCTGTCCTGAAATTGTCATAGGCTTCAGAATCTAAGTTATAAAGGAGTTCAGGAATTATGTGAAGAAATCTGTATTGCATTCCCTCTAATTGGGCAATATTGGCTAAGCATTTTAGGAATTCACCGCTATCTCCGTTGGCGAGATAGTACCAGGATAGTACACCATTTTTAAAGGCATTAAAGTGATGATCAACTGAAGTCCCCATTATTGACATTAAATCCTTCCTTGGAATATTGTTCAATTCTTGCTTCGCCTCATCGAAGCCCTTTGCAAAGACAGAGTAAAAATAAGTGCTTTCAAGTTTTAGCAGACTTGTATAATTGTGGCTTCCTTGATTTTCAGAATCTTCTATAGCAATATCAAAGGTATCTTTAGCCTTTGTGATATCCATCATAGCAAAAAAGTAATTGTTGGCAAGAAAATCACAAACAACAGACTTTAGCATTCTCAGATTAACGTTCTTCTCAGTTGATGGATTGGATAACGATTTTATAATATCTTGATAACCTTGAACAAGGGCCTTTATGTCGGCTTCTGATTTTATGTCATTGATGGATAGCCTCACAATTGCCGCCCAAAAAATTAAGGACTTATTGGAAAAATTGTTAACCTTATCCCTGTTTTCTTCTGCGAGCTTCATCAAAATAGATGACACTCTTTTTGCCTCATTGATGTCTCCCTGAAGCTGGACTACCGCAGTATAAGAAAGTAAAAAATTAAATCTTGCTTCAAACGTTTCGTCGGAGTCCTTAATAGACTCTACTTCTCTGTATATGTTCTGTATCTCGTTTGCATTATATTGAACAAAAATTTCGGCTGATTCGATAAATTGCCTGTCATCGCCTATTTCCCTAAAAATATCCATCGCCGATCGGGCGTTTTTATAAAGGTTACTAGGATCAATGCCTCTCAGACTTCTGGCAATCTGGAGGTGCAGGTGTGCAGTTTCTCTTTTCTTTTCGTTCGGATCTGGAAACGAAATTGCGGATATGATTTCAAGGCAATTTTCATAAGCGTTGGCAGCCTTGGAAAACTCTGCCATGGAATAGAAAAGATCTGCTTCCATCTTCCTGTATTTAAAAGATTTCGCAAGGTTCCCCCCTTCCTGAAAATGCTCTGCGAGACTTGAGATTGATAAACCATCGATGTTTTCCGCCGGTGTGCTCCCTTCCATAATCTCACCAATTTTTTCGTGCAGTCTTTTTCTTCGGATCATGCTGATATCTCCGTAAAGTATCTCCCTAACCTGAGGATCTGCAAAATATATCCTGACGGAACCTAAACCTCCCTTTCTTTCGGCGAGGAATTTCTTTTCTATGAGACCCTCAAGTATGTCCATGAACTTATCATCGTCATTTATACCAGAAAGTTTCATCAATATTTCATAATCAAAATCCTGACCGATGACGGATGCTGTTTTTAAAAGGTTAAGATAATCCTCACTCAATCCCTCCAGTTTAGCCCTCACAATACTTCTCAATGATGTTGGAATCTTGAGCTCCGATAGGGAGTCTCTGTCCCATGTGCCGTCGGCTTTCTGGTATATCTGCCTCTTATCGATCAGGTATCGCAGAGTTTCTTCCAGAAAGAGGGGGTTTCCAAATGTCTTACTGTAGATAAGATTCAGAAATTCATCTGATATATTATCAATGCTTTCCCCTAAATAATTTGAGATCAGGCGTCTTGTATTTTCTCTATCAAGATTGTTAAGCTCAATGATATCAAGAGATCTTGTCTTGATAGCTTCCTCCATGGCTTTGAATACATCCGATGAATCGTCCAGCGGGTTTGAAGTGCCAACGAGTACGGTCCTCTGTGAACCCACTAATTCGTAGTAATACTTGAAAAAATTCAGCGAGTATGCATCCATGTATTGAACATCATCGAAGGAAATGAAGACAGGGTTCTCTCTTGACATGTTCTCAATGAAAACAGCAACGGCCTCATTAAACCTGGCCTTTTGCTGCTGGGGATCCAGTCCTGTGAATTCAGGCACTTTGCCAAGTCTGGGGGCAATCTCTGGCACAATCTTCTGCATCTGATCAGCATAGTCCCCGCATATTTTGTAAATAAGTTGTGTCGGTTGGGAAGAAACGTATTCACGGAAAATTTCAGAAATAGCTTGGCCAGGAACCCCAGTTTTGTTCTGACCACACCTGACTGATAATACAGTAAATCCCCTCATAGCTGCGTATGCCCTAGCTTCTTCAAGAAATCTTGTTTTACCGGAGCCGGTCTGACCAACAACCAAGACCATAGAGCCTGAACCGACCAGAGCACTGTCTATTAGATTTCGTATTCTCTTAATTTCATTTTCCAGGCCAACGATTGGTCTCCGGTGATGGCCGGAAGATGTCAGTGAGAATGATTCAGTGAATTTACTTTTAAGTGAGTTTCTATCGCTTGTCAACTGCGGTTCGACGGAATATTTTAGAGATTTCAGAGTTGAAAGCAATTCCGAAGCTGATTGGTATCTGGAGAACGGATCCTTTGACATAAGCTTCATAATAATAGATTCAAGATCTTCTGGGAATTCCTTTCTAATTCTTCTGATTGGGGATGGCAAGTCATTTATGTGACTATATATCAGCTTGAGATTGTCCTTGGAGACAAATGGAGGATGGCCAGTGGCCATGTTGTACATAACACAACCAAGCGAGTATAAATCAGAACGAGCATCGTTCTCTCTGCCGAGTGCACTTTCAGGTGATATGAACGCTGGGGTACCAACTATCGCACCGGCATGTGTCAGTTTAGGGCTATCAACTGACCTGGCAAGGCCAAAATCCATGAGCTTTGGCACATTATCTTTTGATATCATGATGTTTTCTGGTTTTATGTCACGGTGTAATATTCCAAGTTTGTGAGAGTATTCAAGCGCTTCTGATATGGAAATTGATATCCGTAAAATCTCTGAAGGTGAAAGAGGGGACTCTTCTTTAATGATATCATCCAGACTTTTGCCGTCAACATATTCTATTACGAGAAAAGGATGATTATCCACACTGCCTATGTCGTAAACAGACACTATGTTTGGATGGCTCAATTTTGCTGTGGTTTGGGCTTCCCTGTTAAACCGTGACTCAGTCTCTTCGTCTAAAGATGTTTTAATCATCTTTAACGCAACAGTTCTGCCCAGCATTGTATCAGTGCACTTGAATACAATTCCTTTTCCGCCCTCACCTAACTTTTTTACAACCTGGTACCTGCCATTGGAAAATGACTTGGGGCTTTCTTCGCTCATTTAATACTTCATTTTTATTATTGGAATATAGTTCATTAAATTTTCGAAGTAAAATAAATGATCAGCCGGTTACCATTGTCCCAATATGCCTGGCTTCGTATCTCCTTTTATTCCACGAATAAGTTAAATTATTTTGCAAATATATTGCCTGCAATATGTATTGTGTTTCGTCTAATAATGCTTCATAGCCATAGAAATATAGCAAATCAGCCTGACCTGTTAGGACAGATGTCATCTTTATTAATCACTTATTGCTTACCCCAACATGTTTGAAGACAAGTTCACTAAGATAAGAGATTCGTTCACTTTTGACGATGTTTTGCTTGTCCCGTCAGCAACGAAGGTAGAGCCAAAGGATGCTAATGTATCCACGAATTTTTCACGCCATATAAAACTCCGTATCCCGATCGTGAGCTCTCCGATGGATACTGTTACAGAGGAAAGGATGGCTGTTGCAATGGCAAGATCGGGTGGCCTCGGTATTGTTCACAGAAACCTGACCGTCAATTCACAACTCAACATGATCACTGCAGTCAAGAGAGAGGAGTCCATGAAAATAAGGAACATACTGACTGTAGACCCTGATACCAAGGTAAGCGAGGCAATCAGTATAATGAATGAAAAACATATTGCTGGTTTACCAGTCGTTGCCTCAGATAAACTTGTTGGAATTGTAACCAAAAGGGATCTGAGCCTTGCAAATATTTCCAAGAAGACTGTTGTGGAGATAATGACTAAGAAGGTGATCTCCGCCAGAGAAAACATATCGATGGAAGAGGCTCAGGAGATACTGTATAAAAACAGGATAGAGAAGCTACCGCTGGTTGATGGCAAGGGGAGGGTCGTTGGATTGATCACCGCCAAGGATATCACAACCAGGGCAAAATTCCCGGATGCAACAAGAGATGAGGAGGGGAAATTAATGGTTGGTGCTGCCGTTGGACCATTTGATATTGATAGGGCAGTAACGCTGCAGGAAGGAGGTGCTGATGTTATTGTCATTGACACCGCACACTGTCATAATGAGAATGTTATGAATTCCATCAAGAAGATGAGAAAGGTTGTATCGGTTGATCTTGTAGCGGGAAATATTGCAACTGCGCAAGCTGCTGAGGATCTCATTGCTTTGGGGGTTGATGGTTTAAGAGTAGGAATCGGCCCGGGTTCCATTTGTACAACAAGAATTATAGCTGGTGTTGGTGTACCACAGATAACAGCCATTTCGGATGTTGCTGAGGTTGCTTACAAGCATAAAGTTCCAGTGATTGGAGATGGTGGCATAAGGTTTTCAGGAGACATAGTAAAAGCGATTGCAGCTGGTGCAGACTCTGTTATGGTAGGTTCACTTCTTGCAGGAACAGAAGAGAGTCCTGGAATGGAAATGATTCTTAACGGAAGGAAATACAAGTCTTACAGAGGAATGGGATCGCTTGGTGCGATACAGTCTGGCCTTTCTGACAGATATGCAAAGCTTGGATCAAGCAAATTTGTTGCTGAAGGTGTAGAAGCCGCTGTTCCATTCAGTGGAAAAGTGGAAGAAGTTCTTTTCCAACTTATAGGTGGACTGAAGTCTGGAATGGGGTACGTCGGTGCTGCAGACATTAACGCATTGCATAAAGATACAAAGTTTGTAAGAATCACCGCAAATGGCCTGAAGGAAAGCCATCCGCATGACATCAAGATAATGATTGAGCCTCCAAATTACCAGCTCTTTCAGCTTTGATCCTCTAATTCCTCAATTTTATACTTGGTCATGAGCCACGAGACATCGTGCTCTGACATATCCTTTGATACATTAGAAATCAGCAGGAAATTCTCTTGAAATTCAGCCATTCTTTTTGGATTTCGCAATATTGCAGCTGGATGGAACTGCGGTATGATCAGGAAGTCCCTGAACCTGAGCATGCGGCCTGACATTTCAGTTATTTTTCCAGTATTGAAGCCGAGGATTCCGGCAACAGCAATAAGAGCGGAATTGCCCATAGGCACAATTATCGCAGGCGAAACTGCTTCGATCTCGCGCTTCAGGAAATTAGAGCAGGATCTTATATGCTCTATCTTCGGTGACTTTCCGACTGGGGGCTTACACCTAACGGAATTGGTAACATAAAGATCTCCCCGCTGCAGCCCTGCCGAACTAAGCGCCTTGTCAAGAAGCATTCCACTTCTTCCAACGAAGGGCATCCCGACAGAGTCCTCCTTCGAACCTGGTGCCTCGCCGACCACCATAATTCTGGCACCAGAAATACCTATTCCACAAACTGCCTTTTTCCTGGAATAAGAAAGATCACAGGCTTTGCAGTTTAATATTTCTGCACAGAGCGTTGAAAGGGATTCCATTGGCAAATTGATAGCTCTATAATCTATTAATTTTTTTTGCATAAATGAGAGCTCATATTGAAGAAGCCTACTTCCTTTCGTACTATACAGTTACCAGATATGTAATTACAGTAATATTTATTTCTTCGATGTGAAATTTTTTCTGAAAAGATAATAATAAAGTAACGGATCAAATATTGTTATGATACCGCCAATAAGCGGTGGATATACAATATTAATAGCGAGCAGGCTTCCAGCTGCAGGGGGTGAAGCTGCAGAAAAACCGGACCTCGCCATTGATGTTGCTCCAGAGGTTGTAGCCCTCTCTGATTCATCCACTATGCCCATCGCGAATGATTGCCTCACCGGGACAGCTCCCATCTGCATGCCCTGCCTTAGGACGTAAAAAACTGATGCAAAGATCAGAAAAGGACTAAGTGCAAGTGCGATGAGTGAGACGGATGAGATAATTCTCGTCCATATAATAGAAGTCAGTTCTGCTTCAGGTCGTAATATTCTGGGCAGGACAATCATTACTAACAGAACAAAAATGTTTGAAAGACCAAAGATTATCCCTATTTCGCCCGATGATATCCCATATCTCAGATGAAACCATAGCGAAAATATTGGTGATATAAAACCCGTGCCTATCCCGCTTGGGACAGTTGGCAGTGACAGTCTCAATATT
>JAKAAI010000068.1 GCA_021797055.1 Thermoplasmata archaeon | reverse complement strand
CTTCAAGACCTATTTTTCAGAATCACTGTAATGGGTATTTTTTAGTGCCTGCTCATATTGCTCCACCTCATAGTACTTGAAGAAGCCTCCACCCTTCCAATCTATTTCTTTTGAGATTCCCGAGGGCTCATGTTTGCTATTTCCACTCAAAACGTGCTTAAGTCTCCACAAACAGTCTGTATAGAAGTACGATCCTTGCTCTATGCCTATCCACTTTCTGTTTAACTTGTGCGCAACTGCAACTGATGTTGCAGAACCTGCGAAAAAGTCCAAAACTAAATCTCTAGGTCTGGTTGTTAAATTGACAATTCTTAGTAGAAGGTCTTCAGGCTTTTGGGTTATAATAGAACCATTTGGTGTATACTCCTTGGCGTTTCTCTTGATCTTGTTGGAATTTAGATCTTCATACTCATTCGAATTCCAAGTATCCTCAATATTATACTTTCCGAATTTTTCCACCAGCCCAATTTTATAGACATTTCCAGAATAATCTTTGAAATTTATCTTAGTAGATGCAATGCTTGCCTTATCTATACCCCAAATAGCAATTATCTCATCTACTTGTTTTTTTATGTTATCAATCGAAAAAGATTTGTACGGTACCTTGGAATTTTCTTTATCAAAAAAGTAAGATTTCTTATTTTTGGCGTAGGCAAATATCGTGTCATGATTTCTAACAAAGGCATCAACCTGTGTCTTGTAGCCAGAAACCCAACCGATTCTCCATATTATCTCGTTTATAAAATTTTCTCTGCCCATTAAGCTATCCAGAAGTATTCTGCCATAGTGATTTGCGTTCCAATCTAGATGCACGTATATGCCACCGCTGTCTCTGAGGAACCGCTTTCCCAGATCAAGCCTATTATCCATTAAAGTTAGCCAGCTGCTATCTTGGAACTTGTCTTCATATATGAAATCACTACCTGTATTAAACGGCGGATCTATGTATATTGTTTGAATACGTCCCTTGAATTTGTTAAGTATCGTGTTAAGTGCTTGATAATTCTCACTGTGTATGAGTAGTCCGTCTAATTGCATATCTATGTTATCAAATAGTTGGAGTATCCTAAGTTCGATATCTTTAAAGTGCTTAGTATCAACAGGGAGTGTTTCACATCTATCATTCAGTATATTTGTCCCTCCCTTTGTAATGAGAATGGTGTCTTCCTCAAAGTCATCGTCTACTATCCCTAATTTTTTCCATTCCTTGATCTGATCGGAAAAATTAGCGTGATTCTTTATCTCAGTTAATAGATCAATACCCCCTTTCCTTTCTGCTATGCGGTTCAAAGTTATAACATAGTTAGAGTTTAATACGAATTTTGGTTTATTCCATATCTTTACTAATTCATCTTCAAATTGAGCAACAAAATCAATAACTTTGTAAGCAATATTTTTTAGAATTTTTAATTGTTCGAGTCTATTTTCAGAATAATCACTCTCATCATCAAAAATGTAATTTTTTAACCACAAATCGAATTGTTCTCTCAAGAATGCCTTTGCATCCTTATTTATGAAGTAATCAACTTCTGTCTGTTTTTTAAACGTCTTAAATAATTCATCCAGTTGCTCTTCTGTTATATTTATATGGTTTATATGTAATTCTTCTAAAATCTCAGATATCCTTGTTTCTTTTCCATGTTCTGAATATTGTGGTTTGAACGTTATAGCGTTATCTTTTATGCTCTCAAGCTCAAAGATTAGTGTCCTTTTCTCGTTGGACCTCTTCCCTTCTATCTGACCTGCGTCAAATTTAATTGTATATTCTGAACCTTCGATTTCGTAACTAATTGATAAACTCTTATATATATTGTCAGTTTTAACATAATAAAGCATGTTGGTTTTCCAAAAAAGGATCACGTCCTGATTGTTGGTATATATTTTTTCATAGACCTTCGATCTTAAAGGGGTATAACTAAAATATATGCTCCCAGATTCTGAAAAATAGGTCTTGAAGAACGTATGGAGTCTAGTGAAAAGTTCGTCTTTGAATTCCGGGAATTCAGCGGTTTCTGTGTCAATGTCAGATTTCAACCATTTGAGAATCTTTTCAAAGTATGCCGACTTAATTCTCATTAGATTCACAAAGCCGGAATTGCCCTCCACTTTGGCACCAATAAAAATATTTTTTAAGTCTTGGTAAAACTCATCTTCGTTTCTGGCCATTTCGTAACCTCATTTTCAGCGTTCTATATACAATAGACTCATCCGATAATAATATTTGCGACTCAATGACAATGTCACATCCCCGTTGATAAGAAGCGATGATACCAGTACGAAGTTCTCAGCAATCCTTCCTTTGTCCTGAACCTGTTCCTGAACAGCCATGACTGTATTGAGAAATGCTGTTCAGCCTTGTCAGAGGTTTTCTCCACCTCAGGATTCTTCAGGTACAGGAACACCTCGTTCCTGTGCTTCCTTATAAGATCAGGAAACTTCCTTATTTCCGGATATTCACCATACATGCTTTCTATCTTTTCCAGTATAAGATCAACCTTCTCAGATTCACTCTTACCCTCTGTAAGCTTCAGCAATGCCTCTTTATTTTTTCCAGGCTTGTTCAGGTTTGTCCCATTCTGGAAGAACATGTATTTCACAAGCCTCTTTGCAGGTTCAAGTTCCTCTTCCTTGTGTGAATCCTTTATGTTGTGTGCAAGTTCCTTCTCAATATGGAAGAGGCATCTCTGCCTCCTTATCCTCTTTCCAATAATTCTTCCTGTTTCAATGAGTGATGATTCATAATGATAACCGTCGGTAGTAATGAATATGTCACCAGTTACATGGAACATTCCAATGGATTTTGTGAAGAAATCGGTCAGTGTGGATTCCTGAAGATCATCCAGGATCGATTCAACAAAGTTTCCATTCTTCGAATCCTTAAGCATTGCACGGTACTTTTCTGTACCGTCAATGTGGACATACTGTTCATCATACACGAAATATCCGGATGATTCCATCATGCCTCTTTCAGGTGGTGGAACATTCCTCCTGACAGTTTCATGTGACATCATTATATTACCAATTATGCGGAACAGATCTGCAGTCTTCCTGAGCGATGTCTTGACCCTTGATTTTATTCCCTTGTCCTTTATATCATCAGGAAAATGCTTTCCATAACCGTAATTGGGTGGCCTTGCCACAAATGAATACCTGCAGTCACTGCAGGTATACTTCTGCATCCTGAACACAGTACCGTTTTCCATGATCCTTGAACATGTTCCGTTTTTAACCACATTCTTTGATCGGCATTGAGGGCATACAGGATTCATGAAGCTGATAAGATCATTCTCCTTCAGTTCAAGATCCATGGAAGGAGTATTGTTCAGCATGAATACTGGTGAAGAATCAATAATAGTAAAGTTGTCAATTGATGTTGAAACTCTCCTGAACTCAGTGTATGGCGCTTTCCGCAGTCGCATGTAATGTAATGATTCCATGATATTTCATGTTTTCGGTCAGGTAGTGTAGAGGTGATAAAATCAACTAATTTTTGACAATGTCGACTCAATTGAATACCATGGCGTCCCATAAATCGTGTAAAAGGATACCTCTTCTGAAACATCTCTTCAATCGGATAGATGCATTTACAGAGTCACCTTATCCCATTATGTGAGGTTTTTTCATCTACTTCGGCCTCTATGAGACGGATCGTCTTCTATACACACTGTCCCAATGGCAGGGAACAGGCGGCATCCTTATTTCAATCTTCCATCTTCATTTGCCCTGTGATATCCATATTAGGGTATCATTTCTTTCCGTCTTGTTTTCCATTCTTCGAAAATAAATAAACAGAATAAATGGCCATCCATGATCCGATTCATTCTGGAATCTCATTTTGGAAAAACTGCAAGGTCATAATCGGTGTTTTGACACTATACATGCCGTGGATAACCCATAAAAAATGAAATCATAAAAATACATGAAAATGCTTATTTTCCAAGCGAAAATATGGTATAGAACAGATATCTGTACCATATGGGAAAAAGTCCGTGCACATAAATGGTTTTATATACGAACATAATAGATCTTCATGCAGAAAACCCGGCATTATCCGCCTTCCCAGATTAAATATCAGATAGAGCATCCTCCTGTTACAGTACACCTGAATAAAAAACTCAAAGAAATCCTGGACGCCATGAAGGGACAAAGGTCCTATGCTCAGGTTATCAGTGACCTCATAGATGAGAAATTGAACATTGAGGAGGAGATCAAGAGGATCCCCCAGAATGAAGCCGTTATTTCATATGCAAGAGGGTTCGAGGAGGCAGAGGAAAGATATGCACAATTGGGAACCTGCATTAAGTGCAAGGGGGAGGATAACTACCTCTGGACCGACGGAAAATGCGATAAATGCCATGGCAGAACCGAAGGCCCTGACTTCTCTCACTTCAGGGATAAGATTCCAGTCACATGGATAGACGAGAGTGACTTTGAAAAGGCAAAGGTAAAGCTGCCCAACCTTGAGAAGTTATCCTATGAAAACGGCTACAATCGGGGCTTTAAGGAAGGGAGAGATGTTGGCTACAAGATGGGTTATGATGAGGCCGAGAAGGAGTTCAAGATAACATATCCATGCAGTATCTGCGGCAAACCGATAACGGTGAGAGCGGGCTCAAATAGCCATAAAGATATCATCGCACACATGAAAGAAAATGGCTGGGCTCATTTGGAATGCCTTGAGAATAATGAAAGATAGTTTTAGTTCAACTTTTTGAACCCTCACTTGAAGCCCCTCAGAAACGTAATTGCTTCTTTTGACTTATGGTGCGGCTCACAAATATTTATGCGAAACTTCTTTTGCCGTTGTGCGTCATAAATTCAAGCATTCGCTTCTTAGGTGATATCACAGAATGGTCACCGTCACAATAGCGCTCTTGTTTATTATCAGCTCCTTCCCATTGCTCCCTTCCAAGGACAGCATGTAGGCCCCCAGGACCTTAAGCTTCCCGGATTCGATCCTTCCATTTACCAGCGTAATGGTTAATGATTTCCCTATGTGCGATGTGTTAATAGGTTCAGGATTGCGGTAGTTTCTTGGTTCAGCACATTCTTTTATTCCGTTTCCCGTTTTGGGAAGGCTATACCTTTTCGTCTGTGTTTCTTGCTCCCTCATTCTTTCGATCTCCTTTCTGTTTGCCCTGTAAGGCTAGACCAGCCGTCCATGAGTTTTGTCCATTGGGATCATCATGCGGGGATAGCCATTCAGCTACGCTCCTTTTCACCATGAGTTCCGATAATTCCGGGTCAAGGTCAACTATATCCCGGGCTGAAAGGTACCAGTCCCCATCAAACCATGTTACAGCGAAGTCCATCAGGATGGTGAAAGTTTTCGATTTCCCTTTTGGAAGCTCTTCAGGGACCTCGGGAATGAAAGCATCAAGATATGTTTGCCTCATGTGTGCTGCACCTCCTTTTTAAGGGGCCTCAGGAAAAACAGAGTTCCATAGGCTCCACTATTGGCTTGCCGGAATCCCAAGGATGACATCCTATCCTTGACTATGGTGAGTTTTTTGGAGTCACTGGGCGCTGGTATTGCTATTTTGAATCTCTTGTAGTCAAGAGTAGTTCCCGAATCCTTTGGATTTACGTTGATTCCTTCTTTAAGGAGCTGGCCGATTATATCATGGCCCTCAAACTCTGTTATGGAATTCTCACACTGGATGGCGGAATCTACTGGACCAGGCAATGAAGCATCGGAATGCCCAAGATTGGTCCCTTCTTGATCCTGAATCAAGTTGGACACGCTTTTTGTTTCTGCGGGAGCCTTATTTTCAGGGTTTTCTGATTACTAGACCGGTGTCCAACTTGATTCGTGATTCCAGGATCGATTTCCAGTTCTTCTGTTAAAAGTTTGCAATTAAAGAAGTAATATGCCCGCTTTCCACGAGGGCCTATCTTCTTTTTGGGATATTCATGCCCGAATTTCTTAACGAAGGTCTGCCGCGATATGGTAGGAATTCCTTTGCCCTTGCACCATTCCGCGAATCTTTCACAGGCTTCCTCAACCGGCACTGAGCTGTCTCTTACATATTCGGTTTGCTCTTCGATAAAATTTTCCACGGGATCCGCCAGTTTTTCGATCAGCTCTGCGGTTTCATCATCGGACAACTGGCCTGGAAAAACAAAATCACGGTCCATGAGCTTGAAAAGGATCTGCATTAGAAGAGTGGCTATCTGATCCCTCTCACTTTCCAGTATTTTGCGATCCAGATCAGGAATGACCTTCTTTGGTCTTTCATCCCTCGTAACAACAACAAGCATCCGGGATATGGCCGGCGGACTATCGACGGGAATGAATGGAAGGTTTCCAAGGAATATGCCTTTTGCGTTGCTAACATAATCATGGGCTTCACGGCCCTTAGGCTCGTTGTTAAGGACATCTTTTCCGAAAAGATTACAGAATGGGGACCACTCCAAGACGGTTCCCCTTTTGAACTTCCTCTTGACCTCGCTGTCCACGAGCAGGTTCTTTCCCTCTATCCCCGTAAATTGAAAACGTTCCGATGTGAGCAGTCTGGCAAGGGAGATCGATCCGGATCCCTTGGGCATCAGCCCCTGAAGCACGCGGACGGTCGTACCCTTGCCGATTCGCTCTCTGCCGAGGATGAACAGCGTCTTGTGCACCGGGAAATCAGGATAAAATGAATATGCAAAATATGAGAGAACCATGGGAATATCCCGCTGATAAAATGCCGTATGCAGAAGCCCTGAGAACATGGGAACGTCTTTCAGCGTGATGGTTCGATCGATGTAGTTGGCATTGATCTGGTATGTGTAGAACAGATCGGCCGTGAATGGTTCAAGCTTCCTTGTCTGAAGGTTCAATAATCCGTTCTTGAACGGGATATGGCTTGGCGGGTTCATCCCTTCGTTGGTGAATGTGGTCCGGCGGATCATGGACAGCACCTCATTTATGTCCTTGACCGACGGCCCCCTGTGAAGTGCATTGTTGAGTCTGAAATTCAGGTTCTTATCTTCAGAGGTAGAAAGCATTTCCTTCCATTGGCGTATATATTCTCTGTGGGCCTCCGCCTTTGTGATCTCCTCTCCCCGTTCATAGATCTGCCCGTTGAAATACCAGATCTGCTCTTTGTCCGTTCCGATCTCCGGAATGGTTTTGAAGTGGAATCTACCGATTAGCGCCTCCACTATATGAATGGGCCCTGGGAGGTAGAAGTTGTTCCAGTACCCTTCTTTTCCGCTTCCTTTTATATCATTAAGAAGGATTCTCTGTTGGTACTTACTCAGATTTCCCCAAATATCGCTGCCCTTGATGAATTCCTCAACATTCTCTTGTGAGAGCCCTATTTCAAGGGCTTTTTTGACTATCTTAAGCAGTACCTTATCCTTCGAAATTGAATGAAACAGAGATCCCGGTTGGCTATAGTTCACAATCTCATTGCGGTCCAGATAGGCGTCCTTGTATCCTGGAGGAAGTTCAGATACAAAATCGGAAAGATTAAATTCATCTGGCGAGTAACTGTTACAAGAATTGTTCTGGGGGAGAATGTTCTCTTTACTCATTCTTTCCCCTCGTTCTTCTTTTGCCGTTCTTTATCTTGGCACGCTTTATCTCCATGATCTCTTCAATAATCTCATTCAATTCTTTCCTGATATCGCCATAGGAAATTTCTTCCGAGAAAATTTTATCATTATGTTGTGTTATCATCTTTGTCAACTCCTGGAGAGATCGATGAGTTGGCTACTGCGGGTCTTTGCTTGGCGGCGGGCCCCGCAGGTTCATATTGCAGCATCGATAGCCTGGCGAATCCTGATATTGATAGGCCAAGCCTGTGAGCTTTATCCTTTATTATCTTCTCCTGTTCTGGGTTAATATGAATTACAATCATTATGATCTAAAAATGATTTGAGGCATATATTTATTTCGTTTACATATATGTACATTGCGCAAATCTTATTACATAGATGACATAGATGTTATTATTCATTCATGAACTTATATCAAAAGATACTCCCTTCATAAAATGACGACGTATGAGCAGATGTCAGATAAAATAATGATTGGAAGTAATGGCCCTCTCACTGGCACTGTACCTGTGGCAACCCGCATCAGCAACCTTGGATTAGTGGTCCAGTACGGGCTGATCGTATGCCAAAATGAATGAAAATATGGCGTTACTACAGGCTATCCGCTATCTCTTTCAGCCGCCCCTCTTCCTTGAGTTTTTTCAGCATGCCAAGGAGTATTTTTGACAGTTCCTCCTCAGAAAGCTGCTCCATGATCTCTTTCTGCCCTTCCTTTAGAATCTTAGCTTTCTCCATCCCCTCTATGACCTGCATCTCCTTCTCCTTTTGCTTCCTTGCCTCAGCAATGCTCAGGACAGTCCCGCATTTCCAGCAGAATACATTCTTCTCGTCATTTGGCTCAAAGCATCTTGGACATTTGATAGGGCCGCTCTCCTTTATGCTCTCTTCCTCATCGACCTGAATCCCATAGGCCTTCAGCACGGCCATATCCTGGGCTCTGTCATTGTCATGTACATACACTCTTGTCATCTGGGACCCATGGACCCAGCCCATCTGGTTCTCCAGCGGTATCTCCTTGAGTCCGGTGCTAAGTATAGTGGCCCTTGTATGCCTGAAAAGGTGCGGATATATTCTTCTCTTGATTCCGGCCCTCCTGCATGTAAGCCTAAGTGCTTTGTAAGTGTTTGAGTAATCCATCTTTTCCCCTATATGCTGCTCTATCCTGCAGAATAATGGCGCCTTTTCGTCAGTCCGCCTGGGGTGCACATTCATCCATTCCCTGAGGTAGGCCACTGAATTGCCGATTATCCTCACTTTCCTGTACCCGGTCTTCCCTGTTACTGGGACATGCAGAATTGCCCCATATCGGTCAAACTCAACATCTGACAGTACCATGTCCATGAGCTCTCCATGCCTGATGCCCGAATCATAGAGGACACTCCACAATGCCTTATCTCTCTGGTTCGCAGACGCATCAATCAGTTTTTCCATTTCCTCCCTTGATATCATGTCCTTGTCAGTGAGCCGGTGGTCTCTGCTCCTTTTCACTGAGAGAGCTTTCCTCAGGTCACCTGATGGTTCTGACCTGTATGTGAACTGGTAGAATTTCCGGAGGGTGATAAGATAACCGATCTTTGTCCAGGCCTCATAGTCCTGCTGCTTTACCCATCTGACGGCCTTCATAATACTGTCGTCAGTAAAGGGGATTAACCCAACCTCTTCCTGCAGTTTCCTCATTTTCAACATATGGAATATTATTCTTCTCTCCCCAAGGTTCTCTGTGTTCATCAGGTAATCATAAAAGTCAAGAAAAATTCCCTTCACGTTTTCCGGCATCAGGTCAACTTTCTCCATCTCTCTTTTGAGTTGCTTGATCATATTTTTACATGCAGAATCAGAATATAAATGTGTGGCTTCTAACTATCGGGTAAGAGCCCTCCAGCGGCTTGCTGTGTTAATTTCACGCCTTCAGTTAATCACGGGATTTTGCTTTTTTATGATGCTCTAGAACGTCATTAATCAGTTAATAACCTTCATAAATGGCGAGTAAAAATTTGAAATTTCTTCACT
>JAKAAI010000067.1 GCA_021797055.1 Thermoplasmata archaeon | reverse complement strand
AATTGGAGGGCCTGTAAAAAATCTCACACCCAGGCCACCTCTGGTTAATAGATTTATTGCTGGTGGAATGAGAGACTTATTCGAGGAATTTTTTATTCAATAATTAATTGACCGCAATGCTCGCATCCGTATTACACTTTTCATAATGAAAATTTATTTAAATGAATAGGATATATTTATTAGGTTTGATATAATATTTAATTGGCATGCAGAAGAAGAGCCTGGTCATTCTTGTTGTTATTATAATTTTGTTAGGCTGGCTTGTAGCTTCTTCAGTGCAGTCTTTCCAGCCGATAACCACTGGCAATAATAACACAAGTACATCAGGAGGAACTGGAAACTCTGGTACAGGTAGCCCAGGAACAGGAGGAACTGGCGGACAGGGCAGTGGCGGTAATGGCAATGGGGGTAATGGCAATGGAGGATCAGGCTTTGGTGGATTCGGAGGCTTTTCCGGTTGGCCTTTTTCTTTAAACTTCTCAGGTAATTTTCATTTTCCGTCATTTAATTTTTCAAAGTTAAATTTATCCTTTCTCAATTTTTCATTTCCAAAATTTAACCTGAACCTTAGTTCATTAAACCCATTCGGGGGAGGCGGAGGAGGGAAAGGAACAGGAGGCAGCCCAGGATCTGGAAACGGTAAGGGCAGTGGAACCGGTTCTTCAAGTGGTGGTAACACATTACAAAAGATCATACCCTTTGTTCTGAATCCTTATATTATAATTGCAATAATTGCAGTTGTATCTGTGGTTCTTGCCGTGACAGTACTCCGGCAGCAGAATCGTAAATCGAACTCTTCTGAAAAAAAGAAGGAAGAAGAGGTCCTTGAAGTTGAGATGCAACCCGATATTGCACAGGCGGACGATAAGGAAAAAAAGGCAAGTTCACAGCTTCCGCTCGAAAATCATGAGAGGGTATCATCTCTGCATGGGTGGGGTAAAGCAAAACAGTTGATTTTACCTGACATTAAAGAAGACCTGCCACTCATATGGGCTCTTGATATTCCTCTATCAGTCAAGGTTCCGGAAAAAGCTGAACTTGTCATACCGATGAATCTGAACAGGAACGCTGACGGTGAATACTCCCTGACATTTTCAGATCGATGTACCTTGGTTAAGGCTGCAGACCGCAGAATGACTGATATCAAATGGTTTAGGGCGGTGGATTATTCCGATGACATCAGAAAATTTTTCCATATGAATTTTATGGACGAGAACAGTTCAGTAAAAGATAGCACCACGCCGAGGGAGTTAATCGATAAGATAATTAAAGGGGCCGATCCGTCAGTATCCCGGCAGCTTGAAAAAGTACTTGAGAGTTTTGAGCGTTCTTTCTATGGGCACAAACCGGTAAGCAGATCCGATTACGAGGGGTATTTAAGAAGCCTTGCATCCTCCCTGCCAAACGCAAAAATTATCATCTGTTCAGAGGATTGACCTTTAAAATGGTCAGCAAATTAAGAAACGCAGGTTCTGCCACCGCAAAATACGCAATCTCTATTGTTGTACTGTCAATAATTCTTCCGGATCTTATATCATCTTTATCTAAGCTGTATCTTGTGTCAAACATACTCAGTTTTCTGCTTTTTCCGCTTATTATTGCTTACGTTGGTAGAATTCTTCAGATATCGGGAATGATAATATCTGGAATCTTTGCTAAGGTTATACTTGCAGTCACAATATATGAGTACCTTCTTCTAACACTTTTTCTTTCACTAATCGGTTCATTTTTCCATTACAGGAATATAGATTCATATCTACTTCCCACCATGCTTCTGATGTTTTCAATATCCACTACTATCTTTGGAGTAAGAATACTAGATGATGGAAAACATGTAGGCGCAGGCTCATATTTTACACATTCCTCTAAGTTCGTTTTTTCTCTGTCAGTGGCCCTGTTTTTCTATAATTTTCCATATGTAGTTTATATTGCTCCTGTTTTTGTTGCAGTATCAGTTGCAGGGTTTCTTGTTTCAACTTGGACATTCTTCTATTCTTCAAAGAGGGAGAATATCAGTTCATTTGCAAGGTACCTCAAATTTCATGGCGGTAGATGGATATCCATTGCAGCAGCAATTGCATTCGTATACTCAATAATTGCAATTCCGAAACCTTCCTATTACAACAATATTATACTCATTGCATTCCTTGTCATTGTTGCTCTGGCTATAATTTACCTTGTGATGAAACTTTATGTCCTCACCTCCAGGTTTGTTGAAAGGATCACCTATAAATCTTATAAGAAATTTGAATATTCCGACGAGGTTGTTGTCAATCCCGAGATGAATTATTTAATAGATGCGATAAAGCAGTTCATTCTGAAAGGAACATCAACATCTCTGCTGATTGCGCTTACCAATATACTTTCCCGTGGAGAGAAGAATTTCAGCGAAATAGAGCACATACTTGCGCCGATAACTACATACACCAAACCGTCTTGGGAGGATTATAGCCTTCTCAATGCAAGAAAATTAATAGAGTATGATATGTCAATCAGAAAGAGCGTCGTAGAGACTGTTATATCGAAGATATCAAGTCAGGAGGAAAATGTAAAATGGAAACAACAGCAGAACCCAGTCCAGAGCTAAAGCCGGTCATTGAGAAAATTGGTAATGCAAGCGAAGAAATAAGAAAATATTTCCTTGGAAAACAGGCTGTCGTGGACAGGATCCTCGCGGCGATTTCTGCTTCCGGACATGTTCTTATGGAAGATAATCCTGGCGTTGGTAAGACATTCCTGGCCAAACTCTTTTCCAGGGTACTTGGACTGAGTTATCACAGGATTCAGTTCACGCCAGATCTGCTTCCAAGTGATATAACCGGGACCAAAATATGGAGACAGGAAAGTGGAACCTTTGAAACAATCAAGGGGCCAATATTTGCCAACTTAATCCTTGCAGATGAAATCAACAGGGCACCGCCCAAGACTCAGGCCGCACTGCTAGAGGCAATGGAAGAAAAACAGGTCACGATCGAAGGGGAGACATACAAGCTTCCTAAACCTTTCATCGTGCTGGCAACACAGAATCCGATAGAATTCGAGGGAACTTATCCTTTGCCCGAAGCTCAAATGGACAGGTTTATGATCCGGCTATCAATAGGATATCCTGAAAATGAGGGAGATCTTCTGCGAAGAAGGGTTTCGTGGCAATCCGATGATCCGAGCGCAACCGCCTCTCAGGTCCTGGATCCAGAGACAATAATCAACATACAGAAAATCATGGAGACAAAGGTATCGGTGAGCGAAGAGGTCCTTTCTTACATAACGGCATTCACAGTGATAAGAAAGGATGATCGTGTATCAGCTGGTCCAAGTCCAAGAGGTTTGATATCTCTTCTGAGAATGAGCCGTGCCAAAGCTGTAATAGAGAAGAGAGATTTTGTAACACCAGACGATGTTAAATCTGTGATACGGGAAACGCTTGCACACAGGATAGTTCTGAAGCCAGAAATTTCGCTCGACGAGATCAGCACCGGGGCTATAGTGGACGAATATCTGGAGAAAATTGCAGTACCAAAGTAGTTGGTCAAATGGAAAAACTCTGGACTAAGGGGTTGCTTGGTTTTCTTGCCATTGCTGCATCTTTTGGTATCGTAGCCTTCCTTTCCGGCTTACTACCAGCGACCCTGCTGGTAATATTTCCAATCCTGTTTGTGGGCATTATGTTCATATCTGACGAGGAAGGCAGTGTTGATGTTGAGATCGATATGCCAAATAAGGTCAAAGTAGATGACATTGTAGAGGTAAAAGCACGTATAATCCTGAGAAGAGGAGCAGGAATTTTTCTTTTCGAACTTCCATATTTTGAGCACTTCAAGCCTGTCGACGGTTCAAACGTTCGGGTTGTCTTCAAGGGTCTCAGGTCAAGGGTTTATGATGTCACATACAAGATACAGGCTGCAAGGAGGGGGAAATTTTCATTCTCTGAGATAAAATACACTTACAACCCAACAATGGGAATTTTAAATACCAGGAATGGAAAGATAAATGTCAGCGTATCGATAGACGTCATACCAAAGGTTGAAATCCTCAGGAAACGCGGCTTGAGGATACGGGCAAGTATGTTGAACCCAAGAAGTGCGAGATCCAGAATCGGGCCAGCCTCTACAGATTTTGACACAATCAGGTCATACGTCCCGGGTGATCCATACAGGACCATCAACTGGAAAGCGACGGCCAGAAGAACAACGTCAAGTGCACCACTTGTAAACCAGTACGAAAGGGAAGGTCTTCACACTATTATGTTTGCACTTGACAGGGGAAACACAATGCGTCAGGGTACCAAGGAGGATAATCCTCTCGAGAGTTCAATCAGGTTAATACTCTCGTTTGCTAGTCTCCTGTTGAACTACCAGCACAATGTTGGTTTCTGGGTTATGCAGAAGGATAGGAGCGCAAGGAAAAGCATTGTTGTGCCGGGGTCTGGTATGGAGCAGTATATAAGACTGAGAAGAAGCGTACTCCTTGTCGAACCGCTTAAACAGATCCTATCTTCATACAGTAAAGACCGCGAGTTTTTTGCGATAGCACGTGAAACTGTTCCAACCACCTTTCTGTTTACGAGCATAACGGAGACAAACGCTGATACACTTTCACTGATTTGCCGGCAGATAAGAGGCGTTTCCTCCAGGCTCATAGTTATTGATGTGCTTCCATATGGAATATTTGGCAAAATGTCTCCGTATTCAATTTCATCCATCTTTAATGAAAGTTATAACAGCAAAGCAAGAAGAAAACTTTACTCAAGATTTTCTGGATTTTCAAAAATTATTCCATGGGATCCGGAAATAACTGGCTACGGCAAGATCATATCAAGGCTCACAGGCACACTGAGGTAATTATGAGGTCAACTGTTTCTCTGCTGTTTGGTGTAATATTTCTCTTATTGCCTGGCCTCTTTATTGCATCTGTAAGTGGAACCTCTCTCGTACTAATATTCGGTGCACTGGAAATAGCCTTTTCGCTGGGCTCTATTGTATATGCGATTAAACCGGGGAGAAAGAACCCTCTCAAATTTCTTGCATTCCTTCCCGTTATTTTACTGATCATATTCAGCAAAGGCTATGCTGCTAGGTACATACCGATAGCGATAGGCATGCCTCCTGCTGATCTTGCATTTCTTATTGATACTGTTTTCCTCGCAGAATTTGGCCTGATAGGTATGATGTCATTTGAAACTGCAAATTCTCTGACCGTGGTCCTGAAGCGGGATGGCTATGATGAGGAAGAATGGAGAAGGGAGATCGGAAGGCTCAATAATTTCTCTCTCGGGATTGGTCTGGCGGCAGTGGTTTTCTCATACCTTATTTACCTTTTTATCACATCTGTTCCGGTACTCAAGATCAACCCATTATTTGCTCTTCTCATATTCGGAGTGATTTATTTTGCAATCACAAGATTTTTCAGCAGATCCCGGAAATCGACCGGTTAGGATTTATTCCTTTCAATTGATACCTTCTTCATTATCTCCGCCATCTCAGTTGCATTCTGGTCCAGTTCTGAAAGATGGGCTATAACGCTTTCAATATCCTCTCTGGGGTGATTCTGACTGAGCTTAAACTTTCCCTCCAGTTTATCTACCTTTATTCTAATACCCACTATCTCAGATGTCATTTTTTGATAATAGGTCTCATTCTCCTTCTTTAGGGCAGACCATTCTGGATCGTGTAAATCAGAAAGTTTCTTTATTATTGATAACAGAACATTATGATCAACGATTTCTGATATGCCACTCGCCTTGACAATCACATAATTCCAGGTGGGTACAGATCTTGGGTCCATATACCATCTCGGTGATATGTAGTGATGTGGTCCCTGGAAAATGACCGTGACCTTGGATCCGTCAAGATACTTAGAGTGTTCATTTATTCTCGCGAGGTGAGCATACAACATCATATTTTTGCCTTCTTTTTCGAGAATAAAAGGTAAAGGTGTAACGTAAATTTCGCCGTTAATAATACTTAACAGCACTCCAAAGCTGTGATTCCTGATAACATCCAGCGAATCTTCGTCGGACAGGGATTTGAAATATCTCGGTATAAACATCTTGATGAATGTTTACTGTGTTTAATAACATTTCATCAACACAATTTTATGAACGCTTAACCTATATTCATTTATGATTATAGACGAGATGAATTACTGCTCTTCTCTAACTGGGAAGGCAAACAACAGGGTCCTGGATGCCTGGGTTAAGGTTAATGATAAAACCAATACAAATTTATTATATTTCTCGCTGGTTAAAGGCAAAAGGGCACATCTCATAATCAGGCAGGATGGCAATCTGAAGGCAGCGGCCTCGGGCAGAAACAGGACGGGTTTCTGGGTTGGTGGTACGCAGCATTTTTCATCCTTGAATCTCAAACTTGTAAAAAAAAGGAGTACTTGCCGAAAGTATGTCAGGCGGCCTTTCTGCATATATAGAAAGTATCAAAATCTCTCAAGAATAGATTTCATACCGTCAGAAAGCAAGTCACTTGTTATAGCATTGAAACCTGACAAACCATGCAGAATTGAGTTATCTTTTAAAATCACCCACCTGAAAATGTGGCCTGTGAACAAATCACCATCAGTATACAGATTCATGTCTAAAATTGGAGATCAGGCAATAATAGAAAGTGAATTTGCCAAGACAGTTATTCACCTTTCTGGGTTCACGCATTCAGAGATCAGATATGATAACCATACTAACAATCTAAATGTATCAGGTAATATTGTGGATCTATCCACCGTTGTAATAGGTGAAGATCCAGTTCAGGACACTGAGAGCGCGTTAAAGGATACTGCAAACTACTTCTCAAAAGTGACTGGAAACTGCATACTTGAATCAAGCATACCGGGATTGGACAAGGCGTTCCTCTGGGCAAAAATAAGCCTTCTTGAGGCATATTCTGAAACTGAAGCTGGAAATGGTTTCTACGCCGGTTTTCCGAGATTTTCATGGTTCTTTGGGCGTGATGGCATGTGGGCATCTTTTGCCGCATATCTGATAGGTCTGACAGCAGAGGCAGATTCCCACCTTGATCTTCTCTACAGAAATTCAGCTAATGGAAGGATACCCCATGAAATTCCTGTAGTTGACTATTTGGACTCATTGGACCAGAATTATGAGGTTTCCGGAATGGAGGGGATCAGTACAAAGTATATGTCAATAGACAGCTCACTGCTCTGGATGATAGCGCAGGGCTACAGGAAAGAACTTTCTGCAAAACCTGTCATTAAGGATGAGATTAGAAAAGTCTATTCGTTTATAACATCGCTTTCTGCCGGCGAAGATCACCTCCTTGAAAACAGTTTTAACTCCGGTCTTATTGGATGGCCCGAGACATGGGCCACTAAACGGGATGGGAAATGTGTTGACGTCAATGCATGGTATATCGAAGCAATCCGAGTCTATGACTCAATAATCAAAGATCATGATGATAGATTTGAACTAGTTTATGATTCATATAAATCAAAATTTCTTTCCGGGAAATTAGGTCTTGATTCCTTCACAGATTCAGATATGAGATATATCAAAACGCCGCTGTTGGCAATTCCAGGTATATATTTTCGTCTATCAAGGATAAAAAAATTACTGCAATACCTGTCTACAGATGATTTGATGACTTATATTGGAGCAAGGTCAATGTCCTGCAATGAAAGATTATATGACGGTGGCTATCACACAGGTCAGATCTGGCCACTCATGAACGGTTGGATAGGGTTATCTGCCTATAATAATGGAAACAGCAGTCTAGGGAACAGGATGCTTTTTACTTTTATACGGTATACTTTCAACAGTCCAGATCCCGGAAGGATAAACGAAACATATGACCCGGATTTCTTTTATCCTACAGGTCAGTTTGCACAGGTCTGGTCAAGTTCTTTATTTATACAGCTTATATTGGAGGGATTGCTGGGTTTCAGGCATGATTGGAGACATAAAATTAAAAGTGCAGATAAATATAGAACTGGCGGCAGATTACTGGGCAGGATATCTATCAAGAACTATAAGCATACCGGTAGACTAGAATACTTATTAAATAATAAGCGGGAGTTCCGTAATGAAACACAGTATAATAATATTTCCTAATTTTTTGGCAACAATATGATAAATTTTTAATGAAATTAGATAATTATTATCGGAAATTGGATATACAAATGTTCCAATGCAAATTCTTATATACAATGTTTCAAAGTATACACCATGGAAACACCTAATATACCAACAAAACCAAAAGGACATGGCGTATTGATCGCCGTGATTGCGGTTGTGGTGGTTATAATTGTGGTCGGTTCATTTATCGGCCTGGATTATAACAACTTGTTCCACCCCAAACCTGCGGCGCAGACAATATTTGTGTATTCAGGACCAGCAGGTCCGGCGAACGCGGATCACCTGCTCGGTGGTTGTGTAGTTGCTGAAATGGCAAATGGCTCAACACCGATGGCATCGGCGCAGCTCATAGCGTTTTTGCTTAACCCTGCTGTCCAGAAGAGCTTTGGATCGGCTACAGGGTTTATACCTGTTGACACAGGCGCTTTCAGCAACAACCCGTCGACTACGATACCTACAATCTACAGTGCATCAAATGCATCAGTTACTGTTTACTATTACACGAGTCTGACAGAATCCGACTATAACTACGTAAGCAGCGAGATGAACACATTTATGAGCATGTATCCGAACATACATGTAAAGACAAGTTTCATTTCAGCTTCTAAAATTGTATCCGAATTCCAGTCGCAGTTGGCTGCGAACTCACACGAGAACATTGTTACGACCATCGACAATATTGATGTAGGCACTCTGTTCTATGACGGTTATCTAGCTAACCTCACAAGCATGGCCCCGACAATAACTGCAGGTGCTGGAACAATTTCCAGTGTTACTGGGTTGAATAACTACGAGGTCAAGGTATTCCACGGGATATATTTCATGACACAGCTCGTTAACATACCACTGGTCTGGATTAACTATACTGCAATGCAGAAGGCTGGGATTTCAAGCCCACCAACAACTGATGCCCAGCTCCTGAGCGATGCAAAGACCCTGTATAACTACTATGGGGTTGGAATGGTTAACTTCCAGGGTCATGGCGGCGCCAGCACACCTACCGAGCTGTATCAGTGGATGGTCCAGTTTGGCGGGAACCCAATGGTTTTCAATGATACAGGCGATATTGCTGCAATGGAATATCTCTACAATCTGAGTGCTTACTTCTCCCCTGACTACCCGGCATCCTACTGGGACACATACACCGGTCTCGCTTCCAACACATACACAATAATGGACTATCAGTGGCCAGGATCCGTCAATCTGACAACGCTTGCAATGAAGCCTTACAACAGTTCAGATACTGTCGTCAATGCATCGTTTAACGCACTGAGCACTGGCGTATTCATACGAGATCCAGTGCCATGGTTATCACAGTGGCAATTCTACATGGATGCTGCATGGACATCAATCATTGAGGATCACAGCTCATACAGTCAGATCCCAGCTATACTTAGCAGCGAGAACGCTGCACTCTTCAACTACCTGAATACAACAGCAGCATACGGTCCAACTGTTGCAATGCAGTACGAAATGGGCTATTATCAGCCAGTTGTTACTTAAAAATAGTTCACAAAAATTTTATTTTTTTTAAATTTTAAT
>JAKAAI010000066.1 GCA_021797055.1 Thermoplasmata archaeon | reverse complement strand
CATCTATGAATGACTTCTCTGGTATCATGCGCAGCAAACCCGTGTATATTGTAAGAGTGACTGAAGAGTAATTCAGACCGACGGAATCCACCCCTTTAAGATTCTCTTTTAGAAGACTCTCGAATTCGCCTTTACCTTTGTAGATCATCACCTCATGACCGGATGACCTGGCAGCCTCCTCCTCAAGCTGGCCAGTAATAATTTTTATTGTATCGGGAGTTGCGATGAGAGCGGATCCCTCAAACACACCATTCTCAATACCTGAAAGGTAGAAAAAATTCTTGTCAACGGCGTTCTCGGAACCATTCACAATAAGTATGGTGCTGGTCTCCCTGGCAAAGTCGAAAATTTTCTTCTCAATCATGAGAGGTCATAATATTCAGAAGCTTAAACATTTGTCGCATTTTATATTCGCTAAAAGAGATATTATATACATGCTACGCTTTATCATGACCCATGGATGTGGCCGAAGAAGATAAGAAATTGAAGAAAGGCTTGAGCTTTATTCAACTATTGTTCCTTTCCCTGGGAGGGATAATAGGCTCTGGATGGCTATTTGGTGTGCTATATGGCGCTGAAATAGCGGGACCTGCTGCCCTGCTTTCCTGGATAATAGGAGGCATAATGGTTCTGTTCATAGCGCTTGTATATGCTGAAGTCTCCGGTATGATACCGAAATCCGGTGGGATTGTCAGGTACCCTCACTATACTCATGGCAGCTATACTGGATACATACTGGGATGGGCATATCTTCTATCAGCTGTTACGGTTCCTTCTATAGAGGCAATAGCAGCAATAAGTTACCTGTCATCCTTCAATGCCCTATCGTTCCTGTCATATGGAATAACAAATGTGTATGGTTCATACACTCTTCTTACTCCTGCGGGTATTGGCGTCGCAATCGCCCTTATGATTGGTTTCTTCTTCCTGAATTATCTCGGCATAAAGTTCCTTGGCAGGTGGAACCAGTATTTCGGATACTGGAAACTTATCATTCCAACCCTTACATTCCTGCTCCTTTTCGCGCTGTTCCGTTCATCCAACTTTTCGGCATTCGGTGGGTTTTTTGCCACACAACTGCCAAGCGTGTTCCTGGCAATCCCTACTGCCGGCATAGTTTTCTCATACCTGGGCTTCAGGCAGGCACTTGAATTCGGCGGTGAAGCGAAGAATGCCCAGAAAGATGTTCCAAGGGCATTGATATTTTCCGTTATAATAGCAATAGTGCTTTACTTTTTCCTGCAGCTTGCTTTCACTGGAGCTATCACGCTGACAGGAACCGGGTCATCTGTCTGGGGAACTCTCGGAAACTCCTCATATTCAAGCGGACCATTCTATGAAGTCTTTAAGCAGGCTACCGTAGCAGGTTTCGGAGCATGGGCTGTCATCCTTCTTATTGATGGTATAATCTCACCATCTGGAACAGGTTGGATATATCTTGGAACCAGCACACGTGTATTTTATGGTCTCTCGACTGACGGTTATTACCCTGGCCAGCTGAGGAGCGTCAACAAGAAGAATGGTATTCCCGTGTTCGCCCTGGTACTTTCGGTGGTGATAGGCTCAATATTCATTGCTCCTTTTCCATCATGGGCAATTCTAGTCGGCTTCATATCCAGTGCTACGGTGTTTACGTACATTATGGGTGGTGTAGCGCTAAGGCACTTGAGGAAGACCGCAAAGGATCTTAAGAGACCGTTCCGGCTTCCTTACAGCGAGATACTCGCTCCAATCGGCTTTGTTTCAGCCTCGCTTATTGTATACTGGTCAGGCTTCACGCTTGAAATATTGCTTGTCTATGCTATCTTTGCTGGACTGCCCATATACATAATGTTCTATGCAACAAAGGGACTGCAGTTGAAGAAGTCCCTGGCATATGCGGTTGGAATAATCTTCTGGGTAATTGAGGCAATCACCTTTTACTTCATGTATTTCAACGTCATCAGCCCTGCCAAGAACAATCTTGGGGCATCGGTACCAGTGGCTGCACCTGCGGAAGTATTCACCTACTTTCCCATTATGTTTGTGATATTCGCAATTGCAATAATTGCTGTAACAATCGTCCTCTATACGCAGGCCAAGAACGGTTCAAGAAAGGAGATAAGATCCGGACTTTGGCTTATAGGGTTTATCCTGACCCTTATGCCGCTGTCTTTCTATGGTGCATTTGGTCCTTACCTGTCACCGACACCGCCGGATTCAGCCCCACTGTTTTTCCCCTGGGATAATGTTGTAATGATAGTAGACGCCCTGATATTCTACTTCCTTGCACTTAGATCAGGATACGGAGAGGATGATGTTCAGGATATACTAAGGGAAGAAGGCGTTCCCATGCCTGAGCCCTCTTTGGTCACAGGCAAAAAATAATTAAAAAGTGCTCCTGCAAGGGAGCCATTTTAAAATTTTTTTGAAGGCACAGTATTGAAACATAATTGGCGTTTTCTCAAATAGTTTATATCGCAAAAATATGGTTTTCAATATATGGGTGATGTCAGTTTCCTGCAGTTGAATCCCTTTGAATAAATGAGATTGAAAGTATGATTATAGCTACCCCAATATACTGAATGTCTGTCAGGAATATTCCAAGGACAAGTAAAGAAAATACCGCAGCAGATATAGGTTCCATAGATGCAGTTATTGAGGCGTCGCTGGAGCTGATGTGCTTGATGCTTCTGACATAAAGGTAATAGGCGCCTGCGGTTCCAATTACGATAATAAAAGCGATCAATCCCGCTATGATTAGGATTGATCCAGCAGGTTGGGCTGATAAAGCTCTGAAATATTCTATAGACGGATATAAACCAACAAATGTCGCAGGAATGCATGCCATAAGGAAACCCAGGCTTATCGTGGCTTCAAAACCCTGCTTTTTGATTAAGGGTCTTGCATATATGGTATAAAAAGCAGCGCTAACTGCTGCCATCAGGCCAAAGAACAAGGCAGTCGGGCTGACTACTAAAACACTCCCGATTGAAGAGAAATTAATCGTCAAGAGAATTAAACCTGCAAATGAAAAGATGATGGATATTATCAGTACGAATGAAACTTTTCTGTTTCGTCTTAAAAGATCATATATCACAACCATTGGCATAAAGAGATATTGCAGAACAGTCGCGGTAGCTGCATTTGAGTAATATATTGCAGCAAGGTATGTCAACTGCGAACCAAAAAGCCCTATTATCCCGAATATTGAGATTCCCAATAGGCCTCCAATTTTGATTCTTGGCTTGATGAAAATGAACAAAATCAATGAAGAGAATATGACTCTCACAAAGAGCAGTGCCAGGTACGGGATTGTGGTGATTGAAAAAAGGAGGTTAGCCGCAACGCTTGAAACTCCCCACATAGAAGCCCCAGCAAGGGACTCCATCATGCCTACAGATCTTTCCCTCATGTATATTGAGAGGTTGGGATTTCTGAATAGGCTTTAATTTTTTACTGCTTTTTTTGGCATTCAAAAAAAGATAAATTCGAAAATCATGCTGCTCGATCTATGAATGTTGGTATCCTTCTTGGCCTTGAAACCATAACCCTGTATAATTTAATTACAAATTTTTATTGTCATAATAAGCGTTTATAAGAGTCTTTGATTTCTTAACCTAGTTATTTATTGATTAAATTTCAGTCCCTTTGGTTCGCATAAATTCTATTTTTTCTGATCTCAGCTATCCTCGCCATGGGTCTTGTAAAGCTGCAATTAAACATTGTATTGCATTCAATTCAGGAAATAATAGAGGCATTAAATCCGCATCATTCAAAAGTTATAAATGTGATCTCTCCACTCTGTCTGCTTTTTCGTGAGGGTCAGGATAAGAATAAAGAATGCTATCACCGATGATACAATGGATACAGCAGGGACCCCAAATGAAATTTTTCCGATTCTTAAGCTCGTAAAGACGCCTTTAAGCCACCAGAGAATATATATTGACAGAAAAAAAGGGTTCAGAATTATGATTCCATATATGGTAGTTGCAAGAAGTCCAAGCATGAAAAAGAAAAAGCCAACAGCTATGCGATGAGAATAGCGGCGGACAAGCATTTCCTGTCTTGATGCCCACTGGTAGAATTTCCTATCATCGTATGCATTGAAGCATACTGCTTTACCATTAAAACAGATCCTCTTCTTCTTGCTTTTCAGATAGGTCGTTATTGTGACATCATCATAGATCTTGTCCTTCATGAAATCAACGTATTTTCTATCAAGGGTTTCCCGCTTGAAGGCCATTGATCCTCCCCAAAGGAAACCCCCCGCAGAAATATGGCTATCATATCCTATAATCCAGAAGCCACCCCTGATGATATTCAATAAAGTATTCTTAAGAGGAAGGGGCCATGAAAATGTTGTTACTGCATCATATCTATCCAGTGGTCCAACAATATTAGAAAGCCAGTCCCGATCCACCCTAATATCGGAATCTGCAAACACAACTGCCTGTCCTTCAGACGCCATTAAGCCAGTAAGCTGGGCAGCAACCTTGGCTCCGCATTCTTTGTATTCTGAAGATGATATTATGACCTTGAGTCCAGCTTTTCTCAGAGATTCTGCAGTCAAGGCATCATCCGCATCGGCAACGTAGATAGTTTCGTAAGCATTTGGATAACTGAGATGCCTGAATGAATCTGCATTCTTCTCCCATTCAGGGTCGAGACCGCGAACTGGAATAATAATCGAAACAGATGATGAGAATTTTCCCGTCTGGGAAAAATAAACCTGTTCCAGGATGACCAGGACAGCTAGACCGAAGAAAAGAAGTAAAACGATTATTACGTAGTATTCTGATATATTCATTATGTTGCTCACTGCATCCCTTGTTCAATAAATATTTTGATCTATAGGTGCATATTACTCAGCATAAAAATAATAAAGGAAAAATAGTTATCACGCTTAAATTGATTCCTTCCGTTTTGACAAAGCTGTTGATAAGCAAGATAAAGAAACATCTCGTGATCTCTGGATCAATTTTCACAATTATTCTTTATGTGTGCGGTATTATCGTATTCAACATAAAGAGTGAAGCTTATTATTTCCTGACACAGTTTTTCATCTTATTGATTTTTTTCTCAATAGGCATAACTATCGTGGTCACAGAATATTCACTTGCAAACGTGAAGCGGATCAATGTAGACGTGTCAAGGCTGTTAAATGTTTATGGAGAGAAGAAAGTGTCAGAGAAGATTAATTTCGGCGTCTCCTGGCTAACGATTCTTCCAATATCGGTATTCTTCGGCTTTATAGTTGATTCTTACATCTACCTGACAGAGATAAAGAAATTCTCCGTTTTAAGTGAGATCTATATTCACGTATACGAACAACCTCTTCTTTATCACTATTTTCTTCTGGTAGGATTCATTGCTGGCTTTGTTGGTGGCAGGGCAGGTTATCTGGGCTATCGATATATTTCCTATACATATCAGGTTTCAAATTCCGAGATTATCCTCGAGCAATTTCGCCTGATGAGGATAATGAACAGGCCAAGGAAAATCAAGGAGATACATGAACTGATCCAAATTGCTTTCAAGATATCTATTGGAGGGCTTTTGGTAATAGGCATGGCAGCATACTTTATCCTGATTGCCGCCCAGATAGTAGATCCGCTCTCCATTTCAATTCTTATAGTGGCAGTTGTTATTGCACTGGGATTCTTCATTTTACCACAGGTACGTTTGAGCAAGGTGGTCAAGAAGGTAAAGGAAAAAATGCTGAAGGAAGTCTACACTGAGTTTGGTTTGGATGCTGAATGGTTTGTAAAAAAGAAGCAAAATGGCTTTGACTTACTTGATGCGGCTAACTGGAAGAAGGAGAAGAAGAAGATATCCGAGCAACTCGATAAACTGAATAATCTGCAGAAACATGAGTTTCACGCCTTAACATCGCACCTTGACTACATTGAGGAGATACAGGAATGGCCACTTGACTACAAGTGGTTTATTGCGGAGTTTGCAATTGCTCTTATACCATTTTTTATTATAACGTATATACCACGATGATCACATCACCAATGCCGATAACAGAATCTAAATGTTCTATCAAGTTCAGTTGCAAGTTCATAAACCTGTTTTAAATCCTGATTGAATGCTTATCACTGAAATATTCAAGAGCTTGCAGGGTGAAGGGCCATTCATCGGGATTCCCATGTTCTTTGTCAGGACAAACAGGTGTAACCTTCGCTGTTCCTGGTGTGATTCAACCTACACCTTTTATGGAGGACATGAAGTTCCCCTTGGCGATCTGATTGAGCAGGTCAATCGATCTGGTCTGGACTGGGTATGCTTCACTGGCGGAGAACCGTTGCTCCAGCGTGAAGCACTCGATTTTGTCCGCAAGATCTGTGATTCTGGAAAGAACGTATTGATTGAAACGAGCGGGTCGATTCCAATCAAAGATTATACTGCGATCAAGAATGCATTTATAGATATGGATATCAAAACGCCATCATCCGGCGAAGATGCTTCGCTCTATCAGGACAATATCTACGCATTGAGAAAGCAGGATTATGTAAAGTTTGTAATAGCCGACGAAAGGGACTACGAGTTTGCAAAGAACTGGATCCCGAAGATCCCTGGATCAATACAGATTGTATTCCAGCCAGTCTGGGGGCGAGATCTGAAGTGGCTTGCTGAGAAGGTACTTTCTGACAGCCTTCCAGTGCGCGTATTAACGCAGCTTCATAAGCTAATCTGGGGGGAAATTCCCGGAGTATAGATGATCTCCAGTGATCAATTACGGTGTCGCTGCTTATAGATACAAACTGTCATGCGCCAAGGAATGACAGTCCCTGTATTCTCCCGAGCCCTTTTGCTATCTCCTTCCATGTGTTTCCGTTGTCTGTTGAAGCATAAACTTCCCCTGTAGTGGTTCCGAAATATATTCCAGGATACCTCTGGTCATCGCTGGTAACGCTATCCCTGAGAACACAATTATGAACGTTCTTCGGCAGGCCGTTAGTCAGCTGCTTCCATGTTTTCCCCTCATCGCTCGACCGCATCACAGAAAGCTGCCCCTGGATGCATGAATTGTGCTTCATCTTGCATCCTGTCTGGTATGCTGGAACCGTAAAGATTGTGTCCTTGCTGCCCCTTGTTGCTGTGATCCCGAACCCATGCCTTGTCTCCGGTGTCGGGCTAACGTCTTTCCACTCAGATCCCGCGCTCTTTGTGGAGTAGACGCCGCAGTGATTCTGCTGATATACAGTATCTTTCTTTGATGGCGAGAGCGTGATCTTGTGCGCGCACATGTGAACCGTCTGGAGGTGCTCCTTCTTAACCTGGGAGGCACTTTTCCTGTCCTTGCCATTGCCCTCTGCCTTGAAGTTCCAACTGCAATCATCCATAATACCGGAGCGGAGTGAATCCCAGGTTTCACCGGAATCATCTGATCTGTAAGCGCCATTTCCCGCTGCTATAACGTACAATCTTCCTTTCTTTCTGGGATCAGATTTTATTGTGTGTATTGTAAGGCCGGTGGTTCCGAATCCCCAGTCTATGCCCCAATCATTCCTGTGTGGAGCTTCGTACAGGCCGGTCACTTCCTCCCAGGATTTTCCGGAATTATCGGATCTGAAGAGATGACCATATTGCGTTCCAGCATATACTGTGTCGGGGGCATGAGCATCCTGCTCGACAGACCAGACCTTGTTCACTGTCAGACCCCTGCTGGATCTTGTCCATTTCTTTGAATCATCAGAAATAAAGATCCCATCTGAAAGAGTCGATGCAAAAAGCCTGCCCTCAGGGGATGAGATCATATAGTTAACGCTCTCCCCCTTCATCAGCGGGCGGGTTCTGTTCCAGGTCGATCTATCCTCTGAGGATAAAATATATGCACCATCAACCGTCCCGACACCCAACCTGACCATCTCGTTCTTCATAAGATAGAAGCATGAATGTGCATAAAAATATTGGCATTCCTGAGCTTGTCTGTCATGGTTCCGGAAACGCAGGACATTAGGGTTTCCATTTAACATTTAGCTGTAAATATTGCGGTCAGCATTAATAAAAATAAGACCATATATGTTCGCTTATGTATCGAATGCTTTCCTCCAAGCAAAAATGGTTCATGCATCAGGCTATACCTTTTAATTGACTCCTTGATACGAGTATATGGATGAACCAAGCAGCATAACCGGGCTCTTCTATTATCAGGGTGATTTCAGGCGCCTTGAAGTAGAGATTTCTGAAGGAACAATATCCAAAATATCAAAGGCATTGGGAGACAAAAAAATAACAGCTCTCAATGGTGCAATCCTTCCGGGATCCGTCGACCCTCATGTGCATTTCAGGGATCCCGGCGAGACATGGAAAGAGGATTTCCACACTGGATCCATGGCAGCGGCATTCGGTGGAACAACAGCGGTTATCGATATGCCCAATAATAGAATACCCGTAGATAATTATTCAACGTATATGGATAAGCTTGGCACCGTAAGGAACAAATCATACGTTGATTTTGGCCTCGCTAGCATGTTTACTGGATCCAATAGCAGCATACTGCATAGGGAAAGCTCATTGATTAAGACATTCCTGGGAAATTCAACAAATTCCGTTACGGTCCAGGAAATTTCTCCCAAAGAGGCTGAGTCGTTAAAGCAATTGAAGGCGCCAAAGGTATTCCATTTGGAAGACGGGAATTGTCTCACCGATCATGCAGGGTGCGAGGATTCTCTCCAGGATCATGATTCGCGCAGGCCTGTCGAATGCGAACAAAAGGCCTTTTCCATGGTACGGGAATTGGATCTGGGAAAGAAGATTGCAGCACACTGCTCTTCATATTCAGATGATATAGAGAAAGGCTTTGATTATCTTGAGGTGACACCGCATCATTTGCTCTTAAATTCTGGAATGATGCTTGGATCTGAAGGCAAAGTAAATCCACCATTGCGGTCTAGGGATATCCAGGAAAAAGTTCTCAATGCCTTTGTATCTGGCAAGTTCAGCTTCGTCGGATCTGATCATGCGCCGCATTCAGACGAGGACAAGGAGGAATTCGATCAGGCAAAGTCAGGGATAATTGGGGTTGAGACGCGCCTGCCTCTTATGGCAGCCCTTGTGAACAAGAAAGTGCTTTCCATGGGAACATTTTTGAGGACCAACATTGTGAATGCTGCAGAGGCATATGGCATAAAGAAAGGAAAGATAGAGATAGGATACGACGCAGATTTTGTAGCAATTGACTTTTCCAATATGAAGAGGTTGAATGAAAACCGTCTGCACTCAAAGAGGACTGTCTCACCATTCAACGGTTTTGATGTCGTATTTCCCAGCGACGTCTACATTAGAGGACGGAAAGTTATTGAAAATTATGAGTTGATTGATGATCCCAGCGGTCAGTATAAGCCAATGTTATAGAAGAAAGGAATCTTGTCAGCAAGGGTTCAGCAGGAATTAATTCTGTGAGGTATTAATAGAAATGAAGTTGCTAATAGTAAATCACCTCTTTACCGTGTTTTGATGACTCATTTGGATGTTCATAAAAAAAGGTTTGCCTGAGACTGATATGGTGTGCGTTGACTATGGTAGTTGATCTGTATGACAAAAACCGAACTAGACAGATCCTAATAATTCTTTCCAATATCGAATCAAACATAAATTTGAACCATATCCTTAATAATCCTTACATATCAGCTAAGAATTTAATAAATTTAATGGGGCCATACTGTACTGAATAGGCGCAAGTTCTTTATGTATCGTACCACATTCTTGTTTCTCTTCCCGTGATCGCGTCTATTTTTCGCGCTCAGGTCCTAGCAACCTATTGCCATAATAATTTATGGTAGTCTATGATCTATGTCCCTTATC
>JAKAAI010000012.1 GCA_021797055.1 Thermoplasmata archaeon | reverse complement strand
ATCCCGATCATGGTAAAGACGCAAAGGAATCTAAAGGTCATAAGAAACAGTTATTCGCATATTCCTTTGCAATATTGGATCTGCAGTCCCGACTGTACATAGCCTTCGGTTCATCCATGAAATCTGAGAAGGATGCATATGACAGGGCAATGGATCTTCTCTCATCCATCGGGATAGAGATGGATTCCATCCGTCTTGACAGGTATTATTCATCCCCATCGTACGTGGATAAACTCGGCGAAACGAAGGTCTTTGTAATACCCAAGAAGAATGCCACCCTGAATGGATCACAGAAATGGAAGGATACGATGAAGGAGTTTGTTGCTGATACAATGCCATATCTGGAACAGTACCACCAGAGAAGCAATTCCGAATCAGGGTTTGCAGCAGACAAGAAGATGCTTGGATGGAATGTGGCTCAGAGGAGGGATGACAGGATCGATAATGCTCTATTCTGCACCGGCGTGTGGCACAATCTGTTCAATATGGGAAGATCATAGAATAGTGTCCCACACTCTACTCGTGTCATTTAACAATAATCTGATACTTTAGTTAAAGGAATTGGCGAATCTTAAATCACGATTCAGCACACTCATCATCAGGTTCTCCCGGTTTCCTTATTCATTATTGTCGAACCCTGCCGGATTGACAATTCAATCATTTTATACGTGGAACGCATCACACTCTATGGTTCTTTATGCTTCAGACATAATGCGGAAAGAATTCAGGGCAATCTCACCGAACCTGACAGTATTAGATGCGGCTAGAATTATGACAGGGGACTCATCTGGCTTCCTGATAATTGAGAAAGATTCCAGACCGGTTGGAATAGTTACAGAGTGGGACATTGTATCCAAAGTTACTGCGGCGCAGATTGAACCCAAGAATATCATGGTGTCAGATATAATGAGTACAAATTTCATTTCAGTTTCGAAAGATACGCCTACGGATAAGGTGGTAGGAATCATGCAAGCCAATAAAATAAGAAGACTTCCGGTGATTGATAATAACAAGATCGTGGGAGTGATAACCTCGAGGGATATCATCCGAATTTTCAGAGATTATATGGAGAATATTGCAGAGGTCGTCTCAAGGTTCGGAAATGCTTGAAGGTGCTACTGGAATATATCATGAAATATGAGCAGAATGTCATGGCTGTCTCCTGCAGCGTAATCTCTTAATTTCTCATCCTTGTTTAGCCACATCTCTTTAATAACCTCTCCCTTGTTTTTGTTCTGTTGAATCACTACGTTTTTCACGCGCTTGAGAGGAAGCGAAGAATATCTCTCATGAACAACAACGTCATCCAGTTTCCTTATGAAATAATCCCCGGTCATTTTCTCAATATCTTCGGCAATAACATACATCATATCAAGGCACCAGGATGTACCAATATAATATTCAATGTTTCTCAGTCTATTTGAAAAATTACGATTCCTTATTTTTTTCTGAATCAACGGTATATCGTAGCCTGTATGGTTATAACCGATTATTATTTCCGGCTGAACCCTACCCAGAAGTTCGTCAAACCTTTTTAGAAGTGATTCTTCCCGTTCATGCTCCTCTGGTTTCGAGATATAGACATCAGTGTGGACCTCTGGAAAATTATATGCTGCGGAAATCCCAATTATCTCTTCGTTTGTAAGAAACCCATTGCTGTCCGCAACAAGGGTTTCAAGATCGAAAGAAAGAATTTTTCTTCTGTCTATGCTGTGTAAAAGTTCACGGATGAACTGGAAATATTCTTTTCCCATTCACCCCTGATCCTGTTAGACTATTTTTTAGTTTTTTCAGGCAGTACGGACAGGTTGTCAACAAAGTTACATTTCTTCACTGCAATTGACTTTCTTACGTTATCCGGGATCACAAGGTTCTTTATCTGGATGAATGAGTCAATGTGACTGTTGAAGTCCTCCTCGGAAATATCTGTTATGGTCAGATTGTCTATATTTCTGAAGGATACTTTATTTCCTATTTCGAGTAATTCTTTTCCTGAAATTTCAAGATTCTTGAAGTTCGAGACTGTCTCTACCATTGCAGATTTTGCTCCCCTGACAAATTCCTTTGATATTCCAACCGCACCCTCAACAGCGCCCAGAAAAGTTTTGTAGGACTCATTGGTGATCTCGCCTATGGTCTTTCCAGTATCTTTAGCGATTTGTGTCATCTTCCTGTATACGCGATCGCTAACACCCTTTATTGATACCGTTCTCTTTTTTTCAGTTTCATCTTCTTCTCTATCTTTAGATCCATTTTTGTTTTTTTCGATTACCATATACCTTAATCGCGATTTGGTTATTAAGATTATTGGTAATCTGATAAACCAGTAATATAGTTTATATGTGGAATCATCAAGTTTAGCTGTGCGGCCTTAACTTATCAAATGTATAACAGAACCGCAGATCTGGGATTTCTATTTGAAGAAAGGATAGATCTTAGCAGTTTATATCAAACAAAGATTATATTGTATAAGGAGATAAAGATAAATGAAGCAAGCGATAAGACAGTATACTGGAAAAAATGCGGACCCTGAAAAAGTGGGTCAGCTAATTAAGCAGTTTTTTGACAACGAGAAATTCAAAACGCAGATGGGTGTGCATCCAAAAGGTATTGTCATTCAGGCACAAAAGGGCGGTATATTCCGAACTCTGCTTGCGATGGACAGGGCTTTTACGGTAATAGTTGAGGGGGATGCAAACAATCTAACGGTCAAGTTAGGGGTTGGCAAATGGCTGCAGGACCTTGGAGTTGCAGCCCTTGAGGCAATTTTTCTGACAGAATTAGTGATATTTGTGGAAGTTCCTGAAGCCTTGTGGACCTTCGAGATAGAACATCAACTCTGGCATTATATTGAATCTCAACTTGAGCTGGGCATTCAATAATCAAAAACCGCTTCCAGTACCAAGCCTCACAAGGGTGTTGGGAATGAGTCTGGGGACGATGTTTCTGTATTCGCCTTCCCTGTAACGGCTAGAAACGGTATCTATTCTTGATAGTTCTTCCTTAGTCAACAATACATTCGCAGAGGCAGAATTTTGTTCTGCCTGTTTTCCATTTTTTGCTCCGGGGATTGGAAAAGCACCTTTTGCGATAACCCATGCTAAGCTGATTTGACCAACGGTGCATTTGTGACTCTCACTCAACTTTATGAGAAGTGATTTCAGGTCATCTGGTAAATTTTTCCTCTTTCTGGAATCGAACATCCTTGCGAAATCCCCGGGACCTTTAGAATCAAAATATTTGCCTGTAAGCCTGCCCCTGGCCATTGGGGAATATGCAATAATCTCAATACCGTTTTTTCTGCAGAATTCAACCATGGAATTTTCAATTCTCCTATCGAGAATTGAGTACTGGACCTGATTTGACACGATCTCTTCCCTTGACAGCATTTCCATTGCTTCCTTTAGTATTTGTGTGGGAAAGTTGCTCAGCCCGATGTATCTTGCATAACCGGTCTTCACTGAGTTCTCAAGCGATCTCATTGTTTTCTTGAGGCTTGTATATATACTAGGAACCCAGTGCAGTTGGTAAAGATCAATAGTTCTCCCAAGCCTCCTGTGAGAACTCTCTATAGATTTGTCTATTCTCGATGAATTGCATCCCGCAACCTTTGTCGCAATGTAAACTTCCTTGTCCTTGATCAAACTGCCCAGGATCTTCTCTGAAGTCCCACCACCATAGCCCTCAGCTGTATCGAAGAAATTTACACCCGACGATATTGCGGTCTCTACAGCACTCCTGATGTCATTCTCGCTGTAGTCAGAGCCCCAGGAATGCATTCCCGCCTGCCATGCTCCAAAACCTACGGGATATACCTTAATATCCGTTTTTCCAAATTTTCGCAGCTCCATGATCACCACTTGTTGCCCGATATAAGCTCGTACATTTTCCTGTAAAGTGAAGTGGTCTTCTCGATCATTTCCTTTGGTAAGTCAGGTATATCGGGCTCTTTTAAACCGGAGGATCTTGCAGAATACAGCTCATCATGGTAACCTATATCCCTGTAATATTGTCTTACAGATTCTTTACTCAATTCAACAATTTTCTTTTCATTATAACTCTTGATATCCCAGAACCTGTCTTCATCGGCAGTGCCAAAGGTATCCACCACCACCAGAGACCTGTCAAGATCAAGGGCGTATTCTTTCTTTCCGTCTGCATGAATAAGACCACTCTTGCTGACCTGTTTCTGTATCCTGCGATCTATCGTAAAGGTACATTCTTTTATGTAATCGATTTCGTGGTTGCTAAGACCACCGATCTGAGCAGCCTCTTCTATGGTAAGCGGTCTGTCGAACTTTTCATGCTTTGTCGTCATTTCAAAGAACGGATCGGGTAGCTCCTCGCCATATTCAGGCATATTCTTGAAACCGAGGATTCTATAGTCAACAGAACCCGATTTTATCCTGTCCATCAGGGATCCTGCAACGTAGTATCTTGTTACGAACTCCAGCGGAATCACGTAGTTTGCCCTGAAACGATCCGGAGAGGTTTTCACCACATTGAACTTTCTGACACTCATGGTTTTTTCATCTTCCAGACTGAGGAAATGAGTTTTCAGGCCTGTCGACTGGGAAATAAGATTGAACCAGAATGCAGAAGTTCTGCAGAGCGAACGACCCTTATCCGGGATGGGTGATGGAATGATCTTGTCAAACACGGAAATTCTGTCGCTGAACTTGAATACGAGGTGATCACCTGCGTCATAGACATCCTTAACCTTACCACTTCTTATCATTTGCATCTGTTATCGGCATGTCATTCTTACAGGGAAAATAATATTTGCTTCAGACGAACCATATGTCGGGTATACAACGTCAATAACAGGCAAACTTAATTTTCTGATCAATGAAGTTATGTATTCACGGACAATGCTCTAAGCATTGGCAAAACGAGAAGAGAGATTATACGAGCTATTGCACGATTCGAGATTATCCAAACGGGAGAGGGAAAAAAACGACGCAATACTTGATTTTATAATGGAACAAATTGTCTCTGGTTTAGGAAGAAATAGGATTTTGAGAGAAATAGGATTACCTGATTACCTTTTTGATGTATATATGGAAATTGCCGGGGCAAGATTGCATGTAAAGGAAAAATTCAGCAAGTGGAAGAGGATATGGATTGATAAATATGCCTCAATGTATTCCACTCCTGAGATTATAGGCGTTTACAGGGCCAAGCGATTGAAAGGTTACAGTATAGTGGACATAGGATCAGGTGCAGGACTCCAGGCAGTTATGTTCTCTCTTTTCACGGATGTTGTGGCTATAGAAAGATCAAAAGAAAGATCTGAGATGGCCATGTTAAATGCGCAGGTCTATAATTCGGATAGATTCGTCGGCAGGAACATTGATTTTCCATTTGAAAATGGCGATATAAAAATTGATTCGTCCTCTCTTATATTCTCGGACCCTCTTAGAACCGAGGCTGCGGGATTCAGGTCTCTGTCTTCCCTGTCGCCAAATCCTATGGAATTAGTTAAAAAGTTCAGCAGTAGAACCAGGAACTTTGTATTTGACCTGCCTCCAAAGATGAACCCTGCAGAAATAGGAATGGAAGGAGAGATCGAGTACATTTCAACCGATGGAATCTTGTCAAGGCTGACTTATTACTCCAGATCTGTTTCAGAAAGCGCCAGGAGAGCGGTACTTCTGCCGGAGGAGAGAGTGTTCACGGGTTTTCCGGAGAGAATGTCCTTTGAGAATGCAGACAGACCTAAGACATTCATCTACATTCCCGACATTGCCATCATAAAGGCCGGCTTGGTCCACCGGATCAGTGGAATAGATCAGATGAAATTGATATCGGAAGATGAACGCAGACTGATTCTCACATCCGACACAGACACTGGGAAAGATTTTCCAGGAATGAAGTATAATGTTGTTTCAACATCCGGTGGAAATGACCTGCTGACTAAACTCAAGGAAGCCAATGCAGGGAGGGTTTTCATGAGATTCAGAATAAATGGAGGTAATGAATACTACCAGATGAAGAACCAACTCGAGAAGGAACTGAACGGAAAGGAAGACATTTATCTGTTCAGGCATAAAATGGAATACATACTAGCTAAGAAATCCTAAATTTCTTTATGTAACTTTTTATATGGAGTTGTAATTTTGTGGTGTAAAATGTTAGAATTGTATTCAAAAGCCAATCTACCAACCAGATTTGGTGACTTTATAATATATACATTCAAGAATGAGGAAATCAACGAGAATGCGGTGCTTGTAAGGGGAGACGTTACGGGGAGGGAAAACGTTCCTGTCAGGATTCACTCTGAATGCCTTACCGGGGATGTTTTCGGATCAAAGAGATGCGACTGCCGGGATCAGCTCGAACAGTCAATGGAATATCTGGCCAAGCAGGAGTTCGGCATGCTGATCTATCTGCGCCAGGAAGGGCGTGGTATAGGTCTTCTTGACAAGATAAAGGCATACAGCCTGCAGGAGCAGGGGTATGATACTGTTGAGGCAAATCTAATGCTTGGACTACCCGTTGACAGCAGGGATTACAGTTTCGCCAAGAATGTACTCGACTACTTCAAGATAAAGAGCATACTCCTTATGTCCAATAATCCGACCAAATTCAAATTCCTTGAAGACCAGGGGATAGTTATAGGTGGAAGAATACCGGTTGTCAGCAATCCGACACCATTTGATGAATTCTATCTGGAGACAAAAAAAAGCAAAATGGGTCATCAAATTTAGGCAAATGTCCTGCCGATGAGATCTTCGAGCGAAAATTTTCTGAAGCCCGCTGGGTCCTTGACTATTTCTCCGTTGACAATTGTGTAATCGACATTTTTGGGTGAAGCAGAGTATACAATGTTTCCTACTATGTTGGTTTCGTCAGAAGGTATCATATTGGGACTTCTGAGGTTTATCAGGATTAAATCGGCAATATTTCCAGTCTCAATGGAACCGCCGTTAACGAAGCCCATGCTCTGATAACCATTTATGGTGGCCATATCCAGCATGGTCTGTGCAGGCATCATTGACGCGTCCCATCTCTGTCCTTTGATCAGCAGGGATGAATGCTTCATGAGCTGAAACATATCGAGGGAATTATTCGATCCGTTACTGTCTGTTCCAAGTGATACCAATACATTGTTATCCAACATCTCAGGGATTGGGGCTATTCCACCGTCGCCAAGTTTTGAATTGCTGAGAGAGTTCCACGAGACTTTAACATGTGCCTTTGAGAGCAATTTTATTTCATTAAGGGTGGTCCAAACACAGTGTGCTGCAATCACCCTTGGGCTCAGGAATGAAATATCAGATAGATGTTCAATTGGCCTCCTTCCGCTCTTTTTCTCGAAATCGTAAACCTCTCTCCTTGTTTCCGAAAGGTGCGTGTGCACCATTGTGTCGTATTTCTCTGCGATCTCAGCAGATCGTTGGTAAACATCATCCTCTGCAACATAAATTCCCTGCACTCCTATTGCAGGCCTTATCAGATCGCTGCCAGAGTGTGAACGGATGAAGTTTTCTGCATTATTGACCGGATCACCTGTCTGAGTGGTTTTATCTTGGTCAAGGGTGTTCCAGCACAAAAGTGATCTGATTCCAGCTTTTTCTGCTGCTCTGTAAATGATGTCCTCGGAATAATACAAATCGGAGAAGGCTGTTATCCCTGAATCAAGCATCTCGGCAATCGATAGCAGGGATGAGTTGTAAATACCATCATCAGTCCTCTTTGAATCAAGATCGAATGTGCGCTCCAGGAATTTGTCAAGGTGAATGTCATCGAGCCTGCCTTTAAGATGGGCCATGGCGGCATGGGCATGTGTGTTTGCGAAACCCGGCAGAAGAGCAAGGCCGGTTGCGTCAATCTCAACCTCGGCGTGCAGGGCATTCTTGCTTATGGAAGAAATTTTGTTCCCGCTGACAAGCACACTCCCCTTCATTACATCACGAGTTGGGTTCTGTGTCACAATCAGCGCGTTATTTATAGCAAGGTCCATGCTCTATGATGTCTTCAGGACTTATAACTGTTCATGGTTTTCCGATCACGAGAAGAATGGATAACGGCATACACCACAACCAGCACGATTGTCATAATGGCGGTGAACCGGTAATCGCTGAACTGAGGAAGATTTAGCACTGCAAGAACGATTATAGCGAAAAGGCTTCCGATGATCACCGAATAAAACAGTTCATCGAGCCTGACTTCATAATCGCTCTCCCCTCCGAGATAATAGCGTATTACTATCATCATCAGAGCGACAACAAAAGTTCCAAGAAGGAGATAGTCAACAGATGCGTTGATAGTATTTAGAGGAAGGGATAGCGAAACAGACTGGCCTCCAATATGATATGTTGAAATTGACCCATTCAACAGGAGGCCTGCAAGTGCCAGATATTCTACCGTGATTGCCACATAGAACTGTTCCTGGAACTTCGTCCGGATTGCAAGTCCAGAAGCTTGATATTCATTATTGATAACGGAGGCAATGCCAGAATAGTGAGGCAGGTAGATTATTAAGACTGCAGAAACAAATTCCAGAAGTACCGCAAGGCTTCCTATCATTGCTCCGATCGTATGCTGCGCCTTTCTGGCCAGCATCCCTTCAATAATTACAATTACTACTATACCCAATTCAAAGCTCATTATCACGGTTGAGGTAATGGGAATGGTCAGGCTGGATATTATGAATGTGTGTCTGTAGAATGGAGAGTAAAGATAATTCACGATCAGGAGCAGTACCAGAATTGTTGCGATATTGTAGATAAACTTTGAAAAGTAAGCAGGGAGAAACCTCCTCACGACAGGCAACAGAATAACCGGTACAAAAATGTAATAATTCAGAGAGGAGTAAGCAAATGGGAGGATAAAGAACAGAGCTGCGAGAGATGGAAGCATAATCCCAATGTTAATCGTATATCTCAGGTCTCCCAGATCATCATTCACCTATCTTACCACCTTTCCATACTGGTATTCTGTCAATAGCCTTCTGAACAGGTCTTTTTCAGCAGATACATATGTCATAAGTCCAAGCCTGTTCAGCATGTATGAGATTGCCTTCAGCTCGTGATTTTTCTTGATGATCGCACTTTCCAGCAGCGCAGTCTGTGATTCCGGTCTCCCTTCCATATCGACAAAATTAGACGGCTCAAGGAAAAATACCGTGACCCTTTTTCCCTTCTGGACAAGTGAGACTTTTGGAACGTCGAATTTCTCGGAAAATGAAAGCGGGGTGATCACCATGACAAGGGCGTTTTTCCTTATCATGTCAGAAATTGTATTAAGGGATTTGAAAAGATTGAACTCACCCCTTGGGTTTACCTCCGCAACCAGCCTTTCAAGACGTTGAATGGCCTCGTCAGATCTGGTGGCCTTTATGAAATGGTCCTTGTCACCATTAAACACTATGAATCCTACCCCGTCGTGATTTCTGAGAACAGAGTACCCTGCATTGATGCTGTCAATTATCATTCTATCAAACATTCTTGACGAGGCATTGCCAAAATTTGACGCACTGGAATAGTCAATAGCAAAATAAACATCAAGCTGCCTTTCCTCCTCCATCTGTTTGATGTAAACATCATCACCATTCTGGAGCCCGTACCTTGACCATGCGATGTATCGAAAATCGTCAGCATCTGTGTACTGCCTGACACCATAGAAGTTGTAACCCTGTCCTACGACCCTTGATTTATGGACGCCGGTGGTGAATTTGATGTTGCTGATCAAATCGCTTCTTATACCATGAATGTCCGAGAGTGACGGGGATACCTTCACCTCATTTGCTTTTTCGATGACAAGAGTCTTGATGCAGAGCTTCATTGCATCCTCTGAATAAATAATCACCGGACCAATGAGATACCTGCCTATGGCAGAGGAAGATAAGTTATATTCGACAACTCTGGATTCGTCAGGCTTCAGCACCATGTAGCCCTGCGATGCCCCACTCACGCTAAAAACATCGGAGAGTGTGTCATAATAATGGAAAGCAACAACCATCTTTGAATCATTAAAAAAAGCCAGACTTACGGGAAAGGTCCTTCCCTTCCTCTGATATGTATCATCAGCGGTTCTCTTGACAGAGATCTTATTCATATTTCTTCCGCGATGCACACTGAATATCAAAATGTCCGAGGAAACAGTGAAAAGGAGCACGAGGCTGAAAATTATGAAATATTCGAGTCCCAGCAGAAGAGATTCAAGAACAGACAGCGTTGATATACCGAGTATAGCGTAACCGGACTTCTTGATCATTGGGGCGCCTTTACCTCGGCCAAAGTGCTTTGAATTATGCTTTCCACCACTGTATTGATCTGCGATCCTGCCTCTATTATTGCTTCAGAATTGAGGATGAGTCTGTGGTTGAGCATTTCGTTTGACAGAAACTTGACGTCCTCGGGTATAAGGTAATCACGACCATTCACTAGTGCATTTGCCTTTGCAGCTCGCAGCATCTTAGCAGTCGTTCTCGGACTTGCTCCAAGATATATCTTATTACTTTCTCTGGTTTTTCTGATTATATCGACAATATAAGAAAGTATCTCATCCGATGCATAAACATCGTTGATCAGTGATCTGATCTTGAGTATCCTCTCCTGTCCAAGTGGAGTGATTTCGTTCTCAGATACAGTGTTTACAGACTTAACTATACCAATTTCCTGATCTCTTGAGGGATATGCAAGGAAATACCTGAACAGAAACCTGTCCATCAGGGCTTCCGCCAATGGAAACGTGCCTTCCTGTTCTATGGGATTCTGTGTTGCCATTACAAAGAAAGGCAAAGGCAATTTTTCCGATGTTCCTCCGACTGAAACCTGTTTTTCTTCCATGCCCTCAAGCAGGGCAGACTGAACCTTGGGGGGAGTTCTATTAAGTTCATCTGCCAACAGAACATTGGCGAATATAGGACCCCTGCGGAATTCCATTTTCTTGCTTTCAAGGTTGAATATTATGCTGCCGGTGACATCAGATGGTAGCATGTCAGGAGTGAATTGTATCCTCTTGAAATCAAGTCCCAGATGTTTTGAAAATTCAGATGCCAGCATAGTTTTTGCCAGACCTGGAACACCTTCAAGCAACACATGATTGTCAGAAAAGAGTGCAATGAACATGAACCTGACGATTCTTTCAGACCCTATTACCTTCTTGGCTATCTGAGCCTGGATGCTGTGTACCTCTCCTCTTATCTTTACCAGATCTTCAGTTGCTATACCTGACATCTTTACCTCTCCTGATCCTTTGTTTCTATAACAGACAGTTTCATGGTTTTAAGTTGCGAGTAAAGTTTTACCATCTCGTCAAACAACTCCCGCTTCCCCTCTTCACCCTTCTTCTTTTTTCTTGGATTTTGCGACTCTGACAACCTTTCATACTTGTAGTAAAGTTTCCTTGTAGATTTAAAATCGTCATATTTCTGTTTTATCTTTTCCACATCTTTTGAAAGTGAATCGACATAGGACTGAATGTCGAATTTTTGAGCTCTTATTATTTCGCTGTTAAATTTGTCCTGGGAAACAGCAAAAGGTTCCCTTTTCTGTTCCAGAGTTGGTGCACTGTCGACTTTAGTCTTCTTGACTCTGTGTCTCAGCATCAGAGTAAGAGCAAACAGAAGCACAACCGGAACAAGGAACTTAAGATCGGCGAGCGGATTGTACAAAAAGTGGTAAAATAAGCCTTCCACATACCCTGTAATGCCAGTAGTCACCAGATTATCTACCATCATTCTGTGCTTCACCACCAGGGAAATAGAGCTTTATTATATCCATGTAGTTGTATATGTCTGTCACCTTCTCTATGAGCATTTCTGGATCGCCATGAAAACCCGAAGAAAACCTGACCTTCTCATAATAGTCAAGATAAAAATTGGTTAGTTTCCTCAGGGCATTGAACTGATTGATGGCAGCATCGTTGATTGGAGGGGAGTCGTTGATTTTGTTCAGGATAGCATAATTATCAGTAAAACCAGATTCGTCTATATCAATTCCAAACTTTTTAAATGATGATATGATGAACTGCCTGTTGGTTTCGCTGTCCTTGGTGGAACCGCCAAAATATCTCACATAATCGGATCGGACAGCATTGTAGAGCAGAATTATTGCCTCATTGACCTTGTAGTCTCCTATTAACCTGCGGGCTTCTATGATGGGGGGTATGTCACTTACTGTTTTCACCTTGAATATCGTCTTTTCTTCACGGTGTCTTTCGTTCTCGGATCTTGGAGAAAACAGTTTTGCAAGGAATCCTTTATGTTCTGCTGTCATTTCGTCGTTTCCTCAAATCGTGTTAAGCGTTACCTCGTAATAAATTATGTCAATAGTCTTGGGGATCTTGATCGTGTTACCAGAACCCGTAGTCACATATAGCGAAAAAGTTCCGATACCATTAAACGATACCAGGTTAAAGGTTATTGTGGTGAAGTTGTTATTAGGTTGGCTATAAACTGTACCTGTAACATTCACGTTGTTTATAGACAGGTTCTTTATGGTAGTGCTGTTATAATACTCAACTACCGCTGATGATATGTAAACTGATCCCGGTATATTAGCTCCGTAGTCCAGTTTGCTCACTCCTGTAATATTGATCTGAGTACCTGTGACGTTGGAAGTCGCATTATCCAGGGAAACATTGAAGTAAAGAATTTTGTAGCTTGATTTGCTGGTCAGCATAAAATTGCTCTGGTTGGTGTATCCTTTGTAACCTTTTATGAAAAAGTCTACGCTGTATGATCCTGAAGTCTCAGGTAATGCGGTCCTGTTTTTGCCGGGAACGTTGATCAATTTAAAACCACCATTCACTGTCACATTCCACGAGATGTCAGTGTTGTACCGTATCAGGATTATATATGGATCAAGAGAGACCTGTTGTACCATATTATGGGTCAGGGCTATGCTGAAGTTATTCTGCACAAAACCTGAGTTGACGTAGGATATATTGTAAGTTCCAGATGGAAGGTTTTCTGTGTAGTTTGTTCCGTATAGCGAAAGTGTGTTCGCGAAATTAGCTGGGAAGATATCATTTGTAAAATTCATGTAGTTTACCGGGACAGAAAGGTTCGCAAAGCCATAGGTCTGATTGAATGAATTGATGGAATTTATTTCCATCTGGTACAGAACCTTTGCAAAGACAGGAATGATCACAGGACCATTCGCAGGTACGCTGAAATTGACTGCCCTGGAATAGAAGTCCTGAAATTCCATTATCAACTGGTAATTACCGGCATAGTCCAACGACAGAACCGATTCGCCGGAGGAATTGGTTGAATTGACTGTCCGGTAATCCATTCCGTTAATTCGGACAAAGACCTCATATTTACTGTTCCTAATAGGAGAATTCAAAGACTCGGGTTTGAGGATCACATTGTATGGATAGGGGCCATCAGAGGTTCCATTGCCAGTGAGATTCCCCGTTATGTTTGATGGACCGACGCCGGGTATTCCCGTACCGTTGGCAGGATACCACGCAGTCAGATTATCTCCTATTGAATTTACAGGTATGAGATAAACTATAAGTTCAATGATTCTTGATACATCAAACATGTTGATAGAATTGTTAGTGTAGAATCCTGAAGCACTGGCCACGATATGGTAAGTACCAGGGTAGAAGGTCATATTGAATCCTCCGGTTGAGTTCGTAACGTTTCTCTCATTATACGATGTTATATTGCCGCCATAAATTATCAGACCAGCACCTGCAATATGTGAATGGTCAATGCTGTTCTCGACCAAACCGGTAAGATTACCATAGAACTTACTCAGAGGAGACATTGTAATATTGACGAGTTTTGTTGATGTTGAAGAAGCATAGAATTTGACAGTGCTCGATTCATAGACCCTGGACTCCACAAGAAGATCATAATTCCCGAGATAACTTACTGGAAGCGAGTAGGTACCGTTCTGTGTTGAATTAACCTGGGTAGCATAGTACTGGCCAAGCACACGTATTAAGAAATAAAAAGACTGGTTGGCGACAGGCATGTGCTTCCAACCAAATATGTAGCCATGAATTACATAGGAACCATTCGTGGAATAATTGAGTGATGAATTGCTCAACGGAAGTTTGTTTGTCCCGTTAATGTATCCCGGGATGGAGGTGTTGTTCAGCTTGGTTCCTACCGGAAATGGATCTATTGGCGTCAGCCTTATCACAACACCGGAAATGTCATGCGTAACCTGCACGGATGTTGTATTTCTATAGAAACCTGGAGCAGAACCCTGCAATATATTAGTTCCGACCACAGCATCAACAGAATAGTTCCCGGAAATGTTTGTTTTACTGAGGTAATGAGAAGTGGCATCAACAACGGAAGCATCAGGTATAGGGCTGTTCTGTTGGGTAAGTACCGTACCGTTAATGGTGATATTTCCCTTCTGAAATAAAGTCAGATTGTAATCAGTAATATTAAATCCGTGCACGTACACAGTTGACGGCTCCGGAAGATTGGCGAATCCCGGCTTCGAAACAGTTATATTATAACTGCCATTATAAAGAGACAAATTATATTTAGATGCCTGATCACTGGAAACCGCAATGCTGTAGATAGGGCCAGTAAAATTTATGTCTACAGAGGGTAAAAGGCCGGATGAGAATAATGTGTATCCGGAGAGATTGTACTTCAGTGCAGGACTGAAACTCAGGTTTTCCCACAGTAAGCGTCCAGTAAGATCAACACGCACTGCTTTCTGATGATAATCAATTGGTTTGTAAGTAAGATTTCCGTATCCTCCCTTCAGTGTCTCAAAGCTGTAAAATCCTGAATTATTGGTTTTCAATACGACAGCCAAAGGATACAAAGCAACAATAAGTGTGGTATCGGAAAGAGGAGATTTGGTGAGTGAATTGCTCAAAAAACCCTCCACGGTAGTATTGACATCACCAGTTACGTGGAAACCTGTGTAATTTGAAGTAATGTTGCCTATGTTTCCAATATCCTTTGTCTGGTTGTTAAAGAACATGAAGTTGGACAGATTTACCGGTGGAAGGTGGGGGACCTTAAGCTGAGTCGTCTGGGCAGAAGGGTATTCAAAGTTGAAAAATATGAAAGTAGAAGAAAGGATAATCACAGCCGCTATTGCCAGGGCAACAGGCTTTCTTTTGTTCACAGCAAAATCATATGCCAATATTATATAATACTTTTGGGACAAGTTAGATTGGATATCCAGCATTGAAGGCTTATATGTATATACAACACAGAATCTCCTAATAAAATTCGAATTAGCTGCCCCGTAAACGAGGCAACAAGATAAAATAAAGATAGTCTGGATTAAAGTTCAGCACTGTAAAATAAGGTTACCTCATTTTCACCGCAACACCTTTCTTGACATTGATCATTGCGTCAAAGGGCATCTTTGCAATCCCGACTCCCCTTACTTCACCATCATGCACAACGACAACCTCATCCTCGGGTCTGATATCGGGTGTGGCATAGTTTACGCCCATCGCATATATGTTGGCTGTGGGCTTGAAATCGTCAATTTCAACTATAAATTTGTTCTCCTTAACGAACGCTTCAGCAAAGGCACGGTTTATTGCAAATTTTCCGAGCTTATTGTTGTAAGCTAGCAAGGTTTTGCTACCATCAGTAAACATGTCCTGGTTGTAACTCCTCGTGATTCTGGCCTTTTCCAGATATGGAATAATCCAGTACCCGAACTGGAAGGCTGCCATGTTCCTGAAGTCATCACCTCTTCTTTGGGAGTTGCTGATATGATTTTTGGACAGCATCCCCTCGATGGTCTCCAGGAGAATGCCCAAATTGCGATCCTCTGTGGTTCTTCCTATAATGAATACTGTGTCCTCGGGAACGGACTCTCTTATAAACTCCAGATCATCATTAATATACGCAATGACTGACTTATATTTATTGCGGGAAAAATAATCTGAGATCAGTGTTTTGATCATCGCCTTTTCATCTTCGTACCATTTCCCAATCACCGGAATGTCATAAAAGGCTGGTGGATAGAATTCTTCAAGTTCGCGAGGAACAAGTCCTACCGGGGAAGTTACAATTATTTCATGCAGTGACGGCCTAAAATTATGTATTTTTTCGATAATTTTTTTATGGGATTTCGAAATCGAATAAGGTTTCTTTGCTGAGCATGGAAGAATAAGTGCTACATTAGGTTCTTCCGGTTTCTTATAAACTTGGCTGATCCTTTTACGGTACCTATCGATATCAGGTCTGTATAAAGATTCGATTGAGTTAGCCATAATATAATCTGTTCTGGACGGGAAATGTTTTTCGATCGGTTCATAATAGTCAGAATCGGCAATTCTAATAATTTCGACAGCCTTCGACGAGAAAGAAAACTTTTCTGCGAGTTCCCTTATAGTGCCATTCAGAATGGATTTACTCCCTAAATCTATAATATGTTCTGTGAATTTTGAATTCTCATCCGCAGTGTTCACTCCTGATTTATCCCTGCCCACTGGGGTATAGATGATCCCCTTTAAGGACTCGTGCTGAGGTAAAAAATCATCAAAAACAGAGATTCCCACGTAAAGAAGGGCCGGAACAATATAAGGATCCGAGATTCCAGGGGCGTAAATCAGCCTTTTAAAATTGTTCTTCTGGTGGAATTCAAACAGTTCCTTCATGAAAATCTTTGGTCGCTGAATGAGTTCGATGGCATTGGCAAAAGTAACAACGTCTTCGTTATTAATAAGGCCGGTCGGTGATTGAAGATCGAATTCTTTCCATATCGCTGCGGATTTCTTAACTAGTCTATCGTTGGAAACACTCAGCGTATTGTGAACTGTGCCTAACGGATTCATTCGGCTTTCAATCATGATAGGGTAATGAACTCCCATGTCCGTTATGCCTGATCTTGAGTAGCCGAATATTCTAGTATCGTTTAGCACGTGTTGAGTATTGACAGGATCAAAATAATGATGTTGTTACATCGTCTGACACACTAGTTAACCAGATGTTTGTCATGAAAATCCGCGATCAAAAAGATTAATTAAATGTTCTCACTGCCATGTGCATTCAGGCAGGTTTTGATTAAAATTGGATAAGAGAAAAATTGAGGCTGGAAAAGATAAATCATCAGCAGGAAATGAAAAGATAATATTGTTACCTGGGGACTTTCTTTCCACTGCCGAAGAATACGTTCCAGGCGGTAATGCTCTCGAGGAGAATGGAAACCTTTATTCGACTGTTGCGGGCATCAAAAAGATGAATGATGACACTCTCGTTGCGGACGTAGTTACCGGGAAGAAGAAAGTGCACATATCGGTTGGAGATATTGTATACGGCCAAGTAATAAAGGGAGACCGAGGGATGTTCTTCGTACGTGTGGGTGCGGTGTACAAGAAAGGAAAAGGTATCAAGGAAGTGGATATGGTTGGCGGCCTTAGAATGGACCGGGATCGCGATCAGGGACATTCTCCAGAAGTCAGAATCGGTGACATTATAAGGGCGAAGGTGACCAGAAATGATTCATACTTTGATATCACAATTAATGGTACTAGACTGGGAGTGATAAAAGCTCTCTGTTATCGGTGCAAGAATGAACTTACATTAACTAAGAACGGTCTCTGGTGCGATAACTGCGAAATCTATGAAAAGAGAAAAGTAGCCCCGGATTACGGAAATGTGGTACTGGAGGATGAATTAAATGAAAACAGGTGAAAGTAAAAACGTTGGAGATGTAGAGCGACTTAATCGAGAACTCACCTCGATGCGAAGAGAACTTGATGATGTTAAGGAGATTATCCGTGGACTAATCAAGGTGATTATGAGCAAGGAAGGGGAAATGGAAGAGGATGAATATAACTGAGGTAGAATGAAATGATAATGCCTATGAAAATGTTGGAAGAAAGTCTGAATAAGAAAGTTTCGTTACTGTTGAAGGATAACAGAATTCTTCAGGGTATTCTTTCCGGTTATGACGATTATATGAACATGGTACTGGACGAGGTTGAGGAAAGCGGTGACAACGTAACCAAGAAAATAGGTACGGTCGTCATAAGAGGCAGTAACGTGGTCAGAATAGTACCGCTGTAATAATTTCAAACGTTCACCTTCGGTTCAGCCAAAGTAATTTTTCAATTTGTTCTCTTTTAGAAACGTTCTTTGGAATTAACAGCAGAAATCACCAGGGGTAGTGCAAACTCAATATATCGATCTGTAATAATCATTTATGAACATCAGGGAACCTGCAGTTGCGGGAAGTTTTTACCCGGAAGAGAGTTCAGATCTCAGAGCCATGATAAAGGCGATTGAATCAAGGTCCAAAAACACTGTCCCGGAAGGAAATGTTCTGGGAATAATTGTTCCGCATGCGGGATATATTTATTCTGGAATTATAGCAATGGATTCATTCAGGATTTTAAGTCACGTTGCAAAGAGAACCTTTCTCATCATCGGTCCAGATCACAGTCTGCATAATTTCAATCATTCTATACAATCCAGCGGTTACTGGAGAACACCATTTGGGGATGCTCGGATTAATCATGATCTGGCCCGGCAAATCCTCGACCATTCTGAAAATATAGTCGAGGATCCAGTTTCCCACAGGTACGAACATTCCATAGAGGTGCAGATACCATTTCTTCAATACATGTTCGGTGACTCGTTTGATTTCGTCCCAATAGCGATAGGCGACCAGTCACCAGATTCGATTGCATTACTTTTTAATGCTATTTCCTCTGTAAGTAGTGATTTCATAATCATAGCAAGTTCTGATCTGACACACTATGAAAGCGAGCAGGTAGTGAAGGAAAAGGATCTCCGTCTTCTTAGAGACGTCGTGAACCTTGATCAAGAAAGTTTCTACAGCACTTTGCACAATTATCATGTAACTGCCTGTGGTTATGGAGCAATTGCCACGCTCATGATGTTCACCAAATCAAAGAAAGGGAAGATTTACCTCATTGATCACAATACCTCTGCCAGCGCATTTGGCGATCGGGAACGAACAGTGGGTTACGCATCTATGTATGCGTACACAACATTATGAGAATGGCGGTCAAAGTTCTTAAGCCAGAATTTAATGGTTAGTGAATGAGTTATCATCCTGCGGAACTATTTGAGGTGCTCGATTCAGGCAAAATAAAATGCACAGCCTGTTCAAGATACTGCGTTCTATCGGATGGGCAGAAGGGTTTTTGCGGCGTCAGATTTAATGATTCGGGCACCCTGGTGTTGTCTGCTTACGGAAATCCAATGGCTATACAGGTGGACCCTATAGAAAAAAAACCAGTACTGCATGCTTTACCAAATTCAACAATTTTGTCAATCGGAACCAATGGATGCAACTATGCATGTAGATATTGCCAGAACTGGGGCCTGAGCCAGACACGTGAAGCTGGTAACAGCAATTACAGCCCAGAAATGATAGTCGAACTTGCTTTGAAATACAACACCCGAGGTATAGCTTTCACCTACAATGAACCAACAATTTTCGTGGAATATGCCATGGATATTGCTAGAATTGCAAAGAAAAAAGGATTGAAGACAATTTTTGTCACGAATGGCTCCGAATCAGAGGAAACGGTGCATTTCATTGATAACATGCTTGATTTCGCTACGATAGATTTCAAGGGCAACGGGGCCGTTGACTTCTACAGACGATTTATTTCCATGCCCACCTCGGAGGCAATTTATGATACAATTGAACGGATGACGAAGGCAGGGATTCATGTGGAAATAACCGATCTCGTAGTGCCGGAAGTAGGGGACTCACTTAAAGAGGAAAGAAATATGCTTTCCAGGATTATCGATATTGCAGGTTACGAAATACCGGTAAGTTTCCTGAGATTCCACCCAGATTACAAAATGAACAATCTTTCTGTAACACCGGTGGAAACCCTTATTGAGCACAGGAACCTTGCAGCAAGCCTAGGTATGAAATTTGTCTACATAGGCAATGTTCCCGGATCTGGCTATGAGGATACCATATGCCCCGGATGTGGAAACGTCGTTGCAAAAAGAAACGGTTTCAGAACATACGACATTCATATAGATAGGGAAGGAAGATGCGCATACTGTGGATATGATCTGCATTTCATCATGAATTAGTTGCGTTTCATGGAAGAATTTATTATAGATGATAAGACATAACCAAGTATGGTATACTCTTCAGAGATAAGCCGAAACAATCCTGGATTGTTCATATTCCTGATCGATCAATCGAGGTCGATGAGCCATAAGATAGGCGGAAGCAGCAGATCGAAGGCAGTGGAAGCAGCAGATGCTGTCAATCGGCAGTTAAATGAAATTCTCAATAGGTGCACTAAATCAGAGGGGGTACGTGATTATTTTGAGGTCGGGATAATTGGCTATGGTTCTGGCAGGGATCAGGCCATATCTTTGATCAGGGATGCAGAGATCGTCCCCATATCTGAACTGGAGAACAGGATTATAAAACTGGAGAAAAGAAAGCAGGTCATTGACGGGCAAGAGGTTGACTTTGATTTTCCGGTCTGGTTTGAACCAGTCGCTGCAAGCGATACTCCCATGGTTAAAGCCCTTTTCACAGCTAAGGAATGGACCGCTTCCTGGGTTAACAAGCACATGAATTCATATCCCCCGATTATTATAAACCTGACAGACGGAGAAGCGACTGACGGGGATCCATCTTCCGCGGTCAATGATATCAAGGAAATCGCCACCTATGACGGGAATGTTCAATTGTGGAACTGCCATCTTTCGGAATCAAAGGTTACGCCTGTATCATTTCCTTCGAATGAAAATGAACTCCCGGAGGATAAGTATGCCAGAAAGATGTTCGATCTTTCCAGTGAGCTGCCAGACTCCATGATTGCAATAGCAAAAGAGGAGTATAAGAATATATCCAAGGGCGCTAGAGGTTATGTTTTCAACGCTCAGCTTGAAGACCTGATAAAACTCCTGGACATCGGAACCCGTGCAATATCTTCCCTGATGAAATGATAACGGTCCGGGAGTTTCACTCGCCCAAACTGGGAAGCAGGGAAACTGACTATGAAGATGCCTCTGCCTATGACCTTGAACTTGGCAGGTTCGCCGTAGCGGACGGTGCAAGTGATTCCATATTTTCTGGACTGTGGGCAAGGTCTTTATGCGAAACATTCGTCAATTCAAATTTAAGAACAGATAATGAGGAATCATTCATTCACAACCTTGTGAGAATATCGAGGGACAAATGGTATCGTGAAATAAAGTGGGATGAACTGAAACTTTTTGTTAAGAACAAGGCCATAAATGGCTCATTTTCCACGTTCATAGGTGTGGAAGCAATCCACAACGATTCATTCGACAGGCTCAAAATCACTTCAGTCGGAGACAGCTGCTTTCTTTATGTCGACGGGGGTCAGCTTTTTTCATTTCCACTTACCAAACCTTCAGAATTCAACATTTCGCCCATGCTCATATGGAGTGGATACGGCGCTCCCTTTACCTCAGAGTTCAAATGGAAAAGTCCTGTTTACAAATCGCTTAGTACAGGTATCACGGGGAATGAGTTTGTGCTGGCAACCGATGCCATGTCCAAATGGATTATGGAGTTTTTCCCTGAATCGTGGAAAGTAATACATGAAGAAAATCTTAGAGAATTTTTCGAGGAACAAGTAAGGAAAAAGCTGATTAGGAACGATGATCTTACGCTTGTCTCTGTCACCAGGCAAAATGATCAGTAGCTGAGCAAGGTCGAAAGGGTAAACCCCGTCCAGTTGGGATCATGATTCACATATTCCACCAAAATGTCTGTAAGTTTTCTTGACACCTTCCCCTGTCTGCGCAAATCAGAAATCAGCTTAGATTTGTCAGGGGAAGTAAAGTCGGAGGTTTTGAAAAGTAGTCTGTCCTGGTCGCCTCCGTTGTATTCCCACAATTTTGGATTTAGCGAAACTGCTAGAATAGAAAGGTATATCACAAGGATGGAGAAATTATCAATTCTTTCATTGAATTCATCCCCTCTGGATGGATGCTGAAAATTCTCATGTCCTTTTTCATTTGATTTCTTGCCTTTCAACGGTGGAACATAGAAACCATCATAATCTATTAGCCTGATATTGCCGTCTGGGGTTACAAGAATGTTATCTCCCGAAAGGTCCCCATGTGAAACATGGACTTTCTGCATTTCGATTGAGGACCGTAAAAAGTTGTTTGCCAGTGACGTCAATATCTTAGTGTTTTTGAGATTAATGGAAATAAAAGTGTTCAAAGGCATGCCCTCCGACCAGTCCATCAAAAGAACTGGGAAATATTCATTTGGTTTCTGTAAGGTCCTGACTGCCTCTGTATAGTACCTGAAATTCATGAGGAACGGGAGTTTGACCTGAGAGAGGTACCAGCTAATGTAAAAATAACGCTCAGCCAGGTCAGGCGCGGCCCTAGTGAAACATTTCAATGCAGATTTCTTCCCGTCAAAATTCATCCTGAAGACAGTTCCAAAGTTTCCGGACCCGAAAATAAACGATGGTCTCCTAACGTTTGGGTTAAGATCAAGTTTTCCCCGTCTCAGATCCGGATATTTTTCAGAGATGCTGTATTCAATATTCTGTAGCGCCTGTGCATAAGCACTTGAAAGCGGCCATATCCTTATCTCGTTTCTTGCAATTTCCTCCGGGGCCTTCGGATATTCATGTTCCTTCGAAGTCTTCTTTGGGCTTCTGGAATCTAAAGATATATTGGAATTGTAAAAAAGGATATCTTTGGAGAGGTATACCGCTACAGAGATCTTGTAATTTCCGTCTCCAGTCATTTTTGGCAGTGCGATGAATTTGCCGTGATCGATCTGTTGTGCTTTCACGATAGTCCCCTTTCCATTTTCAGGTGCAATTGCAAGATCTACCTTCTTGATTTTATCGGAAATATCAGTTGAGATAAGGAATTTAGGTCTTCCAGTATAATCACGCCCACCATAAGAAAGACTGATTGTATCGTTCGGTCTGCCAGAAGCGATATTAGTTTGGTTCTTGTCGGAGACCATTATTTTCTACATGTTGATTCTTGCTTAAATTTATCTTCCTGTTATATCAGACGATCTCAATGGTATCGGAGAATAGAAATACTCATTTCAAACTTAATGCAAGCAGTATAATGAGCACCAGTATAATCAAAAGGATGACAGCAAAGTCAACTCGGAAAAACTTATCCTGCAGAACCTTTACATGAACGGGAATCCCATCGTTTTTCTTAGGATCTATCGATCTGGCAATTTCATAGTAATGGTTCATAAATGGAAATAGTGAAGTTTCCATCAGCAAATAGACGATACCAATCAGCAAAGGTATAGGTAGAACAATTTCAAACAGGTTTATTATATTTTGATCCTGTCTGTTGACAGAAACATAAAGAATTACGAGTGAAACAAGGAAAGATCCAATCATAAAAATCCTTGAATACCTTATAGAAAGCCTCAGTAGATAGGCAGTAGAGGAATACTCAGCTTCAGTTTTGAGTCCATTCAGAAAGTTCCGAATTACAGTAACTCTAAAAACAGCAAAACCAAGGGAGATTGATAAAAAAAGGAAAAGCGCTGAACTGAGTGCGAAGATTATGTAAAGTTGCATTCGAAGGAGTAAGGCATCTTTATTAATATTTATTGACGATTATAGGGAGGAGATGAGAATGGATGGAAAACAATTTCTCATATGCTTCAAGAAAATCTTTCATTGATGGAACTAAAAATTCAGATTATGATGTCGCTGTTATAGGAGGGGGTATCGTGGGTGCGGGTATTATCAATCTGTTGTCGCAGATCGGTATAAGGGCGATACTTCTTGAGAAGAATGATTTTGCTGCAGGTACGAGTTCCGGATCATCAAAACTGATACATGGTGGGTTAAGATATCTTGCTCAGATGCACATTAAACTCACGAGGGACTTGCTCAGAGAGAGAAATTTTCTTCTCAGGTATGATTTCCTGGTAAAGCCCGTAAATTTCAGGATACTTGTGGATGACTATTCATGGAATCGCTTTGAGCTCTCTCTTGGGCTGTTTATGTATAACGTTTTGGGCGGACACTTCAAGATACCTCACATGGTGAAGAATCATGGGGAATTCGACAAGTCAATCAGGGGATACTTTGATTATCTGGATGCTATGACGGACGACACAACTCTCGTCATGCACAACATAATGTCTGCTGTCATGAAGGGGGGCATCTGCATTAACCATGCCGAGGTGGTGGGGCTCAGGGACGACAAAAATGTGAAGGAACTTCATGTGGTGGACACGATAAAAAATGAGCCGTTTTCAGTGAGATCAAAGTACATTATCAACGCAGCCGGGCCTTGGGTTAATGAAGTTTCATTAGTTCTCAATCTTAAGAAGGATGAAAAGTTTCTTCTGAGCAGGGGGACTCACATAGTAATAAAACAGTTCGACAAGCCCATTACTAATGCAATTGTGTTCAGGTCGCACATTGATGGTAGACAGATGTTTGTAATCCCAAGGGAAGAAGTGATTATCATTGGGACAACCGACGTCTTTGTGAAATCGCCTGAGGATACTGTTGCCCCGGAGGAAGAAATTGACTACATCGTAAAGAGCGTAGCCCGTATCTATCCTTCTATATCGAGAGGCAGCGTACTTTCCACTTACTGGGGAATAAGACCACTTTATGGTGCCGGCTCTGATCCTGGAAAAGTATCCCGGGACTTCAAACTCGCAATGGTAAACAATATTATCGAGATCCTCGGTGGAAAGATTACAGACTATGGAAAGGTTGCAAGAAAGGTTGCAAAAATCATACTGAAGGATATGGGAAAAAATGCTTCTCTCAGGGGTAAACCTGAAATACTTTATAAAAGGGACTTCAGCTTCGACAACTATGATATGCACATTATGAAGGAATGTGCTATGACCGAAGAAGATCTGATGAGGCGTGCTGGAATTGAAATCTACCATCCCTGGCTGAGGGAAACTGCAAGGAAAGAAATTAAGGAAGCTCTCGCGAGAAATCACTTATCATGAAGTGCGGTACGCTATCAGTTGATGAATTCCACTTTGAAATCGGAGGCCAGTTTTAGACACGGCGTATTCAATGCCCCGTACCAATTGAACCCGAATGGCCAATGACCTGTGTGGAAATTGATTGAAAAGGATTTTATGTGGTAATTATATGTATAAGCATTGAAGGATCTGGCAGATTTTGTAAAAATACCTTCTTTCTTTTCACCCGAAAATGCAGTTATAACTAAAATTTCATTTCTGTCTACAGTAAATGACACTGCCTTCAGGTTGGAACAGTCCATAAGCAGTATAGAAGCTATAGCAGAGGAAATTGGTAGAGATTATGAGATCATTTTATGCATTAGACCGGGTTCAGTACGCTCATCATTGGTTGCCTTCGATATCCGCGGCAAATACGAAAACGTATCGATTATTAGCTCTACCGGCAATGTTGGTGAGGATTATTCAAACCTCATAAATAAGAGCACAGGAAACTATATCATTATTTTTGAATCGTCAACTATCTATGACCTGCAACTTGCAGACACAATATCAGTATTTCTTGCCAATAACGAGAAGAAAGCTGTATTCACATCCATGCTTATAATACCAAGGTCACTCGTCAACGAGATCGGAGGATGGAAAAATTTACGACAGTGCTCGGAAATTGACGTTCTGGGAAGAATAAGTCTAAACTTTGGGATCCTGGTTTTTCCCGTGTTGAAGACCATTATCCCACCTTCGTACCTCTTCTCTGGAAACAATATCGTGAATTCCGTTTATTATAGTAAGGTTGCAGAAATCATACCAACCCTAACCAATATACTGTCCTTCAGGGACTGCATTATCGGCTGCAATTTTACTTATAGGGACATCCTGCTCCGAATCAAGCTTGAAAAGTTTCCCGGAAAAATCCTACTTGGAATAACACTCTTTGCAGCCTCGATCCTCCGTACTGCTAAGAAGTCAGGAAATAGTGTGAGCACTCAGAACAGGTACGTGCAATTCGTAGAATCAATGATTGAATCGATAATTTTCAAAGAATATGAACGGTATAAACTTTCAGGGGAAGAAACGAGGATTTACATAAACGCAGGCGACATGGAGTACCTGAAACGAAGGAGCGAATTATGGTCGAAAGTCAATTTCAGGGATTATCTGGTGGAAATTGAGATGAAGAAGAGGGAGATAAAAAGACCCTTGAAGTGATTGGAAGAATACCGATTTCGGTATAACTGCAATAATGCTATTTATTGTATTCGGTTATCATGACGAAATTATTATAGTTCCGATAGTTTCTGGTTCGTGAGATTGGTATACGTTATTACTGCAATAATTCTATCAACTATGCTGCTGATCGTATATCTCCCATGCAGCAGTAACGGTTCCTGGTCTTCATTTTCGGATGAAACCACTACTTTGTATCACAGTGTTCAATCACAAAACGCAGTCTTTCATATTGGCAGTAATCTATCGTTTTCTGATTATTATTTTAATGGGAATCTTGATGTTAAAAAGGGAGAGATGCTATCAGTTGTCAACGTGAGACTGTATGTCGAGGGTACGGAATCGATGATTAATGTAAGCGGTTCTGTGTATCTTTACAACAGCACCGTATTCATTGGAAATGAATTACGAAATGTCACTTCCCTTTCACTGTATGGGTACAACGATTCTCTTGCGTCCCTAACGACTTACAATTCGAAAATTTACTTTGCAGGAATTATGAAGAGCACCAATGCAAGCCTCTATGGGTACAATTCCACATTTGGTGAAAACCAGTCTGTCCATCATGTATCCACTTTTATATTTATTCATTCACAAGTAATTTTATTCAAATCTCGTCTCACCGGTCTTGAAAGTTCAGGCAACACCACGAGTTTCGAAACACTAGCTGAATACAACAAGTATTCGCCGGTATTCAAATCTGGAAACATAACCATGTCACCCGAGTTCCTGCATTTCAAGTCTGCCATATCGGGAATTGTAAATCTCAGTATTGAATACTCTGGCAATAATCCCTTCTACGGAAACTACCTCCTGTTGAATGTATCGGGAAACACCATAAAAAAACTTAATTTCAACAATACCGGATCTGTCACGCAGTATTCCTGGTTGAATGTGAGTGTTCCGGTCGAAAGGCTCCAGTTGAATGGATCGACCATGGAGTCCCGAACGACATTGTATTATCATTATGACCCTGCAAAATATTCCAACACGACCATTTGGAACGTCTCAATCAGAATCACATCTAACGACAGCGTTGACAGGATAGGCATTGAGTATTTCCGTGATCTATTCTCAAATTCATCTGCGTACATCGAAGATTCACAACTGGGAATAAACAATATGCCATTCCGAAACTTATATGGCAATCCCAACGGGCGTAAAGATTATGCCCTCATAACTAACAACAGCAAAGTTTACGATTACGGAGTAAGCTACGATATGATATCATCAGAAAATAATCAGTCGGCCTTCATGGTGTCAGAGAATTCATCCCTGCTACTGGGCAGAATTATCAGGATATTCGCTTACGACGACGGAACCCCCTTGAATAAGGTTTATTTTCAAATTGGCCCGAGTGAAATGAACACCACTGATTACGCCATTTCTGAAAACATAATAGACACTCAATACCATGCGCTTACTGGATATGGCCTGTTTGGTGGACTCACATTCACAAACGGTTCCTGTAAACTCCCTGTTATCAGCAGTGTGTTATCGGGTGCGAATAATTCGCTGTATTTGGGTGATTACGCTCTGTCCATTAACACCCAGCTCTTTTATTTCTCGATTCCCGGTTTTCCGTTCAAAAATCCATCAAGAATATATCTCAATATTACTCCGACGCTGCCAGCGTTGAAGGTTATACCCCTCACAACATCTGTCATAATGGGCCCTAGCAGCGTAATTTCAGCAATGGTGTATACAAATTACCCCCATGGATTAGCTGTATCGTATGAACTGTTATTCCGTGACAACGGCACACTGATCACTTCGGGAAACACAACCATTGATAACAATCGATCCACGCTCAATCTTTCGGTTTCCGGATGTAACAGAATAAGACCCGGCTACTCTAATATTAGCCTGGTACTAAAATCGAATATCCAGATTCTGAATGGGACCACTCAAACGTTCACTTTTCCAGTTAATTTTATTAGATCAGTCTCTGCCTCAATCAATTTCACCTATTCTGCAAACAATAAACTTGTTTTTCTGAACGTTACAAATTTTGGGAACTCCTCAATAGACAATGTAACTGTCCAGGAGTCAGTATACGGTTCTATCTTTTCCGACAGAAACTTCACAGGAATTGATCTGAAGCCCTTGCAGTCCTTTACAACGAGCTTTTATGTGCAGCCTGATAATTCTACAAATTTCTCCGGAAAACTGATACTGCCATATTACTATTTTAACACCTTGTCAAGCACATCAACACTGTCCATAGCACCAGAAGTGCATTACGGCGACCTGCATCTCACGGAATCGGGATTGCCGGAAAACTACTCCTGGGGGGTGATTATAGACGGTAAGGAATATTCGACCACCATTCACCAGATAAACATAAGTCTCCCAGCAGGAAGTTACTATGTTTCATTCATGAACACGGGCACCTATCTCAGCGATCTCCCCGGCAAGACAGTTAATGTGTCAGAGATACAAATAAATGTCAAAGTCGATTATATACCCGAGACAGTTAATCTCGTGATAAAAAGCAGCGGCTTGCCTGAGGGGGTGATTTGGGGGGTTAATGTTTCAGGGAATGTTTCTCTGTCGGGATTATCACAGATAACTCTTATCGAACCCGTGGGGCAATATACTATTTCGGGCGTTAGAGTAGCAGGATTTTCAACAAGCAGTATACCATTAACCGTCAAATTGAGCAGAAATACAACCGTAATATTGGTTTACTCAAGCGACAACCATGGACTGCTTTATCCAGCTTTGGTCTTTTTAGATGCGAGCTACCGTTCAATACTTATAATCTTGTTTTCAGTTTTGGTCGTGGTGGAGTACGGGAGGGCGAGATCCGTTTTTTTCAGCCCCCTGCATAAAGGGCTTCATTTTCAAAGGAAGAAGATAAAATAAGGGTTTACGATATGATCTCCACAATGAAACCTGCGCTCTTCACGGATCGCGACGGGACAATCAACAGGGACTGCCCCTACTGTCATGATCCTGCCGATCTCTTTATTTTCGACGATGCCGTGAATATAATCAGGGATTACAAAAACAAAGGGTACCTAATAATAATCATCACAAATCAGTCGGGTATAGCCAGGGGTTTTTTCACGGTTCGAGAGATGGGAGAATTCAACAATGCACTCCTTGAAAAGTTAAGAGAAAAGGGAGCTGGTGTTGATGGAATATATTTCTGCCCGCATCACCCGGATGATAATTGCACCTGCAGGAAACCGGGAGACGGTTTGATAAGACAGGCTATGAAGGATTTTGATATTGACATTGAGAATTCAGTCATAATGGGCGACAGGGACGATATTGAGGGTGAACTTGCCAGAAAACTTGGTATGAAAAGTATTATACTTCACAGATGAGCTGCGACCTATGAGGATGGACAGTTAGCGCTGAAAAAATTAACCTGTAGAGGGAAGCAACGCATAAACTAATTTACCAATTCCAATATCCATTCAGAATGCCCTTGATTTCAGTCATCATTTCGGCACACGACAGAAGGCAGTATCTATTGAAAGCTGTTGAATCTGTTCTGGCGCAAAACTACGACAGGTCTGAACTGGAAATAATCGTTGTCAAGAATTTTCGAGATGATCATATGGATGATTATCTGAATGAAAACGGAGTTATGTCGATATATACTGATGAAAAGTACATTTCCAGAAAAATGGTCATCGGTGCAAGATCGAGTTCGGGGGAATTGCTGTTTTTTCTGGATGATGATGATCTATTTTTAAACAACAAAATTTCTGTTGTGAGTGAGATATTCAAAACGAGGACAGAGGTGTCGATGGTACACGACAACAACACTGCCATTGATGATTCTGGAAATCCACTGGATTCGAGGGCTGTGGTAACCTTTGGAACTGATTTATACATTAACAGAAAATCCTCTATTCGGGAAATTGGAAAGGCACTGTCTTACAAGGGTGATTGGTATATCAGCTGCATGTCGTTCAGAAAAGAAGTTTTTAAGAGCTTTGATAATGAATTGTGGAACATCGAGAGAAGCATAGACAAGTTTCTTTTTTACATGTCACTGATCAGAGGTCAAACAATAGCTGTTATTCATAACAAGTTAACGTGTTACAGGATACACGAAAGCCTTACCACTGTCAATCTCTCAAAGATGAATTTTCTCCTGAACAAATCGTCTTTTTACACTAGATCAGTTGATACAATGAAACAGATTCTTGAATCTTCCAATCAGCCTGAACTGAACGAGATTCTTTCTTACAATGTTTATCACGCTGATCTGCTGGCAAGGTTTTTCACCAAAGGTAAAAAGATCGGCTTTCATGACTTCTTTCAGCTGTTGCGCTATCACAGGAGGATCGGAAACGATGCATCTCTTTTATGGGCGGTTCTTTCATTCATTTCGGGATTTTCTATTGGAATCGCAAGGTCCGTTTACTATTTCAATTATAAAAGGACATATCACATTAAATGAGTCCGAAATGAAGGTTCAAATCATAAACATTAATTCCGGGAAACGTTATCATGCTTCATCGGGAAAGGTATCTCAATGGATGGTTTTTCAAACACAGAAAAAAATGTGTTCATAATAAAATTAAGCAAAATGATTGACAGGGGAGCACTTATGTCAAGATACAGCAGAACTTCTGAACTTGATATAAGAAACGTTTACAGGAAGGAGTTTTTGAACGATGAGAAAAGAGGTGAGGAGTTCTACAAGAAGGTATTCCTTGAATATGGTGACGAGTCTGTTTCTGAACTTGTCACGGCCCAAGTTGGTATGCAAAACATATCAAACCTCATCACTTGGTACATTGAAGGAAGCAGGATAGGGCTCTCGTTTCTTGAAAAGTCTTCGAGATACGTTAAATATGAAAACTCCGAAGGAATGTTTCTGCATGCCAAACATATTGGTATTGCCGATCAATTAGCTTCGGAATATGATTCTCATTGCAGAGGATTGTTTGATCTTTATGAAAAGGTTCTTTCTGCTGCCGAACAATATTACAGGTCACGGTTTCCAATTGATGGGTTCAGTTTCAGGGATGCACTTTCTTCCGTGGAAGTAATGTTTCCACTTTTGAAGGATGAAAAGAGCATCAGGTCGGCTAAGAATGTTTATAACAGATCCGTCAGAGCGAGGGCACTTGATGAGGCGAGAGCCTGTTTGCCGGTCAGTACGATTACTAATCTTGGAATTTCTGGTAATGCACGTTCCTTCATATATCTCATTCAAAAATTGAACGCCGTGAAAATCCCGGAATTTCAGAGAATATCGTCTGATCTATATAATGAACTTGATGTTGAATTTCCCAACCTGATGGAGAACGCCACGAATATTTACGGCTCCAGAATGACCGAATACATCACCGAGCGCAACGAAAGGCCTCGAACTTTCAGCCCTTCAGAGAGTTTCACGGGTGCAAAGATCATCGATTTTAGAAGTGAGGAGGACGAGATGCACAGAATTTATTGTGCACTTAAATTTGATGAGACAGGAAAAATACCCTCTAGCACAGATAAGGATGCGGAAAGAGCATACGTCGACTCCTACATAGATAAAATAAGCAACGCAAGGAATAACCGCAGGGAGAAGGGCGGAAGATTCTTCGAGATACCCGAGTACTTGTTCCAGGTAACCTGTTCTCTTGGGACATTCAGGGAGTTCCAGAGGCACAGAATTCTCACAATTATAAAAAGGGACATCACACCTGTTTCTGGATTTTATGTTCCTCCATTGCTAATAGATTTTCCTGAAATTCTGGACCAATACACAAAGAGAATGAGGGGGGCAATTGAACTGTGGGAGAAAGTCAGAAAAATCTCCGGCGAGAGTTTAGCTCAGTATGTGGTTCCTTTTGCATGCTATCAGGTTTTCATTGTGAAGATTAATCTTCAGGAATTATGCTATTTCATTGAACTCAGATCCGGGAGTTCGGCACACCCCGAGATCAGAAAAATTGCGCTGGAGATGTACCATATTGTGATGAAAATTCACCCGATTCTTGGAAAAATTATGAAATTCGTTGACACAGGAGATTATCCTTTGGGAAGATTTTCAGCTGAAAAGAACAAAGAGAGAAAAATAAATGAAATTAAAAATGGTGAAAAAAATTAAAGCCGATCAATTCGCACGCTATATGTCAGACTCATCTTCCATTCTTTCATCGTCGAGAAAGCTTCCATCAGAATTTTTGTGAATCCCTCAAGATGCATTCTTGGGACTATGACATAATAGCTGAAAGTCCTGCCAAATAATTTCTGAGCCATCCCAAGAGGGGCGATGGATCCATCAGAACATTTGTTGTATATAAATGTTATAATCGGATTGGAAAAGGTTGTTTCGTAGATCTTTTCACTTCTCGATATTTCCTTTGTATCCATTCCTTCCTTTAAAAGCTGGTTCTTTTCGTAATAGACCGCATATGTCTTCTCCTCCTGGAGATACTTTATCTCGCGAAGCCAGTTGTTGCCGAATGTAGCTATGACCGGGTCTTTGGAGATTTCCATAAAGTTTGGAGGGACTGTGGATTCAACCTCCATGTATTGCAACGGTATCTCATTGGATAGTTCCTTCAGGCTCTGAATTAGGCCGCCTGAATTACCAAGAAATGGGAAAGCAAAATCCTTTAGCATATTGATATGCATAGACGCAAGGGTAGAAAAAGCTGAATGATCATTATGGTGATACCTGAAATCAACAAAGAATTTCGTTCCCCTAATTATGATCGAGTCGACAACAACGGATGGGATCGATATCAGATCTTTGAAAAAAGAGAGGAGCGTCGTGTTTGAGATATCGAGATTCAGTGACCATGAATCCCCTATATGGATCGCATTTCTTCTCTGGAACTCACGAATAACATCCTGATTGGAGACATCTGATTTATTGTTCACAATGATGAAACCCCCATTTTTTGTAATTCTAATTTTTGCAATAGAGGTAAGATCGGCAGCGTTCCATATCGGTTGGTTGTCTATTTCAAAATTAAATGATATTCTGCCACGTTTATCCAGATACAGATTTACTTCGTTTATTAACATTAAAAGAGTAATGAGTGGTCAATATATTTATTTTCTTTGTTAGAATCCGTTTGAAACTTTATGCCATACATGATAATTATGTAGCATGCTACACTTTTCTTCACCGTGCCAATGTGGGCAACAGAGAAGTTAGTGAATAATATTTATATAGAAGAACATATTTACTCAGTAAATTAGAGGTGTAAATGAAATGATGTCAGGACAGATGCCGATACTAATTCTTAAGGAAGGCACAAGCAGAGAACAGGGTAAAAATGCCCAAAAGGCCAACATAGAAGCTGCAAAGGCAATAGCAGACGCGGTCAGGACGACTCTTGGTCCAAAAGGTATGGACAAGATGCTGGTGGACTCCATTGGTGATATCGTAATTTCAAACGATGGTGCCACAATTCTCAAGGAAATGGACGTAGATCATCCAACTGCTAAGATGATTGTTGAAGTCGCAAAGTCTCAGGATTCATCTGTTGGTGACGGCACAACTTCAGCAGTGATACTTGCAGGAGAGTTCCTTAAACAGGCAGAAGTACTCCTCGATCAGGGAGTTCACTCAACTGTCATTGCAAACGGTTACAGGCTTGCAATGAATGAAACAAAGAAGCTTCTGGACAGCATCGCATTGAAGTCTTCCGACGACAACACGCTTAGAAACGTTGCCCTGACTGCACTGGCAGGTAAGAACACTGGAACTTCATACGATTTCCTTTCTGACCTCGTGGTAAAGGCGGTTAATGCAGTTGCAGAAGAAAGGAATGGAAAGGTGGTTGTGGATCCCTCCAACATCAAGGTTGACAAGAAAAATGGTGGCGGCGTTAACGACACCCAGTTTATCAACGGTCTTATCATAGATAAGGAGAAGGTTCATGCAAAGATGCCCTCAGTAGTAAAGGATGCCAAGATTGGACTCATCGATTCTGCTCTGGAAATCAAGAAAACTGAGATAGAGGCTAAGGTACAGATAACTGATCCGTCTAGAATTCAGGATTTCCTTGGACAGGAATCTGAGACCTTCAAAAAGATGGTTGAAAAAATTAAAAACAGCGGGGCTAACGTGATACTGTGCCAGAAAGGAATTGACGACCTTGCACAGCATTATCTTGCCAAAGACGGAATTTACGCCGTAAGAAGAGTTAAGAAGAGTGATATGGAAAAGCTTGCAAAAGCGACAGGTGCCAAGATTGTTACCAATTTGGATGATCTGAGCCACGGCGTTCTCGGAAAAGCCGAAAGGGTGGAAGAGAAAAAGATTGGGGACGACAGAATGACTTTTATCACAGGATGTGCAAATCCCAAGGCTGTGAATATCCTGATCAGGGGAGCCACTGACCATGTTGTGTCTGAAATTGAGAGGTCTCTCAATGATGCGATCAGAGTTGTTGCCATTACAAAGGAGGACGGCAGTTACCTGCCAGGTGGAGGTGCCATAGAATCTGAACTCTCAATGAGAATGAGGAATTTCGCGAACTCGGTCGGAGGAAGAGAACAACTGGCAATAGAGGCTTTTGCAAAGGCCCTGGAGATCATACCAAGAACACTTGCAGAGAACGCAGGAATGGATCCGATAAATACGCTTATAAAATTAAAAGCAGAGCACGAAAAAGGACACAGCAGCTACGGAATCAGCATAGCCGACAATTCTGTCGGTGACATGACCAAGGCTGGCGTCTACGATCCCGTTAGGGTCAAGAAGCACGCTCTTGAGTCTGCGGTGGAGGTATCGACTATGATACTCAGGATAGATGATGTGATAGCCTCAAAGAAATCCAGCGCTTCTGAGAACCCTGCCGGCGGAGGCACGGGCGGAATGGGTGGTCCGGGTGGCGGAATGCCTCCCTATTAATTACCATAATAATTTATATTTTTTAACAATCATCAATCGTTGTCTATGGAACTTAACATAACACATTCTACAGAAGAGGAGACGCGACGGGACTTTGATGTTATAATTATAGGCGCTGGAGCCTCTGGGTTCTCCGCAGCAATTTATGCGGTAAGATCTGGGCTTTCGGCCATAATCCTGGATAAATCGGTATCCGGCGGTCTGACTGCAGAGGCCCCCCTTGTCGAGAACTATCTCGGTTTTAAGGCTATCCCCGGAATTGATCTGGCCCGCGAATTTGCAAACCATGCCTCAGAGTATGCTCCTATAAATGAATACACAGAGGTCTATTCAATCAAAAAGGGTGCAGAAAAATTTACAGTTGAAACTAACAGGGGAAATTATACCGGATCATCTGTCATTGTAGCGACAGGTACAACACACAAGCATCTGAATGTTCCCGGTGAGAAAGAATATTATGGAAAGGGGGTATCCTACTGTTCTACCTGTGATGGTTATCTTTACAAGGCCAGGAAGGTTGTTGTCATAGGTGGCGGTAATTCTGGTGCCATTGCGGCGATATCCATGAGCGAATATACCAGTGAAATGAAAATTCTGGAATTCATGCCAAGGTACATGTGTGAAGAAGCTTACGTTAATACAATCAGAAGCAGGAAGATTCCGTATTTGATGAACTCACAGGTGCTTGAAATTGTTGGAGATGGAAAGAAGGTTACAGGGGTAAGGTACAAGAACAGGGAAACTGGTAAGGAGGATGTTGTGGAAACCGATGGTGTATTTATCTACGTTGGGCTTTTGCCTCAAACTGGTTTCCTAAAAAATTCCGGAATCAATTTGAACGACAGGGGCTATATCAACGTGGATCAGAAGGGCAGAACTTCAGTGAATGGAATTTATGCATCTGGTGATGTCACCGGAACTGAGGCACAGATTGCCACTGCAGTTGGTGACGGCTGCAGGGTATCAATGACATTGTACTCTGATCTATTGAAAAACGGGAGGAGATAGTACCGG
>JAKAAI010000065.1 GCA_021797055.1 Thermoplasmata archaeon | reverse complement strand
GTTGACATGAGAAGGAGACTCCACAGGAACCCGGAACTTTCATATAAGGAATACAGTACTTCAAAATTTGTTGCCGATACCCTGAGGAGATATGGTGTCGAGGTAACGGAAAAACTTGGAGGCACAGATGGGACGGGTCCACGGATCAAGTATGACGCAGACCTATGTACATCTATCAGGAAGGGATCAGGACAATGCAATCCTGAAGGCATACGGTATTGAGGTCAAGGATGAGGCGAAGGAGATCGAAACTGCAATCATTAAGTCGGAAGTTGTGGATGCTCCAACAGAAAGGATTGTCAAATCATTTCCCGATGACTTCAAGGATCTGATCCTTGAGACGGTACTGGAGCAAATCGCTGGGAATCCGGAATTGAGGGAGAGATTCCAGAGGGAATTAACAGAACAGGGAAAGTAATTGGACAGATAGGGATTTGATTAAAGTTTTAATCAAGTATGAAAACCATTTTGGGAAAATTAGATCATGGGCGATTTCACGATTGGAATCTCTCATAGTCGCTCCCTCCCATTTAGATTGGGAAGCACATGATTCAGATCCGATGGTTCTAGGCAGTGGGGTAATACAGAAAGTGTTCCGCTATTCAATCTCTGGAAAGAGTTAAAGGTTTGGCTAATTAACTTCTTTCATAGAAGAAGCATATTTCCTATTAAATTCGTTGATAACGTTCACAATAAACTTGGAAGCTTTATCATATTGGTCCAGAGCTGCATCTTTGTTGGTCTGAAGCTTAAACAAATCATTCGGCCCACTAACGACATACCCGTGTAATTGTTCGACAATTGGCAATCTTGAAAAATCTCCATGAGCCGCGGCCTTTCTTCTTTCTATGAAAACGTTTTTACATATCGTATCGTTTATGTTCAACAGATAAGCGCAATTATAACCACATTTTTCAACGCTCTTCAACGTGTTGGGTTCCAATGTCTTGTGTTTATAAATTGTATAGCCATTTCCAATTTCGACTACTCTATTCCATCGTTCAGTATAATATATAGTCCCTCTAACAGTGTTGACTTTAATCCAATCCTCCCGGACATCCTTATAACAATGGCCTTCAGGATTCTTTCTAAAATCAATATACAGTATTACGTTGCAGACCCTTTCTATAGCCGCCGATGAAGCGATAATTGATGAGTTGAACTCCCCGATTATGTAGTTTATCGAGCTACTTCTCATTATTTCAATACTTTCCCACATTTCGTTACGTAAGAAATCATTTTCTGCACTATCAGACGTGAAGTTCCAACTATCATATTTCCATTCAGTGTACAATGAATCCAGATCATTTATTCTACTTTGAATGGACTTTTGTCCTGTTATTGAATTATTATTTCCAGTTCGAAAAAACTCATCCAGATCAGAATATTTCCTTTCACTTTTAAACATAGAATAACGATCCATAGCAAAATATCAATTTGTCCATTCCTGTAGACCTCGGAACATAACATCATAGAGGTGTTACCGCATTAAAGATGGATGGATGTTAATTTTTCCTGTTCCTGACTCTTAAACCTTCCATCAGAATCGTATACTGCGAAATATTTTTATGTAAAAAAGTAGTATTTGATTTAGGTTCTCTTTAAGATCTAAAAGGTTGTGATTCATATATTTGTAGAAGCGAAAAGAATCAGAGTCAGGTTCGAAAATATTGATAGACACCCTATTATAAAGGACTATCACTACATTCTAAAAAATACTCTGTTGTCTAAGCTGGAGCAGTATGATAGAACCCTTTCTACTAAGGTGCATGATGAATGGAAGTCATTTTTCGTTTTCAGCGGATTCATAGGTAAGTTGTGGAACACAGAGGTTGGGTTGCTGTTCAGGACAGCAGAAATATCAATTGGTAGCCCAGATTTAGAGATAATAAAGGGCCTTAGCAAAGCTATGGTTATGGAACCATTCATCTATCTGGGTAACGTAAGACTCAGAGTTTCACAAATTAAAGTGGAGAACTTTCATATAGCTGATGGAATATCTTCAATAGATTATGAATCGCTTGGCGAGGTTGTGATAAAGAAAGGAGATAAAACTGGAAAAACAGATCATGTTGGTGTTAATGATGACGTTGCAAAGGCAATCAAAGAAACCATAGTAAGGCAGTCTAAAGCAGCAACGGGCTATCTTGGAGAAATAGATGTGGAGGTGGTCTCCGCCGTTCAGAAAAAGAGAGCTGTTTATAAAGATGGCAACCTAATTAATTCGTTCATAGCTCTGAGACTGTCTTTTAAAGTTAAGGCTGATGCTAGGGTTCATGAGTTCCTTCTTACACAGGGTCTCGGCCATCATCGGAAGATGGGCTTTGGCATGCTGTCAGTTAAAAAAGGGACGGAATCAGCTTAATGAGCTTTCAAATTAAATTCAGCAATGATGTCCCTTCATGGACAAAACTTGGAACCGCTGAGTTTTTTAGGCTTATTGATTCTCCCGAAGATTCTGAAAATGAAATTCAAAAAACGGCAGTTTCAATGGGAGTACAATGGAATCGGAATAACCTTTTCATTCAGGCTGAAAAGGAGGATACTTTAAATGAGTTCTTGGTGTTCTGTGCCGACTGGTATACGAGAAACAAACTCTCTGTCAGTTTAAACTATGATCTTCTTGTCCAGTATGATTTTGAAGGTAAACCATACCTAAGTGATTCCCCAATAATTAGGCCAGCCACCCTTGGGCACGTACGCATAAACACAAGTAACTATAAACCTGCAGGAACAAAGGAAGTAAAGATCGAAGATCTACCCGAGAATTTGCAGAAAGAAGTTGAAAAAATAAGAAAAAGTGGAACGATTAACGGAAAGAGTTATGAGGGACTAAAGAACGCGAAACTATGGCCAAAGGAGAGATACATAGAATTCAATGTTATATCCACAACAGGGAAAAAAGGAACTTGCTTTGGATGCGGTGCAGAAGATTATTTAACAGAAACAAAGATGACGCAGTTTCCGAGCACTGTTGGTCTTGAAAACTTTTCAAATTTCTTCAGCTATCACAAGGGTAAAATTGGGTTCTGCAGAGCCTGTTCAATCTCCAACCATTTTGCTTTAATGAGGGTTATGTATTTTTCCAATAGAAAATCTACTTTTCTCGCAGTTCCGGAATCGAATGACGTGCAGGAACTCACTCAGTTTCTCTTGACAATAGAGGATATCTATCAGATTCAGAAGCTACAGAAAAAATTGATGGAAAGTGAAAGGGCAGACAGGATTGTTATATCCAGGTCGAATTACCAGTATTCTAATTTTATCGACAAACCGCAGAGGTACTCAGGTTTCTATTTCCTTGTTCTTGCAATGTTTGTGGCCATCAGGGAGGGTATTAGGGATATGGTGTCCAGAGTAAAGGACAACATTGAACTCCAGGAATATACAAAGAGCGCCATTTTAAAAGATATATTACGGGCATCTGGCAAGGAAATTCCGGACAGAGAATATGAAAAAATACTTTACAGATCATGGATTTTTACTCTGTTGGTTGGTGATCAGCTTGTGAGAAGCTGGCGATATCAAAGCTCTCCAGAATCTCTGGAATTAATAGAATCGATTAACATGAAAATTAGCAGCCATAACTTTATGTCACTGGTGGCTGATCTCATTTACAAGAAGGGTGATTCGTGGATAGATGCAAGAAGGGAGGAGTTTTCAAGGTCGATCCTTTACGGGAATCCATCAATAGGAATACTGGAAAGATATACATGGGATGCTTTGTTAAGCGAGCAGAAGGTCAAATATGGAGTTCAAGAGCTCGCAATAATTTTATCAAGATACGCCTTGGGAGGGAATGAAATGGAGAAGAATGAAATAATAAACCAATGCAAAAGTATAGGAATGAAAGTTGCAGATCTGGCAAAAGAGGATAACAGTAAATCTCTTCTGTACGAGCTCAGATCGGTGGGAAATGCCCAGTCATTGAGGGCGTTCATTGAAAGATTGACGTTTCTTTATGTCTTGAAGGGAAAGAATACTGGGATATCCAACGAATTTATAGATGCGCTTTCAGAAGGCAAAGAATGGAGTAAGTACAAGAGTATTATAGCAATCGTTGCTAACCAGAGATATTCCTATATGAATGGAAAAGTACAAATGGAGGTGCCAGCAGAATGAAAGTTAACTGCCTTACATTTACGTCTCTGATAAAAATAGATATGGGAAACTCTAACTCTAGCTATAACGAAGACATAATATCAACAATTAAGAAAATTAGGTTCCCCAATGGAGATTCATATCCATACATATCTGCTCAGGCTATCAGAAGGATGGCAAGGGAGAGAATGAGAGACGCAGGATTCCCAATTTCACCAAAGGATGAAGAAAGTGGAAAGAGTAAGTCGCCATTTTCAACACAATGCGATCCGGTTACCTATGTTGACGATGACCTTTTTGGTTTCATGAATGCTAAGGAAAGGACATCAAGAACCAGTGTTGTACGGGTTTCTCCAGCCGTGGGTCTGTTTCCCTATACCTTTGATAGAGACCTGGGGATACAGAATAACAGCGATATCCATCAGGATCACAGGATGTATGAGACGGAGATATCATCAAACTGGTACGCATATAGCGTGCTAATAGAACTGGACAGAATTGGGAATGGTGTTCAAGAAATAAAGAAAGGGGCCAACTTTCAGGACTGGTCAATCGAACCTAGAGACAGACTGTCAAGACTGAGGGGGGTACTGGAATCATTCTTATATCTGTGGGGAGGAGGAAAGCAATCTAGGCTACTCGCAAGCAGTGCTCCAGTTGCTGTAGCCATTTCAACCCAAAAGGTAAAAAATCCAATATGGATGGGAAAGCTTAAGGTGGACGAGGACGGCAAACTCAGCGATGCAACCCTCACAAGGACGCTTGAGGAAAACAAGGAGATACTTGTGAGGTCAGAGATTGGCACTGACGGCTCTGCAGTGAAATCCAGTGCTTTTGGCAAATCCCCAAGGCTCGCCTTCACGGAAATAATGGACAGTTTAGATGTACAGGCATTTTCATGACCGAAGCCGTCAGGATCATATGCTACGGACTGACTAATGGTTTCAGAACACCTCTGTCACACTCCGTGCACGATACTCTTCCGTTGCCAACTCCTACAAATCTAATAGGCCTTGTTGGTTCCGCTATGGGAACAGGCAGGAGTGAGATGGAAGATTATTATTACAAGTTCAAAGTGGCCGTGGTAGGATCACACAATGCTATGTATCAGGATCTAACGCACATTACAAAATATAAATATGGTGGAGAAATAAAAGAACCGCTTTCCCTGCTTTACAGAGAAAATTTATATGATAACCATTTTGTAATATGGGTGATACCATCAACCAAGGATCTACTGGACGAAGCGTTTCAAGCCTTTATCTCCCCTAAATTTGCACTTTCCCTTGGACGTGACGATGAAATCATAAGAATAGACCACGTTGATAAAGTATCTCTTGAAACTGCTAAAGACCCTGTTATCTCGGATACGGTTGTGCCTTTCAAGCTGGATCCGAAAGAGGACGAGATTCTAAATTCAAGCGACATTCTGATACCACTTGTATCAATGCCACTGCCGAGGGCTTTTAAAATAGAAAAAGATAATTCAAGGACCCCTGTTGATTTCAGGAATTATACATTCATCGAACGTTACAGAATAAGAACCAGAAAGGAAGGGGCCCTATCTGATGGGGAATATACCTTCTATGCTCTCTGAAGAAATTGTCTTAGCTAAGGGAAATGGCCAGACACTGAAAGATCACCGTTTTGAGTGTCTGGAAAAGCTCAACCAATTTCGGTTAAGCCTTGGGAGTGGGACTGAAGAATTCCTAAGGTATTTTGGTATCAATACTGATGAGTTTTGGCAGCAGATAGCATTTTTAGTGTCTAATCACGATTTTGGCAAACTTAACACGAGGTTTCAGAAGAAGATATGGGATGTTTACAGCAACTCAGGGAAAGAATTACATGGCGTCCCTAAGGATGTGCCCCATAATTTTATTTCCATACTCTATTTCACAAACAGTAGACTCTGGAACTTGCTTGGTAGTGATCGTGTGAATTTGTGTGCAATTGCTGCCATGCATCATCACGGTTCACTTGTTATGCCAGAGAAACGCTTGTTCGACAGACAGAATGAGATCATTCTCCAGGGTTTAGATGAATATGTAGGATTTGATGATGGACTAGATAGTTTGAGACCCTCACAAAATGGGTTAAATGAGCTCAAGCTACCTATAAAAACATCATTGCTCAGGTCATTTTACTTTGATTTTCTGTTAACAGAGGTAAATGATTATGATTTAATGATCAAAAGAAGATGGGTCTTTCCACTATTGAAGCAGTATCTTCATCTTTCTGACTGGAGTGCATCCGGAGCTAATATGGGGATTACATCAATCGTTAATCCGTGGACCATGGTAGAGGGTGTGCTCAAAAAGAAAAAATCATCGGCTACTATATTACGAAAAAATGTACAGGAGGCGGTTTCAGGTTTGGGTACTAAAGCAATACTGCTGGCACCTACCGGAAGCGGAAAGACAGAGGCAGCAATCAGATGGGCTTCCCTCCAGAAGAAACAGAGGGCTCTTTTCTCACTCCCAACTCGAGCTTTAGTGGATGATATCTATTATAGGTTTCAGGGTGATGAAAACACGGAAGGGTATTTTCCCAATGTCACCGGCATACTTCATGGGGCGTCTGATTACACAGTCAGATCAAATGATACAGAGGACCCTGATTCCCACGAATTCGATCGCTATTTTCATCGCCCAGTGATGGTTACAACAATTGATCAGATACTTTTCAGCCTCTTTAACATAGGAAGATGGGACGCTGTAAATTTCTCACTTGCACATGGAAGCCTAATAATTGATGAAATACATTCATACGACAAAGTGACCTTGAGCCTGGTAGCGGAGCTCATAAAGCAAACAAGAACTTTCAAAATGCCCATACTTATGATGACTGCCACACTCCCATCATGGTTCCCCGGTGCAATCTCAGCAATTTCTGATGAAACATTCGACATTGCAAGAGTCTCAGGATTGAAGCAGAAGGCGCCTTGGAAAATTAACCGAATGGAAAAGATTGACCTTGACACGATAGGAAAAATGGGCAAAGACAATAATATCCTGATTGTTGTCAATAACGTTAAGGAATGCATTGATTTATATGGTATCCTGAAGGAAATGGGGACCAACGTCCGATGCCTCCACTCTAGATTTCTTCAGTTCGACAGAAGGGAAATAATCAGGTGGGCCAAGTCATTGGGCCCCAAGGGGAGAATTCTTGTATCCACTCAAGTGGTAGAAGCTGGAATGGACATTGATTATGATGTCCTTGTTACAGAGATTAGCCCGGTCGATTCCATAATACAGAGAGCTGGTCGAGTCAACAGGATCAGAGATCCTGATAGAAATTCAGAGATCTTTGTATTTGAACCTCTTGGAAACAATCTTGAAATTAGTGAACTCATCTATGGAAAACCGCATCTTGACAGAACTAGAGAGATCCTTGAGAGGCTTAATGCGGATGACTTATCTATTCAGAAGTCTCTAGACTATGTATATCCTGCAAATGAGGAAAATGATGACCTTATTCGTACATATGACAAGATTCACCAGTTAGTTGTGGAATGTGAGAGTTTTGGAGGAAATGGCGATGGAAGGAAACATGGGGATGGTCTTCATTCGTTACCAATAAGAGAAGCAGATCTGCCAATAAAAACCAGAGAATCAAAATATGTTTCCATTGACGTTGTGCCGGTTGAGTTTTTGAAAGAAGCAATGAGCAGCAACTGGAGGGAATATACGCTCAGGTTGCCTCTAAAATCCTTTGCAAGATATATAGATTTCAAAGGCAGGTTTCCTGTTGTTAACCTACGTTATAGCAGGGATACTGGGCTTCAACAGCCTGAAGGTGCGGAGGATAGAGATGCATTTTTCATATGATAATCTGACGGGTACTTTGGTTAACTACTTCGGACACTGCAAAAGACAGGCATGGCTATTCGCCAGAGGTTTCAGAATGGAAGGTGGATCCGATCTGGTAAGAAGGGGAAAATGGATAGATGAAAATACCTTTTTAAGGAGTGCCGAAGTGAATTTCGTCAGTCAGAACATTAAAACAGATTTTGTTGTTAGGAAAGAAGGATATGTTGAAATTCACGAGGTCAAGTCGAGCAAGGGACTGAAAAATGAGCACAAGCTTCAACTTGGCTTCTATCTCCTAAAACTGGAACAGGCTGGAATAAGAGCCGTGGGAATACTTAACTATCCAGAAACGAGAGAAACAGTTAAGGTCACGTTGGAAGATATACGGATCGAACTGATGGAAACCATTGGAAGCATTATTTCTGTTTTAAACGGTAATTGTCCCAAAAGGCTGGAGAGAACAAAGTGTAAGGGGTGTGCGTATTACGAATTATGCTATTCCAATCAAGAGGTGTTTTGACTGAGTGAACCGCTGTACCTGACGAAAGATGGAAAACTTGAAAGGAACGAGAATACAGTATACTTCGAGAACGAGGTTCAGAAATTTCCAATACCCATCGAACAGGTAAGTGAGATCTATTGTGTATCGCATATAACCATTACCAGCGGGGTAATTCACTTTTTGGCACAGAAAGAGATTCCAATACATTTCTTCAACCACTATGGCTATTACGAAGCCTCGCTTTGGCCTCGAAAGAAGGATGTAGCCGGACAAATTATCATTTCTCAGGCGAAAGCCTATCTTGATCCGGAAGTTAGATTCAGGCTTGCCTCGTCTTTTGTAATTGGAGCCGCAATGAACATTATTAACGTCATAAAAAGTCAGGGGAGAAAAGACATAGATCTAACGAAAAGGATAGATGAAATCAGGAATTACCTGGATAACATTCCTTCAAGCTCTCCCTCAATTCCAGCTTTAATGGGTATAGAGGGAAACATAAGGAGACTCTATTACTCAGCATTAGACGAAATCTTGCCAGATTGGCTAATGCTGGGCGCGAGAAAGTATAATCCTCCTGGGAATGCAGGGAATTCACTTATGAGCTTCTGTAATAGCCTCTCATACACAGCATGTCTGACTGAGATTTATCATACGCAGCTCGATCCTACCCTCAGCTTCCTTCACGAGCCCGGTGAAAGAAGGTTTAGTCTATCTCTGGACTTGGCTGAAATATTCAAACCAGCAATTACTGACAGAATTTTCCTGAAGTTAAGTAACAGAGGGCAATTGGATGCAACTCACTTTGATAATGATTTGCAAGGGACCGTATTATCTGAAAAAGGCCGGAGACTAGTCCTTAAAACTTTTCAGGAAAAAATGGAGGATACAATAACGCATAGGGGTCTGAAAAGGAAAGTTACCTACAGAAGATTGATAAGACTGGAATGCTATAAAGTCCTTAACGACATCACGCTTGGCGAACTGTACCATCCTTTGATTGCCTGGTGGTAGCTATGTTCTATATTGTTACATATGATGTGAATGAAGCAAGAGTCAATCATGTAAAGAAACTGCTTCGCGTGTTTCTCAAATGGGATCAAAATTCGGTGGTCTCAGGTGATTTAACTGATTCACAGTATAGGGAATTAAGAGACAGATTGGATAAGATATTGGACAAAACACAGGACCATGTCATAATATTCAAATCCAGATCCAGCAAATTCCTCCTACGTGAAGATATAGGAACTCCAAAAGGGTTTGGCGAAGATGATTCCCTCTTCATCTGAAATCCCCAATTCAGTCCCATATTTAAAAAGTAATAAGACAAATTTGCAGGTTTAACGTTAAAGCTTACATAAATCATTCGCAGGGGTAATGCAGAAATCCAGTAAAAAACGGATTGCAGTTTAACCAGTTAGGATTGAAAG
>JAKAAI010000064.1 GCA_021797055.1 Thermoplasmata archaeon | reverse complement strand
GGCTTTCGCGCAGGCTAAGCACAGATTCCGGTTTTAAGATAAAGGCGGAGCATGGAGCGGATGACCGGTTTCCGTCTGTTTCTGCTGCGTCAATAATCGCTAAGGTAACAAGGGATCGTGAGATAGATAATCTCCATAAAACATATGGGGATTTCGGGTCGGGCTATCCTTCGGATCCCGCTACGATAAAATTCCTGAAGCAATCCATACAGAGGGGAATAAACATTGATAATATAGTAAGGAAAGAATGGAAAACATGGAAAAACCTGACTTCAGGAAAAAGACAGAAATTTCTGTTCACGAATGACAGTAACATTAAATAGAATCTTTCATGGCGTTAAAGGTGCCCGTAGACGGTTTACCAAAAGATAAGACAGAGATGGCTGATGACTATAACGAACGTGGTATTTCCTTCTTCAACCTGAGGAAATATGCGGATGCAATTCAGAATTTTACAAAAGCGATAAAGATCGTGAGCACAGATCCAGACTATTACCACAACAGGGGTCTTGCATACTATTCAATGAAGATGATGGATAATGCGATCAAGGATTACAGGAAAGCTGTTGAGATTTTCCCCGAGAATGCAGATTACCATAATGCACTTGGGGCGGTCCTTGAAGATGTTGGGAAACTTGATGAGGCACTTGATTCATTTAACTCAGCAATAAAACTTGAGAACGATGTTCCAGACTATTATTATAACAGGGGTAACGTTCTATGGAAACTGGGAAGAAAAGATGAGGCGCTTGCTGATTATTCAAAAGCTGTTGATCTCAACAGGGCAGACCAGATATTCATTTACAAGAGGTTTCAGGCCAACGTTGAACTCGGTCGCTATGAGGATGCACTGAAAGATGTGGATGCAGCGATTGATCTGGTACCTGGAAACAGTTTCTATATCGCACATAAAGCCCGCCTCCTTATTAAAATGGGAAAGAAGGCCGATGCCAGGAGTCTGCTTGATACGTTCGGAAAGAACCAGCCGCTTGACGATGAACTTGAATCCATACTCAAGGAAACAGAATAATATCATACCTGAAATTTAGAAGGATTTTCACCACTGCCTGCTTTCAGGTCTATTTTCCTGAAATTTATTGCGATAAACAGAAAGAACATAGAAAATGCAAAAACAATACCCTCGAATAGATCTATGCCCAAGAGCGTCTCAAACGGCACTAATGCATCTATCATGCCCATCGGGAGCGCAATATAAAGGAGTTTTTTCTTCTTAAGAACAGCCGCACTGAGGGTTAAAAAACCCCAGCTATAGTGTGCTAGGATAGAAGATAACCTTTCAAGTGCTCCAAGAAGTACAACCGGTAAGATAGATAAAGGTGGATAGAACAGATCTGGATCCGAAGATGAAAGTTCTTTATACAGAAGAGAGCCCAATGCCGAGCCAGATCTAATAATTAGATAGTCTGCTAAGAGATTGACCAGTGATAGAGCACCGAGAAGTACAGCATTTTCCCAAAATGCAAGAGAACCGCCGTATGCGTCCGCATCTTTTACAGATATGAGACCTCTCCGTGCAACTAACAGTGCAATAAGATAGGCTCCAAATACTTCTAAAATAGATGTCTGGAGACCGAAATAGAGACCTGTAAGTATACTTATCTTCCCAAAATTGGAATAAATGAAGGATAGTGAAAAGTACTGAACGATTTCCTTAAGCGCTATGGCTGCTGCGTATGATATCAGTGCAAACATGATCACCGATCCACGAAGACTGGATTTGTTCCTAATTATGAGCAGCAAGAGAACCGAAGCCAGAATAGCAAGAACAGGAGAAAGGAAAACAACAGGATCAAAATCATTCATTCCAGCATTATCTCCTAATCTGAACATTGTTTGTTCTATACATATTATCACAATTTATATTCAATATATAAATGTTTTAGCTATAATTAAATAAGGAGAAGAGATGTCGTCTAATGGGAGAGTATGGAACAGGAGCTAAATCAGGACTCGTTGCAGGCCTCGTTTATGGTATTATTTCAGGCATCATTGCAGTAATAGGATTGTCACTTGCAAAGAGCGAGATCATCGCAACTCTAAATAAATACATAGCAAATTATCCTGCACTCGTTTCATCGGGTATCACGGCGAACAGCCTTTATTCACTTATCATAATAGTTGCTCCAGTTGGATCGGTTATTGTTGGACTAATTGGCGGTGCGATTCTTGGGCTTATTTTCGCTTGGGCTGTTGGAAAACTACCTGGCAGGAATGATAAGGTCAAGGGAATTGTTTTTGGTATGATACTCTGGATTCTATTTGATGTCTTATTTGGTCTTGGAAGCATTAGTGAATATGGTCCACTTTACTACCTTGTTGATATTGCGGGCGGATTTGTCGGTGCAATTGCCTTCGGGTATATTATTGGTGTATTATATGGAAAATGGGCCATTCCACCAATAAACGACGATATCATTGGCCCTGGCATGGCAAATTGATCAAATCTCAAAGCATTATTTTTACTGATAAATTTTAATTATGGTTGAATTATTAACTTGTAATGTTCTCAGTGCATGAATTTGATGAAATTCAGAAATTTCTTGTGAAGTGCGCTGGGGACATGCATCTTGTTTTAGGGGTAAGCGGTGGCATTGACAGTGCAGTCGTTGCAGCTATTCTTTCAAAAACATTTGATCGAACCAAAATACATGCCTATTTTCTCCCGGAGGATGGAAATGATCCTAATCTAAAGGACGTTGAAAGTTTATCTGAAAAATTTTCACTTGATATAAAGACAATAGAAATTGGTTCGGTCATAAAATCAATATCAAATATTATTGGAGAATCCGATAGAAGGGTAAATGGGAATATTAAGTCCAGAATAAGAATGGTTTTGCTGTACGCATTTTCAAATATGCATAACGCACTTGTTGTGGGCACAACAAACAGGACAGAATTCTATACTGGATATTTCACTAAATTCGGGGACGGGGCATGTGACATAGAGCCGATCATGCACCTCTACAAGCATGATGTGCGGGAAGCAGCCGAATTCCTGGATATACCAAAAAGCATTATTGAGAAGAAGCCGAGTGCCGGGCTCTATCCTGGACAGACGGATGAGGACGAACTTGGTATGAGCTATGATGAACTTGACGATTATGTAGCCAGTTGGGAGAGGTCTGCACTTATAACAGGATCAGAAAAGCAATCCATAGTACTGGACTTGATCAAAAGATCCGCTCACAAACGTAAACCGCCTGAAAGCCTGCTCCAGACGCCTGATGCTTGATGGCTCTGCAGTCTGAATTCCTGCAGGTCAGCCTTATACTTATACTGGCTGCTTTCTCGATACCAATCGCACGTAAAATATCGGTAGCTGAGGTACCGATCCTGATTATTTTGGGCCTTATTTTCGGGCCGTTGACAGGTATCATAAAGGCGTCGTATGCCAGTTATCTGATGGTATATTATGCATCCGTCGGCCTTGGCATTCTTGGAATTGTGATAGTATTATATGCTGAAAGCCACAAGATAGATTTCAGGATCGTAAGGAAGGAATTTGCAAGGATAGTATCACTTGATACCCTGGGAATGGTTGTTACAATTGTGCTTGTAGCTTTCTTCTTTTCTTTCTTGACGCATGCACCTCTCATTATAGGTTTCCTGTTCGGCGCGATAATATCGCCCACGGATCCAGTTACAATAATACCCATATTCAGGCGCCTCAAGGTGAAGGAGGAGATATACGGTATTGTATTAGGCGAAAGTCTTTTCAATGATCCTGTCTCGATCATATCTGTCACTTTGTTCATTGCGCTAATCGTCCCAGGATCCACATATTCGCCACTTTTCAATTCCCTGACTGCATTCTTTGGTCTTATAGGCGGTTCCACACTATTTTTGCTGATGCAGATCGTAATTCCTTCGGTGATCGGGGTTGCAATTGGCTTCATTATCCTTTACATGAACAAGATTTTCAATTTTGAAAACTTCCTTCTGGGCCTGATGCTTGGAGTGATTCTACTAGAATTTGCCGTCTTCGAGGCAGTTGGCCTTACCCCGTTCCCTGCAATAATTGCAACTGGTGCGATAATAGGCAATTTTTCTGATAAAAGCTTATTCTGGCAGAGGGAGTCAAATTTTCAGGATAATCTATCATTTCTGGCACAATCGATAATATTCATTCTGCTCGGTGCAATTCTGACAGTGCAGGATATCGAGAAATATATTCTGCTTGGCGTTATTGTGGCACTGGGGATCATTTTTCTGGCCAGGCCGGCCGCTGTATTTGCTTCCCTCACGCTCGCAGAACTTGGAAAGAGCCGGTTTAAGTTAGATGGAATAAGGAAATTGTTCATATCGTTTGTTGGACCGAGAGGAACCGTAACGGTGGTGCTTTCCACCATCCCTTACGCAATAGGTGCATCAACAGGAAATCCGCTGCTGATTGCATGGGGACCGGTGATCTATTCAGTGGCATCGATAATTGTCCTGACATCGATCATTTTCCTTGCGCTGTTCATTCCACTTCTGTCAAGAAAGTTCTTTCCCGAAGATATCAATGGAGATAAAAAGCCGCTGCCTGAATCTAATTAGATCAGGCTAAGCTCATTCCCTACCTCTGATTCCACAATTTCAAGTTCCTTGAGAAGATTCTCACGATCCTTGTAGAACTTTATTATCATTCTCGTAACATCTTTGTAAGTGATGTATTTCTTCTGTATCATCCTGTTAATAATTACCTCACGTAACTTGACTTCTTTCTCAAGATCCTGCTCGGATCTTCCTGTCCTCTCAGCAATCCTGTTCATGACGTAGCTGAAACCGGAATACTGGAACTGATCATTCTGCGGGTTCCATTTGAATATGTTATTCAGGACTATATCACCGGATGATGGATCCAGCCCGGTTATTTCAGAAACGCTGGTAACCCGCCTGACTATCTTTCCGTTATAGTTGAGAAGGGACTGCATCAGTATGACGTCCAGAGCCGTAATAAGGGTCCTTGGAACGTTTATGGGCTGCGATTCAAGCCTGTAGATGAGAGTTTTCGGATCTTCGGCATGGAATGTCCCGAAACCATATCTCCCAGCTGACATTGCCTGGAAAACAGTGAATGCTTCCTTTCCCCTTACCTCTCCGATAACCACGTAATTTGGCCTCTGCCTAAGCGAAGCAGAAAGCAGGTCGAACATGTCTATCTCACCCGCCCTCTTTCCTGTTTCCTTGTCCAGCGCACCGAAACCCGGTCTCGTAACACCGGATATCCAGTTCTCATGGGGTATGTTTATCTCTCTTGTATCCTCAATACTGATTACCTTCATCTGTGGTGGTATAAAAAGCAGTATTGCATTGAGGAGCGTGGTCTTCCCCGAACCTGTGCCGCCTGCAACCATCATGTTTGAACCGTATTCAGTCAGAACCCACAGATAAGCGAATATCTTTGCCGACACAGACTTTGCCATGACAAGGCTTATAGGCGAAAGTGGGCTCGCCCTGAATTTCCTGATGGTAAAGGCAGGTCCATTGTTTGTTATGAATTTTCCATATGAAGCCTGGATCCTTGAGCCATCCCTGAGTGTTGCGTCTATGATCGGTATTGAAATGGATATGTGCTTTCCAGAATCCTGAATCAGCTTCTTAACATATCTGTTGAGTTCTGCATCATCAGAGAATTTGACATTCGACATGATGTATCCATGTTCTCTGTGGAAAACAAATACCGGAACCGTTGAACTGTCGCATGATATATCCTCAATGCTCGGATCCTTCATCAGTGCATCAATCCTTCCGTATCCTACGACATCCCTTTCAACGTAGTATTTTATAACTGGACCCTGCTGGCCCCCGAGCCTGATATCAAGATCCTCCAGTGCAACTGGAAAATACGATTCAAAATCCTTCTTTCTGTCCTTTGTTGCTGTTCCATTGAAGGCTGCAAGGTTTACAAGGTAATTTTTCAATTTCTCAATTATTTCCTTTTCAGAATCATCAACAAATGGTTCAATAACATTTATGTTGATCTCGCCGGTGTTCTTGTTCTGGAAGACCCTGGTATATACCATTCCTGGCTCAATTTCCTCAAAGGAAAGATCATCCGGACTGCTTGTATCATTAAGCTTGATCTCCATCTTATCAAGAGTTGTTATAACTCGTTCTTTCTTTTTGAACATTCTAAACCGCCCCAATACCCAGAAGGATAACAACGCTTACCAGTACCAGAACTCCAGCAAGGAAGAAACCAGAACTTATTCTTCCATCCCTGAGCACTCCTGAAAGAACGCCGGATCCACCGCCCTGCATGATCATACCTATATTGAATATGTTCTTGATCGGACCAACATTCGCACCTCCGAGTAATCCAAAGCCTCCCGCCCCATGTGATGCACCAAGTTGCGGAAGGAAGTCAATGTCAAGGACCAGTATGACGAAAAGGAACACACCAAAAGATATCATCATGACAGCTGTGTAGTTCTTCATTTCAGCAAACTTTGCGTTTCTGAGAAGCTGCATCTGTGAGGTGAATTCCGAAACCATGCTCATGACATCTGATATGTTGCTTCCGCTCTCTGCAGCCCTGATTATAATGGTGCCCGCCCTTTCAATATCCTGTGAATTAAACTTTTTTCCAAAATCAACCATTGCCTCTTCTACCGGCACGCCCCATGATATCAGAGCAGCAACCCTCCTGACCTCCTCGGTCAGAGCGCCATAATCTGCTGTTGATGCCCTGACAATCGATTCTGATATCGGCATTCCGAAGGTTGTATATTCCGCTATATCCCTGAGGAAATCAGAAATTCTCCTCTCTGCGTCGTATACCCTCCTTATCTCCAGATTATCGAAGAATCCATATGGTATTGCAATAACTGCAAATATTACAGAACCCACTACAAGAACATTGAAACCAAAGCTCGGCTGTCTTATATATATGAGAAGATAGATAAGCGTGAAAAGAAGGGCAGCAATATATGACATCAGCAAGGCAATGTATTTTTTCTTCATATGTTGACCTCCTTAATAGTGCTCTGAATAAGGAAGGCAAATACAAATGTTATCATCGGAACCATCATAAGCACAATCAGGTAAAGAACTGTTATGACGCCACCTGAGGAAGGTGATAGAGCAGCAAGAACCCCCAGTATAACGATCATCATAAGGGGAAATGCGACACCTACTGTCACATAGCTCTCTGCAAGCACTCCAACAGATTCTGAGTTCTGCTTTATCAGGGTGCTGAGCTCAGACTGAAACTGCTTGGCCTTCATCGTGAAATAGTCTTTAAGGTTCCCTCCAGAGGTAACAGTAGCAGTTATACCTGACAGAAACTCAGCGAACTTCAAAGACGGAGAATATTTTGCCTCCTCCCTGAGAGCGGTGACAATATCATTTCCGAACAGTCTTGAAGAAGCTGATATTGCCCTAGCTTCCTTGGCTATTTCACCATACTGAGGACTTTTCCCGAGCTCATACATGATGGTCTCTACCGGCACCTCCGCGGATGCCATAGTGGCTATGTATGCAAGTGCCATTGGCAGCCTTGTATCGATATTCTTCCTTCTCTTGTTTATCGCTGATGATGGAATGCTTGCTCCGAGAAGATAAACAATGAGGGCACCGATCACGACAACCGGCACTCCGAATAACGCAGTGGTTCCAATGAAGTAATAGGCAACGCCCAGTGCTATCATACCGATAAATCCAAACAGGAGAGCGAATAGAGTTACCATTGACATATACTGAACAGGTGAATAGGGCATCTTTGACTTACGAAGACTCTCTTCAAGTTTTGGATTCATAGGTCTAAGAGTGTAATAATCCCTGAAAAGTGCCAGTGCTACTTTCATGTGCCCTGGAATTTTTGGAACATTCGACACCTTCTGAACAATTGTAGTTCTGGCACTCAGGGGCCTCGTCATTCTCTGTATGGAAACTGGGTCCGGTCTCACGGTCCCAAAAAGCCTTCTCTGGTTCTGTTCTATCTCTTCCTTTGCGCGCCTTATGGATTCGTTTTTCTTGGTGAATCTGAATATACTGATACCTTTAGGCTTCTTCGTTGTATCTGTAACCGCTGTACTTGGAACTGCCGGAAGGCTTGTATCTGAACCAGACGTGTCCTCTGCTTTTTTCTTTTTTTCCTTTTTCTGTTTTTTTTCTTTCTTTGCCTTTGCAGCTTTCTTTCCTGATGGTACAGTGGATTCTTCCGCTGGCGGAACTGAAGTTTGAGCAGGTTCAGCTTTTTCTTTCTCAGTTAAATCCTCTTGTCTGGAGAGTATGTCTTCCACTGGCTCAGACGAAGTCTCTTTTTCAGCTCCGGCTAAGGATTCCGAAGTTTCGTTTTCAGTTTGTTTTAATCCCTCAGTTTCCTGCATCTGTTCGAATTTTGGAACAGGTTCCTTAGGCAAGGTTTCCTCGATTTTTGCAGGTTCATCATGAAGTGTGGATTCAGGCTCAACCGGTTCTTTAGACATGACCGGCTTTCGCTGCCGTGGTTTTCTTCTGGTTTGAATTCTCTGGTTAATCTCCTCGGATCCGTCTCCTTCGGTCATGTTACTTCTCCAGTTGCCATCTTCATTGCATAATCAGGATCTTTGTAATAATTATTGATCACCTTTGAAATCTGGATATAGTTTATCAGATCGGATCGAACCATCTCTTCCAGAAGCTTCTTTCTGAAATCAAATTCCTCCCTGAACTTCGCGGATGTAAGGCCGCGTGAGAACTGGATTTTCTTGTAGAGATTGCTGAATCCTGAAAATGAATGTTTGCCCTTGAATGCGTCATATGTGAAAACTTTGTTGTATATGACTTCATTCGTCTCATTGTCGAAACCGGACATCTCATCCACTTCCGTTATCCTCCTTACGACAGAATCGCCGCTTCTTATGAATTTGTTGAATATAACAGTGTTTAGATAAGTCAGCATAATTCTCGGTATATTTAGAGGGGCGCTCTCCAGTCTATTCACAGTAGCCTCCATAGAATCGGCATGTATTGTGGAATACGTTGTATGACCGGTTGCCATGGCCTGGAAGAGCGAAGATGCTTCTCTTCCCCTTACCTCTCCCACGACAATGTATGTGGGCCTCTGCCTCATTGCCATTTTCACAAGCTCAAACATATCGATCCTTGCGAGACCGTTATCTCTAGTGTCAAAATCTGATTCTCTTGTGGATGTCGCAACCCAGTTCTGATGAAGTATGTTTATCTCCCTGGTCTCCTCTATGCTGAATATTTTAGTGTTTGGTGGAACCAGCATAAGTAATGCATTCAGCGTTGATGTTTTTCCCACTGCCGGTACACCTGCAATAAGTGCTGAACTCAGGTTCTCAATCATATACCAGAAATAAGTAACCACTTCAGCGTTTGCAGTTCCATATTTTATAAGTTCCACAGGGGTGAAAGGACGCTCCCTGAAAAGTCGCATTGTAAATGTGGAACCTCGAGTGGATATCTCACTTCCATAGATTGCCTGGACTCTATGTCCCTGTTGAGTTGAACCATCAAGTATTGGCTCGGCTACGGATATGTCTTTGTTGCACATCTGAGCCAGCTTAATGACAAATGAATTGAGTACAGCAGGATCAGGGAAATTTATGTTTGTCTTTATCGATCCATATTTTCTGTGATATACGAATAATGGAACGTTATATCCATCACATGAAATATCCTCCACGTATGGATCTCTCACTATTACCTCAATTACACCAAGACCTTCGAAATCTCTTCTTAGATAATACTTGATCTTATCTTTTGACTGCTCGGAAAGCCTTACTTGATATGCTTCTATATAATCATCCAGTACCTTACCGATATCAAATCCCTCAAAAGTGTTCAGGTAACCTTTAATGTTTGGAATAACCATCTGCATTTCTCTAGGAAGTGCATTAAGGAACGCTCTTTCTATCTCGTTCAGCTGGGGTTCGACCACACAGTATATCGTTTCCAGTTTTTCCCTGTCCCATTGGATCTCAACGGAACCCGTAGTTCCAATAATATCGTATCTGTCTATAAGATCGAGATTCTCATTTCCAGATGTCTTGGAAATGGGTTTTCTCATTTTTGTTCTTCTTAGGGTAAATTGCGCCATTCTTAACCTCTAAACAATACCTGATAATAAGGTATCTGTAATGTCATACAATATTCGAATAAAAATATTGTTAATTCAAAAAGAAATTAATTTCATTGCACTTTAAATAAGGTCGGCAACTTTTATACTTTATTTCGCATTCCCGACTACCTTCCACAAAAACGGGCCGATAGATCAGAGGTAGATCGCTTCCTTGGCATGGAAGAGGTCCGGGGTTCAATTCCCCGTCGGTCCATA